>JBAYWJ010000037.1:0-16790 GCA_041674125.1 Kiritimatiellia bacterium
ATTGCACAATGGCCGTGCAATTTCAGCGCCGTCACTCCGTCTGCCTGGCATTGAGCCTGGCGTAAAAGCCTTCGCGCGCGATGAGCTCGGCGTGCGAGCCGGCATCGGCCACCACCCCGTTTTCAAGGACGCAGATCTTGGGACAGAGCCGCGCCATGGAAATGCGCTGGGAAACTATCACGGCCGTCTTGCCTGCCATGATCCGCGCGAGCGTCCCCTGTATTTTCTTTTCGGTTTCGGCGTCCAGCGCCGAGGTGCAGTCATCCAGCAGCAGCACCTCCGGGTCGGTGATCAGGGCGCGCGCCAGCGACAGGCGCTGCTTCTGGCCGCCGGAAAGGGTCGTGCCCTTCTCGCCCACCACGGTTTCGTATTTGGCCGGCATGGTCATGATAAAGTCGTGGAACTCGGCCGCCTTTGCCGCGGCGATGATGCGCGCCGGGCCGGCGTCCGGCCAGCCGTAGCAGATGTTTTCCCTGATCGTGCCGCTGATGATCTGGGCTTCCTGCGGTACCAGCGCCATGTTTTTTCTCAGCGAGGCCAGTTTGATGTTCTGGAGGGGCACGTCGTCGCAGAGGATTGTGCCGGCTTCGGGCTCGCAGAGGCGGGCGATGAGATGCAGGAGCGTGCTCTTGCCGCTGCCGCTGGCGCCGACGATGCACAGCCAGGTCCCGGCCGGGACGGAAAGGTTCACGTTCTTCAAAACGTCCTCGCCGGCCGGGTCGTAACGGAAGCGGATATTGTTGACGGAAATGCCCCGCCGCAGCGGCACGGGCAAATCGACCGCATCGGATGCGTCCGCAATTTTGACCGGCTCGTCGAGCACCTCGGCCAGCCGGCGCAGGTAGACCAGCAGGTTGGCGAAAGTGGCGTTCAGGTGGCTTATTTCAAGGATCGGCCCGAAAAGGGCGCAGGCCGTGCCCCAGGCGTACATCATCTCGCCGAGGGAAAGGTTGTTTTCGAGCACCTGGTAAATACCGTACAGGAACACGATCACGCCGCTGGTCAGTCCGCTCAGGCTGGAGCCGAGGCTGTTGGCGGTGGCCTCGATCCTGTTTTGGGTGAGCGAATCGCGCAGGTAGCAGGCCGCCAGCCGGTGGAAGTTGAGCCTTTCTTCCTTCTCGCGGTTGCAGGCCTGGATCATGCGCACGGCGTCGAGCTTCTGGGAAACGAGCCCCCAGAGGCAGGTGTTGGTGTGGCTCATCTCGCGGTGGATCCTGATGATGAGCGGGTTGGCAATGCGGTAGATCATCACGTAAAAAGGCAGCGAAAGCATGACGATCAGCATCATCTGCCAGTTTATCAGGAGCAGGATCAGCGCGCCGAGGATGACTATCACGGCCTGGGAAACGCCGTTGATGAGTATGTTCATGATCTGGTCCTGGACCGCGCCGGTGTCGGAAATTATGCGCGCCAGCAGCCGGCCGGGAGTGTGCACGGAATAATAGGACAGCGAAAGGCGCATGACCTTGGCGTGCATGTCCTCGCGCAGCTTCAGCACCAGCCTCTGGCCGATAATGATTCGCAGCCGCTTGCCCTGGCGCGTGAGCATGTTGCCGCCGACGAGCGTGAGGATGTAGAGCACAAAGATCGTCCACAATTTCTGCCGCGCCCCCGGCGGTCGCAATGAAAACGGCTCCCTGACTTTCTCGGTCCTGACCGAGATTTTCTCGGTCGTCCTGGGGCCCTGCTCCTTCTCGCGCCCGGTCTCCAGGCCCACCACGCTTTTGCCCGAAAAGCTTTCCCGCGCTATTTCCACCGCCGGCGGGCTGACTACGAGGATGTCGTCTATCACGACCTTGCTGTAATACGCCAGCAGGTAGAAGGAACCGCAGTAATCGAGCAAACTCACCATGATGCAGGCCAGGAGCATTTTCCGGAATGGCGCCACGTACTCGCGCACGAACCTGAACACAAGGCTCACCGGCCCTTTTTCCTTCTGGCGCGGCCGGTAAGGCGGCCTGAATGCGTAATTGCGGTGGTGCGTTTTCACAACTGGTCGTCCTCGATGAATTCCTTGCCCATGTGCTGGTCGTAGAGCGCGCGGTAGCGGCCGCCGGCCAGCGCCATCAGGTCGGCATGCGTGCCCATTTCCATGATTTTACCGCTTTTGAGCATGATGATCCGGCTGGCGTTGCGGATGGTGCTGAGGCGGTGCGCCACGACGAACGAGGTGCGGTTCTTCAGGACCCTTTCCATGGCAATCTGGATGGCCCGTTCCGATTCGCTGTCGAGGGCGCTGGTGGCCTCGTCCATGATCATGATGGAAGGCTTGCCGATCAGGGCGCGGGCGATCGTCAGGCGCTGTTTCTGCCCGGTGGATACCTGCAGGCCCTCGCGCCCCAGCACGGTCTGGTACTTTTCCGGCAGGGTCATGATGAACTCATGGATTTCGGCGGCCCGGGCCGCCTCCTCAACCTCGGCCTGGGTGGAGTGCGGCTGGGCGTAGCGGATGTTGTCGGCAATGGATATGTTGAAGAGCATCGGGTCCTGGAGCACCACGCCGAAAGCGCGGCGCAGGGCGTGAAGGTCGTAGCGGCGGACGTCCACGCCGTCGATCAGCAGCCGGCCGCCGGTTACGTCGTAAAAGCGCATGAGGAGCAGCATGATGGTGCTTTTGCCGCAGCCGGTCGGGCCGACGAGCGCCACGCTTTCTCCCGGCGCGATGTGCAGGTCGAAATCGCTTACAACGGGGTTGCCGCTTTCATACTCGAAGCTGACATTATCGAAATCAACCCGGCCGCGAAGGGATGTGATCCTGGAAGCCCCGGGCGCGTTGAAAACCTCCTGCTTTTCGCGGGTGACCTCGAAAATGCGGCCGAGCGCGACGCGCACATCCTGCAGCTGCAGCGCAAGCTCGGAAAAGCGCACCGCGGGCCAGAGCAGCTGCATGGCGTAGGCCACGAAGGCGGTCACGTCGCCGTAAGTCATGCTCCCCGAGAGGACCATGTCGCAGCCCAGGAAAAAAAGAACCGCCCGGCCCAGGTTCTGGATAAGGGAGGTTGTCAGCCAGAAGTTCTGGGCGGTAATGCCGAGCGTTTCGCGCAGGCCCATGGTCAGGCCGACCTGGCTGTGGAATATGCCCTGCTCGCGGGACTCGGTGCCGAAAGTCTTGACGGCCACGCTCGCCACGAGGCGGTTCTGCACGCCGCCCGAGAGCCGGTCGAAGGACCACCAGAAATCCTCCGAAAGCTCCCTTATCTTCCTCACGTTCATCAGGTAATTGAACAGGAAAATACCAACGACCAGGGTGATCAAAATCGCCATGCGCCAGTTGAGCGCAAAGGTGGCCGTGACGGCGAAGGCGCAGCAGACCAGGTCGGAAACCACGCTGAAAGTCTGCGAGGAAAGAATGCGCGCAACGGTGCCGCTGTCGCCCATGACGCGGTTGACCAGCTTGCCCGTGCTGTTTTTACCGAAAAAGCGCAGCGAGAGCCCGAGGATGTGGTTATAAAGGAAATCGCGCATGTCGAAAACGAAGCGCTGGGCGAGGCGCGTCATCATCACGTTCTGAACCAGCCCGGCCATCGGGATCACAACGACCAGCAGCACCTGGAAGACGCTCAGGGGCATGAAGAGCTCCCGCTGCCCGAGGCTGACGACCCGGTCGATGAAGGCGCGCGTCACCAGCGGCGTGCACATGTTGAGCAGGGAAAGGACGATCGTAAGGAGTATGAGCCCCAGGATCTGCCAGCGGAAGGGAGCCAGGAACGCCACAAACTGGGAACGGGATTCAAGTTGTCTGCCAGTCATCTCGGGAGCCTTACTCGGAGCTTGTTTGAAAAGCTCTCTAATTCGAATATCGAAGCACCTGCCCGCAATGCTGCGCATAGCGTTGCAGGCGGGCGAAATCCGAAACAATCCCAAATGACTAAAATCCTAAATTCAAAACGAAAAAGTTTAATAATCAAAAACTTTTTTAATATTGTAATTTTTAATTTGTTTCGGATTTCGGATTTAGAATTTCGGCCTTCCCATTCGAAGGCCTTTTTGAACGGGGCTGATCAATGCAACCCGAACAGGAAAAACCAGAAGCAGGTTTTGCCGTAATAAATCTTGGCCTCGGCCGTGGTCCCGGGCGGCACGTTGAAGTTCCGGGGGTCGAAGCTGCAGTAAACGACCCGGTAAGTCTGCTGGCCTTCGGACTGGATGACGTTGCGCATGTGCTCCACCCGGCCCTCGAAATAAACATTCTTAAGGCCGCGGAACGAGCTGAGCCTGGCCGAATAAGGGTTGCCGACCGCCACCCGCGTGGCGTGCTGCTCCGGTATACGCAACTTCATGATGAGCCTGGTGCCGCCGAAAATTTCAAAAAGCACCGTTTCCGGCCTCACCATCTCGCCGACCATGAACTCGTAGCGCAGGACCTGCCCCGCCAGCGGCGCCTTGATCTGCTTGGCGGCGACATTTACTTCCGCGCCGCTCATGGCGTCGTGGCGCGCATCCAGCTCCTGGCTGAGGACGCGAATTTGCTTGTCATAGACCGTCAGGTCCTTGTTGGTCAGCGCCGCCAGCTCGGCCCGCGTGAGCTGCTCCTTCAAAATATCCTCCTCCAGCGCCGCCGCCGTCACGAACTGCCGGTTGAAGAGCTCGCGCGAGCGCTCCAGGCGGCTGACGACGTTCGAGAGCTTCAGGTTGGCCACGGCGATATCCTCCGCAAGCCTCCGCTTTTCCTCCGCGATCTCCGCCTCGCGGCGCACAAGCTCGGCTTCCGCCTTTTCCGCCCGGCTCTTGGCTTCATCCAGGACCGCCTGTTCCTCGGAGGCATCCAGCTGGATCAGCAGGTCGCCTTCCTTGACGCGGGCGCCTGACTGGACAAATATTTTTTCGACGCGCCCGGCGCGGGGCGGCCTGACCTCGGCGTACTGGTCGGAAGTGACGTAGCCCAGGGCGCGCACGTGCTGGTCAACGGGGATGATGAACCCGGCAAGGAGGATTATAAAAAATCCAACGGTGATTGCGGTCAGCAGCCGCCTGCGTCTTAAACGTTTTTCCTTGGCAGTCGGCGGCATGCTTCCCGCCGTGGTTATGTGAAAATCTCCCACAGCTTTTCTCGCACAAAAAAATCAGCGGTCAGCGGTCAGTTCTTCAATGCGCTGTCTTATCCGCCCGCTCCGCGCTCTTTGCTATTCAGGCGCGCGTCCGGCGCGATATTTCGAGGTTCTTGACCTTTATAAAATCCTTGGCAATCATCCGGATTCCTTCGGACTCATCGTCGTAACGCTTGGTGCAAAGGTTGCATTCGGAGCACTTGCGCTCGTAGCAGTTGCGGTGCACCCGGGAAGGATACATCTTGCGGAAGGCCTCGTAGCACTCCTGCGAGCAGAATATGTAGCGCTCCTGGCACGAGCCAAAGGCCGTCTGGACAAGGGCAAAGCCCTCCTTGTTCGGGTCGGCTTCCTTCTCGCACCAGCTGCACTTGATTTTCAGTCGGTCAATGACCTGCCGGTAGCGCTGGGCGATTTCTTCCGCTGACCAGACATACTCTATCCAGCCAACCGCATTCTTGTTGATCTTGGCGATCACCACGTCGTTCTTGATAAGGAAAACCTCGCCGGTCGCGGTAACATAGCACCGGTCGCCTTCAATCGGGGCCTGATTGCCGTTCATGTGCACCCGGACCGGCCCGCGCGCAGGCACTTCGTACGTGTTCCATCCGCAGGCCTGGCAAACCGTCGCAAAAAGGCTTTCGTTAAGATGCTCGCCGCAGCGCGGGCACAGTCCCATCTGGATGACGTGCAGCTGCTTGAGAGAATCCTCCGCGGCATACTGGACCTGCTTCTCGGCCTCCTTGTGCAGGCGCTTTTCCTTGAGACCGAATTCATCGTCAAGGATCAGTATGTCCTTCTCGAGCTTGTCGCGCTGCTGGTCCGGCAGAACGGTGTTCTGCAGGGGGGACTGGATGACATCGCTGCCCGAATCCCTGCTCAATCCCAGTATTTCAAATAGTGATCGCATGTTTTCCCGAGGCCTTTTCTAAATTAACGCTTATTTAAAACCCGCACTGGCGGCACCAAGGCATAAAAAAAGCTGCTTTCGTATACTAACACCCGGTGCTTTTGAAGCAAGTATTTTTTAACCCGCCCGCAAATAACCGCTTATTACTGCCGCGCAAACACTTGAGAAATAAAAGGCGGATTTCCCGGCCTGTTCCTTGTCAGGAATGATAAATCAGGGCGGTGGAACATCAAAGAAGAACCAAATTCAGTGAAACCTGTAGATGCTTCCGCCTTTAGTCAATTCATAGGCGCCGATGTCTACAACGCCGTAGCGGATGCGGCGCTCGCCATCCAAGTCCCGGTAGCCCGCCATCCATTCCTGGTTGGAGCCGGCGTTCAGGCAGGGCGAATCCGGCGCCAGGCGGTAATTGCCCGCACCCCAACCGGCGAAAGAAGGCGGGCTCGTGACGAGGACGCCCCCGACGGTGTAGTTATTGGTGGTGGACAGGTTGGTCGGGTAATAACACGAATTCTCAAAATAACTGGGCGAGCTGCCCGAAATGGATATGTTCTCATGCCTGCCCGCGGCGGAATAATTTGAATAAACGATCGTGTTGTATAAATATATCAGCGTGGTGGGATAACGCGCCTCTATGCCGCTGCCGTAATTCGCCCGGTTGCTGACCACGGTGCAGTTGTATAAAATTGTAAGCCCGCCGTTCTGATTCTCAACTCCCCCGCCGCGGCCGTTGGCGACGTTGTTGTGAATGAGGCAGTTGTAAAACTCTACCGCTCCGTTATGGTAAGTTCCTCCCCCTCCATATGTTGCGTTCACGTCGTACAAGGCGGTGTTGTTCCTGATAATGCAGTTTTTGAGCATGTGTTTCAGACCGTAATGCAGGTAAAGCCCGCCCGCCTTCGCGGCCGTGTTGCCCTCGACCAGGCACCCGTCAATCTGTCCATAGCCGGGCGGATAGGTTCCCATCCAGATACCGCCCCCGGTGCTGTACTGGGACGCGGCGGGATTGCAGACGGCGTGGTTGTTGCGGAAAACGCAGTTGGAAATCACATAATAATATCCTCCAATGATATAAGCGTATATGCCCCCGCCGGAAGCTTCCGTACCGAACCCGACCTTGTTATCGGCGACGATGCAGTTCCGGAATATATTTGTGCCCGCGACGGGCTGGATGTAAATGCCCCCGCCCTGGTTGGTGGCCCAGCAGTTTGAAATCGTGAACCCGTCCACGAGCAGCATGGCCGAGGAGGCGATCGCGATGCCGCGGTTGGTGCCCTGGCCGTCGATGACCGCTGTTTCAGGAACCCCGCTCGAGCTGCACAGGCTCAGGGAGCGGTTAATGAAGACGACGTTCGTCCCCAGAACATTGGAAGCATTGGGCGGCGCGGTATAGCGCCCTGCGCCCACCCAGACCGTGGCGCCGTTGGTGGCCGCGTTGACCGCATCCTGGATGTGGTAGGCCGCCGAAGCCCATGAGGAATAGGGCGGCACAGGAGTTTGGCCGTTCTGCGCGGCGTAATAATCGGCGCGGGCGCAGGGCAAAAGCATAAGCCCGATGAATATAGCCAGCGCTTTGGCGCATATCATTTTCATGACGCGATTAATTATCCTATTCCGTCATAGCTAATCAAGGATATTCAGCCAGGATTCAGCAGACGGGCCCGGGATCAGTTTATGCCTGGCGCAGGCGAAGTTACGTGGCGGCTTTTAAGGTTCCCGGCCAGCATTTCAAGCGCCACCTGGACAACGCTCTCCGGGGTGATGGTCTGCATGCAGGAGCCGTCGCCATAGCGGCAGGTTCGCGTGAAACAAGGCTGGCACTTGAGCTTGCCGCGCAGGACCCTGCTCCGGGTGCCGGGCGGAGGGCCTGTCCGGACCGGGTCGCTCGGCCCGTAGAGCGCCAGGACCGGGGCGCCCATCACCGCCGCCAGATGCATCGGGCCGGAATCGTTCGCGATCACCAGGTCCATTTCACGCAGCAGCCCCGCCATCTGCGGCAAACTGGTCTGGCCGGCAAGGTTGACAACCCTGCCGCTGAGCGCGCTTTCTATCTGGGCGCAGGCGGCCTGTTCGCCGGCGGCGCCCATGATGTAGACCGAGGCGCCGCGCGCCTCCTGCAATTCCCGCGCGACCCGCGCGAACGACATCAGAGGCCAGTTCTTGCTCTGCCAGCGCGAGAGCGGCAGGAGCGCCACGCGCGGCGAAGGCTCCCCTGCGAGCTGGAGCGGCGCCGAGACCGGGTAGGCAGGCGGCAGCAGCGGCAGGCCGAGGCAGCGCGCCAGGTCCATGTTTTCAAAAACCGCATGGCGGTTTTTGTCCCTGGGCCCGGCTGTCCCGGTGTAGAAAAACGACGAAAACTCGCGGTGGAATGAAGGGCCTATGCGCCGCGGCGACCTGACGGCGCGGGCGACGAGCGCGCTTTTCAGTATTCCCTGTAAATCGGCGACCAGATCGTACTGCTCAAGGCGCAGGGCGCGGAGGCGCCTTGTGAATTCGAGCAAAGAAGCGCGGCGCGGGAACTCCAGCACGCGGCTTACGTCTGCGAAGCACCCGGCCAATTCGGCGTAGGCGGGGTGGACAATCCAGTCTATTTCCGCCTGCAAGCCGGCCTTGAGGCAGCGCACGGCCGGCAGGGCGTGGAGCAAGTCCCCGATGGAGCTCAGCTTGACTATCAGCGCTCGCCTTATGTTTTGAGCCATATCATCACTTTTCGTTGCATGCTCCGCTTCCGATGGTGTGCGGCAGATGCGGCCAGAAGTTCATGGTCATTTTTTCCTCCCAGTCCGGTCCTTCAACCGTCATGATGCGCCGCAATTCCTCGCGCCGGATGCGGATGCGGGTGGCCATGGTAAGGCGGTTGAAGGTCTCGCATGATTCCACCACGTGCTGCATGACGTCGGGATAAATCTTCGCTAACTCCATGGCCCAGGGAATCTGATTTCTCAAGGCCTCCACGGCCTTTTCATACCAGCCTGCCGAAATTGCCCGCGCGGCGCGCTCATCGGGTGAGCCGGCCGCCATGCACTTGACCGCTTCCCAGGCCACGCGGGCGCGCAGAACCGCGCTGTGCTCCCGGGCAGACAGTTCGGCGATGTGCGCCGAGGCCGCCAAGGCGCGAAGTTCACTGCGGCCCCGGGGCGAATGCGGCTCAGGGCAGGTCCCAAGGATCCGGCAGGCCTCCAAACACCACCCGGCAATTTCGTCACAACGGCTGATGCAGTTCCCGCGGGAGGTTTCAACCAATTCCTTATATACCCCGGGCTCGGCGGCCACCGATTGCAGCAGCTCATAAATGGTTGTCAATCCGTCAGGATTGGCCCAGGGTTCAGGCTGATAGCGCGGACTGCCAAGCACCCCCGGCCAGCGCCAGTCCCCGTCGAACCAGGGCGGCATGCCGTACGAAAACCCTTCGCGCGCCAGGTGCACAACCGCCGTCATGTGCAGGGGATACGTGGCGATAAGTTTGGCGGCTCGAAAAACATGATCACCCGCGGCCGGACCGAAAAAGCTGCGGAATTCCTCCGGCGACGAACCATACTCCGCCGGCTGAGCCAATCCTTCCAGCAGGCGCGTGATGTTGCGCGAGGCGGTTAAAGAGGCGACATGGCCCGTATGGCCCCACTGGGTGTTGATGTGGATGATACACCCCTGGATGTCGAGCGCGCTGATGCGCCCGGCGGTTGTTTTGCACCAGTCCTCGTCATGCCACAGGATCGGGCCGCAGTTTTCGGCCTCGATGGCCACGGTCTCCCACATTTTGTGCCCGGCGGCAAGCCAGTTGTGGATGACGGGGTCCGGCCCGCCCCAACATGCGTCAAAGGCGGAATACTTGGCGGCATAGTCAATCCCTCCGGGCAGGCGGTTCACCAGCCCGGCCATAAACCAGGTGCGCACAATGATTTCTTTTCCGAGCTTGCCCAGGATATCAGAAAAGGTGAGAATCAGATCTATGGACATTTCCCCGCGTTTCTCATCCCGCACTTTCTTCGCCGCCGCGCCGCGGGCGGCTTCTTCCGGGTTGTCCCTGTCCTGGAACACATAGACCGGGGTGCCCCCTGTGCACTGGTCGCAGCCGCAGTGGCTGAACTCTCCGGCCGTGATCATCGCGCCAGCCAGCTCGGGAATATTGGCGAAGATCTCCCCCCAGCACCGCTGCATGAAAGCCCTGTACTCGGGATCGTTCCAGCAGAGGTTCGACACCAGGTTTCCAAGGCGGTCGTTACGGGGGCGGAGGCCCCAGACCGGATCATGAACCGCTTTAAACTTGGCGAACAGGCGGGGATGCTCACGAACCCACCTTTCCGGCGCCATGAGGTTGTAGTGGTGAAACATGATCCCGACATTTTTCTCAAGCCCATATGCGGCAATGGCCCGGATTGTGGCTATATTCCGCCGGATCGTGCTGTCATCAAAACAGCGCGCCGCAGGGTCATCGGGAAAATGGCAGACATAGTGAAACCCCCATTGGTTCCAGACGCGGTCGGTCTGGTATGGTTCGATTCCAGGAATCAGCCGGTCAACTTTCAACTTAGCCGCCCAGTCAATAATGGCCTTCCAAGTTTCAACGGGGTCATGGCCAAAATCACCCAGTTTCCCCCAGGGACCGTCGCACGGCTCAAGCAGGGACGGGAAAAACCACCAGATGGCCTTTTTCATGCGCAAGGACTTTCCGCGCTCCGGACAACAACCGGCGCGCGCAAAAAGAAAGGTTGAAGCAGCAAGGGTTCAATGAAGGGACCGGACAGGAGATTCATTTCTTCCCGGTGAGGTCCGCGACCAGTTTGTCGGCCTTGAAGATTTTCATCCAGTTTTCCTCGGAAAGGAACTGGCCAATGACGAGCAGTATCGCAACCACGTAAACCGCGCCGAGGATAAGCAACCCAAGGGCCACGGCCTTCAAGCTGCCGAACCACAGGTAGAGCCCGAGGCAGAGGCTGGCGTGCAGGAGTATCACCCCCAGGGCGAAGAAGAAAACCCCCAGCCAGACCAGCATGGCGGCCAGCACCCCGCGCCGGCTGCCCTGGATGGCCTTGACGTACACGGTTGCCGCCTCGATTTTCAAAACTTCCAGCGAGAGGCGGCGGTAGCGGTTTATGAACCAGAAAGCGGCGGTTGACGCCAGGCCTGATAAAAGTTTATTCCACATGCCCTTGCCCGGATTGAATGTTTCGGGTTTGCGATCCGGGCCGCGCGGGAGCATTTCCTTCCCGCCGGCCGGCGCCCGGCTATTTGCTGCGGCCCATGATGTAGCCGATCAGGAGCGCCCCGGCCGCCACGCCGCCGATGTAAGGCCACGGATTTTCGCGGACCTGGTGATCCACTTCGGCGGCAATTTCTTTGGCTTTCTCGCTGCTGACTTCAGAGGCGTGAAGCGCCGCCTTGATCGCTTTTTTCTTGGCGGTGATGAGGGCATCGGCAAGGTCCTCTTCCTTCTCCAGCAGGGCCTCTTTCAAGTGGGTGTATTTGCCCTCGATCAGGCCCTGTAAATCGTTTTTCTTCTCCTTGGCGGCCTCTTCCAGAAGCCTGAGCGCTTCCGAGATTTTCTCGCTGCTGCCCGCGGTTGTTGTGGTCATGTTATGCTCCTTTCAATTGTTATTAATCATTGCAGCGCGGTGCAGACGTGTCAATACTTTAATTAAAAAAAATCTGGTCATTTGCACCGCATTTGCCCTATAGTGCGCGCCATGAAAGTACTGGTGACAGGCGGCGCGGGATACATAGGCAGCGTGACGGCGGCCATGCTCCTGGATGCCGGCCATGAAACGTTCATTTTCGACAACTTTGAGCGCGGCCACCGGGCAGCGGTGGATGGGCGCGCGCGCGTGATCAGGGGCGACCTGCGCGACCAGGCATCCATCGAAGGGGCTATGCGCAAGGTTAGGCCCGCGGCGGTCATTCACTTCGCGGCCTATGCGCTCGTCGGCGAATCCATGGAATTTCCCGGGCTCTATTTCAACAACAACGTCAAGGGCGGCATAAACCTCGCCGGGGCAATGCTCAAATACGGGGTGAAAAGGATCATATTTTCCTCCACCTGCGCGACCTACGGCCAGCCCGAAAAAGTCCCGATCCGGGAACAGACTCCGCAGCGGCCCACAAATCCCTACGGCGAATCCAAGCTCATGCTGGAAAAAATTCTCGCATGGCACGCGCAAATTGACGGCTTCCGGCCGGTATTTCTCCGGTATTTCAACGCCTGCGGCGCGGCCGGTAAATTCGGAGAGGACCACACCCCTGAAACGCACCTGATCCCCAACATCATGCTGGCCGCCCTCGGCCGCGCGCCGGCCCTGAAAATATTCGGCGATGATTACGAAACCCCGGACGGCTCCTGCATCCGCGATTACATCCACATCGAGGACCTGGCGGCGGCCCACATCCTGGCGCTGACCTCCGGCAAGACCGGGGCCTTCAACCTCGGCACGGGAAGCGGCTGCTCGGTGCTGGAAGTGCTGGCGGCGGCCCGGAAAATCACCGGCAGAAAAATACGGGCCAGAATGCTTCCCCGGCGGCCGGGCGACCCGGCGCGGCTCATAGCCGATTCCTCCCTGGCGCGCGCCGCGCTGGGCTGGCGGCCGAAGCGCAGCTCGATCGAGGACATTATCTCCAGCGCCTGGCAGTGGCACAAGGCCCATCCGGGCGGGTACGGCGGATAATGAAGGCCGGTCCGCCTTCCGTGCATGCGGCCGGCCGGGACCGTAAAATCTTTTACTGAATGCTCTTCACGCTTCGCGGGAGAAATGCTATAAGGACGTTGAAGTTTTGGACAGATTGCCGTTAAACGCACAAAAAGGATAAAATCCATCAGCCGGACATTATGGCCATCCCGTCGCTTCCATTTGAAAAGCCGATTATCGAGCTGGAGGAGCGCCTGCGCGAGCTCAAGGAGTTCAGCGAGGCCCACAACATTGATGTTTCGGCCGAGCTGGCCGACCTTAAAAAGAAGATCAATGAAACCCAGAAAACGATCTTCAGCAGCCTGACCCCCTGGGACGAAGTCCAGCTCGCCCGCCATCCGCAGCGCCCCTACACCCTGGACTACATCGAAAAAATGTGCACCGGTTTCACGGAACTGCACGGCGACCGCCTCTTCAGGGATGACCAGGCCGTCGTGGGCGGCTTCGCCATGCTGGATTCTGAAAAAGTGATGATCATCGGCACCCAGAAGGGGCGGGATGTTAAAAGCAACGTGCAGCGCAACTTCGGCATGGCCCATCCCGAGGGCTACCGCAAGGCCCTGCGGCTGATGAAACTGGCCGCAAAGTTCAACTGCCCCATCGTGAACCTGATCGACACCGCCGGCGCCTACCCCGGCATCGGCAGCGAGGAGCGCCACATATCGGAGGCCATTGCCGTAAACCTGCGCGAGGCTTTCCTGCTGGGCGTGCCGGTCATTGTGACCGTCATCGGCGAGGGCGGCAGCGGCGGCGCCCTCGGGATCGGGATCGGGGACCGCATCCTCATCCTCGAGCACGCCTACTATTCCGTCATTTCCCCCGAGGGGTGCGCGGCCATTCTCTGGAAAGACCGGGCTTACGCCGGCAAGGCGGCCGAGGCGCTCCAACTCACCGCCAGGCACCTTCTCAAAGCCGGCCTGGTGGATGAAATCATCCCCGAGCCCCTGGGCGGCGCGCACCGCAATCCCGGCGCAACCGCCGCGGAATTGAAAAACGTCATTCTCAAAAACCTGCAGGAACTCAAAAAGTACCCGGTGGACACCCTGCTCCAGAAACGCTATGAAAAGTTCCGCGCCATGGGTGTCTTCAGGATAGAGAACGACCAGGCCGAACCGGGCGGCTCGAAGCCGCACAACGGCGGCCGGAAAGCCGAGGCCAAGGAATGAACCAGGATGCCATTCACCCCTACCGCTCCCATACCTGCGGCGAGCTGCGCCGCGCCCAAATCGCGCAGCAGGCGCGCCTTTCCGGATGGGTTTTCCGCAAGCGCGACCACGGCCATTTGCTCTTCATAGACCTGCGCGACCACTATGGCGTCACCCAGGTCGTTATCCAGCCGGACCGGGATTTCTTTGATTTCTGCACCCGCCTGAAGCTCGAGAGCGTCATCACCGTCACCGGCCAGGTGGTTGCGCGCGCGCCCGAAACAGTCAACCCCAACCTGGGCACGGGCGAAGTGGAGCTGGTGGCCGTTTCCGTGGCGCTGGACGGGGCCTGCGATCCGCTGCCGCTCCAGGTTGATTCCGATGAAGACGGCCCCGAGGATACCCGCCTGCGCTACCGCTACCTCGACCTGCGGCGCGAAAGGATGCACCGCAACATTCTCCTGCGCTCGCAGGTGATCGCCTTCATCCGCCAGCGCATGACCGAGCTGGGCTTCAACGAGTTCCAGACCCCCATCCTGACCAGCAGCTCCCCGGAAGGCGCGCGCGACTACCTCGTGCCGAGCCGCGTCCATCCCGGCCACTTTTACGCCCTGCCCCAGGCGCCGCAGCAGTTCAAGCAGCTGCTGATGATCGCCGGCTTCGACCGCTACTTCCAGATCGCGCCGTGCTTCCGGGACGAGGATGCGCGCGCCGACCGCTCGCCGGGCGAATTTTACCAGCTGGACCTTGAAATGTCGTTCGTGACGCAGGAGGATGTCTTTGCCGCGGTCGAGGACGTGATCGCCAAAACTTTCGAAAAGTTCTCGAAAAAGCCTTTCACCCCCGCGCCCTTCCCGCGCATCCCCTACGCGGAGGCCATGCTCAAATACGGTACCGACAAGCCGGACCTGCGCATACCGATCGAGCTGAGGGACGTCACCGGCATCTTCAGGGAGTCGGGGCTGAATGCTTTCCGGTCGCTCATCGCGCAGGGCGCCTGCGTGCGCGCGATCCCGGTGAAGGCCATCGCTTCAAAGCCGCGCAGCTTTTTCGACAAGCTCACCGAAAAGGCCAGGACGCTCGGCGCGAAGGGCCTGGCCTACCTGGTCTGGACCGGCGACGCCGTCAAGGGGCCGATAGCCAAGTTCCTGACCCCGGAGCAGCTCAACGCCATCGCCGCGGCCTGCGAGGCTGGCGCGGGCGACGTGGTGTTTTTCATCTGCGAAAAACCTCCGGCCCTGCACCGGCTCGCGGCCGAAATCCGCTCCATCCTCGGTACGGAGCTCAACTTGATTGACGGGAACGTTTTCAAATTCTGCTGGATCGTCGATTTCCCGATGTTCGAGCGCGACGAGGAAACCGGCCAGATCGTCTTCTCGCACAACCCTTTTTCAATGCCGCAGGGCGGCCTGGAGGCCCTGCAAAACTCCGACCCGCTGTCCGTACGCGCCTTCCAGTACGACATCGTCTGCAACGGCTGCGAGCTTTCCAGCGGCGCCATCCGCAACCACCGCCCCGACATCATGTACCGGGCCTTCAAGATCGCCGGCTACTCGGAAAGCGACGTGAACGAGAAATTTTCGGGCATGATCAACGCCCTGCGCCTCGGCGCGCCGCCGCACGGCGGCATCGCGCCCGGGATCGACCGCATCGTGATGCTCCTGGCCGGGGAGCAGAACCTGCGGGAAGTTGTGGCTTTCCCCATGAACCAGCGCGCGCAGGACCTGATGATGGGCGCGCCGGCCCCGGTCACAGAAAAGCAACTGCGCGAGCTGCACCTCAAGCTTTCCCTGCCGCCGGTAAAGGAAAAGGCAACCGACCCGGCCGGGGAATCCGGCCAGCCGGCCTGATCCTGCATTCCCGCGCAAAACTTGAACTATTCGCGTCCCGCCAGGTCATCCAGCGCGCTCAGTACCGTCCGGCCTACGGTGCTCAGGCTTTCCGCGCTCAGCTTGTCAAGCGTGTCAGCGGGGGTGTGCCAGTAGTCGTTCAGGCCGGGCCTTGAGCCGTATTCAAAATCAATGATGTCCACCGCCGGCATACCGGCCGCAAGGAACGGGGCATGGTCGTCGAGCATGTGCGCCGTGCGCAGCGAAAATTTATGCCGCACGCCCCCGGCCTCGGCCGCCTTGAAAACCGCCGAGACGATGCCCAGGGCGCAGTTGCCGGGGATGGTTATGTTCAAGTCCGCATCGCCGACCATGTCGAGGATGATGACCGCGCGCGTTTTGAGCGCGCGCCTGTCACGGCGGAACTGCTCTGCCAGCCGCCGGCTGCCGTGCAGCCCGTCGTTTTTGCCGTAGCGGTTTACGCATTCCTCGCCGTCGAAAAAGGCAAACACGCAATTCACCGGGAGAGCGGGGCCGGCCTTGATGTTCCGCGCCAGCTCCAGCAAAACGCCTACCCCCGACCCGGAATCGTTCGCGCCCTGGAAGTCATCCGCGATACCCGCCTTGGCGTCATAGTGCGCCCCGAGGATGATCCATTTTTCGGCCGGGCCGCCGCCGGGCAGGCGGCCGGGCAGGATGCCGATGACGTTCCGGAACAGGACGCGGCCGGCGGGCGCATCCTCCCCGAACTCGTCTATTTCGGCCTCGAGCCCCGCCGCCTTCAGTCTTGAGAGTATTAATTCCGCGGCCTGGCGCGCGCCGGGCGACCCGGAATAACGCGGCGTGACCGCGACCAGGGCGCGGATGTCTTCAAGGGCCCGCGCGGCGTTGAAGCCGGCCGGATCCAGGCGGATGCTCCCGGACTTTGCCGCGGCCGGGCCGCAGCCGGTCAAAAAAAAGAGCGCGGCTGCTCCGAGAACAACGAGGCCGTGCAGAAACATGACAAGATAATTCACCATGGCGGCCGGAATCAAATCCAGGCTGACAAAAGCTCCCGCAATTCGATGGCGGGATCCCGGTCGCGCAGCCTCTGCATACGCTCGCGCTGCGAAGCCAGAATCCTGTTTTTCAAGTCGCGGCCGGAAAGAATCGTTTCCATCAAACCGGCCAGCTCAACTTCGTCC
>JBAYWJ010000038.1:0-16390 GCA_041674125.1 Kiritimatiellia bacterium
CGGTCAGCCTTCCCCTGATCGACCAGGCCGAGAAGCAATACGGCCTGGATCCCAAGGAAGTATTCCTTTACATGGGCGTAACTCTCACCTCGCCCTTCATGCCCGAATGGGCCTGGTGGGAGGAGGAATGGCGCGACCTCCGGCGCACCACCTTCGGCGAGTGGAGCGGGAATCCCAAGGGCCCCAAGGTCAGCAAAAGCGGCGGTTACGTGGGAGGCACAGGCCCCACTTTCCTGAATTTCCTTCAGAACAAGCGCAGTATATTTTTCGATAAAGCCAAAACCCCGCTCAGGCCCAAGGCGCGGAATTATTATTTTGACACCGGCGCCACCACCGCCGACTGGTATCGCGAGCAGGATATAAACGTCTACCGCATGATCCGCAGGACAGGCCCGGAGGCCAAGGTCTGGGGCCACCAGGGATGGCTGCGCGCCATGCCCATGCAGCACTTCACCGATATCATCTGCGGCGGCGAGGGCATCGAGGGCATTCTGGAAAAAGACGGCGGATACTACAATATCCTGACCCCCGAGATGTTCCGGGCCACCTTCTCACCGCGCATCTGGGGCATCAAGATGGTCTTTCTCTACATGGGGTTCGGAGGGGATACCGAAACCAACCTCAATTTCAGCCTGGACAAGCCGGAACACAGGAAATCCGTGCTCCATGCTTACGGATATTGCCTTGTGCACGACGTGGATATTTACAACGAAACGCCCCTGTGCCAGAAGCTGATCCGGGAGCTATTGCAGCCCTTGTGGGCGGCCCAGGATTCACTGGGATGGGATGAAAGGATAGTGTTCCACCCCTACTGGGAGCAGGGGGCCGTCAAACTGGCCGGCCCGCAATCCAGTCGGATCATGGCCTCGGCCTATACCAAGGATGGCAAGATGCTGCTGGCGGTGCTGAACGACACTGACAAGGAAGAGACCGTCCGCCTGGAGCTAAATCTGGACAAGCTCGGGATGAAGGAAGGAACAAAGGGCCATGAAGTCTGGGAGCCGGAGACAAAATATACGCTTGCCTCCGCATTGGAAGCAAAAATGCCGCCGAGGGGATTCAGGTTGATTGTATTTGATGACAAATAAAGGCGCGTTTGAACCCGGATTAGGCTGAAATGCACTGTCCTCCGAAGTCCGTCAGTTAACCGACGAAGGAGGGCCGCAGAGAGGGTTCCGGCTGATTTTATGGGAGGGTAAATAAAATATTTCGAAAAAAAACACGCCGGCGGAGCGGCGTGGCTACAGCAAGACAAAACGATGTCTCGGCGGAGCAGCGTGATTGCAGGGAGGATTGGAGGGACGAGACAGGTTCTGTAGCCGCGGCGCTTACTACTCTGCGAAGTTAGCGAAGGCTTCCTTCGCTACGTAGCACGAGCTGTCGCCGCGCGGATTCAGGCTGATCCTGTGGGATGGCCAATAAGAGGACGGACGACATCCCCCTTCGCCAAGGCTTCGGGGGACATGGATGACGGACGACCGACGAGGCAGGTCAATCTGGCTATATTGATTTCCGGTTCGACAAAGTAATCTGTCTCTGTTAGCATAAAATCAAATATGGCTCGAATCGTGGACAAGATTAAAGCGACCGGATTCTTATGCAAAATCGCATGGTTCTCATGCGGGTTGGCCTGTTTTCTGGCGGCGGTCCCGCCCGGCAAGGCCGCCCCATGGTATGTGGCCACAAATGGAGCGGATTCCGGCCATGACGGCCAGAGCTGGGCGCAGGCATTCCTGACAATCAGCAACGCCGTGACCAATGCCAGCAGCGTGGTCGTGGACACGATCTGGGTTTCGAACGGCGTTTACACCCTGAACGCCAAAATCACCGTTACCAAGCCCGTCACAATCCGGGGGGTGAACGGCTGGACCAATACGGTCGTAAATGGTAACGGTTCTGTGCCTTGTTTCCAGATCAACCATACCTCCGCGGTCCTGCGTGCCTTGACCGTGTCCAACGGCTTCTCAAAAACTGAGAATGGGGCCGGCGTCCAGCTGGCCAAAGGCACCGTTGATGATTGTTTGATCATCGGGAACACGGTGGTGTCAAATAAAATCGGCGGGGGCGTGTTTATGTCCGGCAACCTGACGGTTGTCACCAATTGCCGCATTTACATGAATTCAGCGGCGCGGGGCGGGGGTGTGGCCGTGGATGATAATTGGACCAAGACGATTTCGGCTTTCATTGATAATTGCGACATCAGCTCAAACCGGGCGGAGATCCCGGTGACGGGCACGACATCGGAGCCGGATGGGGGAGGAATCCATGCTTACACCTGCAAGCAGATTACGGTAAGGAATTGCCGGATTGCTTACAACTCTTCGGACGGGGCGGACAGGGGCGATAAAAGCGCCCGGGGTGGCGGCGTGGGTATTTATAATTACCACGTCGCAACCCTGTTCGAGAACTGCGAGGTCATTGGTAACGTGGTTTCCAATACCCGCAACGTTTGCGGGGGCGGCGGCTTCAATTTGACGGGATCAAGCAATACTATCAGGAATTGCGTCATATCCGGCAATCGCTGCCTGCTGGCCGCCGCCTGGGGAGGCGGGATCCTGTTCGGCAATGCCGACCTCACAAACCTGGTTGAATCGTGCACGGTGGTCGGCAATTACACCACATTGTACGGCAACGGAATATACATGTATGGCAAAGGGGCGGACGAGGTCTGGAACAGCGTGGTTTACTCCAATGGCTCGGGTGCCAACTGGTACTTCGGCAACGCGGCCCGGACCAATAATGTCCATTTTACCTGCACCCTTGACCGGATGGGGCCGGACAGCAATACGACCAATAACCCGAAATTTATTAATTATGCCGCCGGCGATTACCGCCTGCAGTCCGGTTCGCCCTGCGTGAATACCGGCACGAACCGCCCCTGGATGCAGGGGGTTCCTGACCGGGACGGCCGCATCCGCGTCCGCTACGGCACGGTGGACATGGGCGCGTATGAATTTGTTTATGATGGCACGTTATACATGTTTCATTGATCGCGCCGAACGGATTGGATCAACATGACGAGGGAAACGGACCGAACATGAAAACAACAATCTGGCATGCCATCCCGGTTTGCCTCCTGGCATTCGGAGGAGTCGCGGAAAACATGGAAATTAAACCGGAATCCCTGGGTGTGTTGAAGCAGAATGATACCCTGTATGTCCGCAGTTTTTTTTCTCCATCGCAGGACGTGGTGATCAAGGTCTCCGGCAGGTTTGGTTACAATGGCCAGGTTAATTTCCTGGGGGGATTCCTGGTGCCGCGCGCTGCGCCCATGAAGCCGGAGGCACTCGACCAGGGGCTTTCTTTTCACCAGTGCGGCGATGACGCCACGCCCTGGTGCCTGAACGGCACCTACATCGGCGGCAACCACGGCGCAAGCGACGTCATCGAGGTCACCTCAAAAGCGCACGGTCTCACCGTGGCCGACCTGGGCTCGGCCTGGCGCGATGCGACCAATGTGACTTTTTACGTCCTGAAGATCTTTTCGCCGGACCAGGTGTGGGTGATGTCGGAAAATAAGGGCAAGGAGCCCTACTGGAGTTTCACGCGCGCCCTCAAGGGGCCGGGGCTGACGCGCCTGGAGGATGGTAAAACGCTCGCGGTCGAATCCAGTAAATTAGTCCAGCTTTGGCCGGCCTGCCGCATAAACAGAAAGGAGTACCTGGTTGACGGCAAAAATCCGCTGGCGGAAGGCGCCCCGACTAATTGCGCGTTCCTGGATATTGCCGAGGACTACGATATTGTCTGCCCGGATGCAGTGCTGGAAGCGGTAAAAAAGAATCCGGGCAAAGAAAATGATTTTGTGGCGCCGGGCCTGGCGGCGGTCGTAAACAACCGAATCGCCTACCGGTTTCTGCCGCAGGGCGCCTGCGTGGTT
Organism: Kiritimatiellia bacterium; assembly: GCA_041674125.1. Lineage (GTDB taxonomy): Bacteria > Verrucomicrobiota > Kiritimatiellia > JAAZAB01 > JAAZAB01 > JAQUQV01. The sequence goes on from JBAYWJ010000038.1 coordinate 3,878, forward strand.
AAGCACCATTCCGCTGCCTTGCGCGATTTCCAGCTTTCCTACATGGGCTTCATCCAGTCCGCGCCGCTTAAGCGGGGCGATTTCGACACGCATGAATACTTTGTCCCCAAAACCCTGCCCTTCAAGGTCGGAGACCAGCAATTTGATTTTAAGGCTATCCAGGATTTTTCCTTCCCGCTCAAGGCCGGGTGCGAATTCATGGCCGCAAAAAACAACCTGGAGGATCCCGCCAATCCGCCGGACCGCTTCATCCAGTTCCTGGGCAATACCGAAGGCGGAAAGACTGCCCGGAAAATAGGATATGCCCTCGGCTATTCGCTGATAGAAGGAATAACCCGGCCGGAAATCCGCGCGAAGAATGCAAAAATGCCCCTCTGGATCTGGAAGACGAGCAAGACCTACCCCCACGCGATAGACGACGGGATGGGGAAGGAAGTCAAGGCGGGGACAGAATTTGACTGCACGGCTTACCGCCAGTATTTTGACGCGACCGCAAACACGAACGCCACCTGCGTCTACGGCCACCGGCAGGGAGATGCCTATATCCTTTACGCGCATTACCACCGGCCGGTTGAAAAAGATCTTATTCCCCTCCCGCCTTCCCTCGCCGGGCGGAAGGTGACGGTCATTGAAAAAACACCGTCGGTAACGGTTCTTTCCGGCGCCGCGGTCACCGCGGAAGGCATTGCGGTCTCGGTCACGGGCGCGTATGGTCACATCGTTTTTAAAATGTGAACCCATTGCCGCATGCAATGGACAAAGATAAAAAAATACAGGCCGTCCCGACTCTCCGGGAGATCGGGACATCGCGGCAAATCCGCCGTCATACAATGACGGCCCACAAAAAACTTGAAAAAATGTAGCGGCGGTTCGTGCCCTGCAATCTGAGGCTGAATCAGATCTGGCATGAAAACAACCGTCATACAACCATTACTGCCTAAATTAATTGAATTTATTGATAAATTGCAGTATTCTTTATCTTAATTGCAGTTGGTGTCGGATCATGAATAATGTGATGAAAACCTGTTTTCAACCTGTGCCGCGCGTTGTTTCAGCTTTGCTTGCCGCGGCGGCAGTTTTTATCCTGCCCTGCGCCCTGGCCGACGACCATTACGCTGCCCGGAACGGCCAGACGCCAATTGCCCCTTACACCACCTGGGTGACCGCGGCCAGCAGCATCCAGGATGCGGTGAACGCCGCCACCACCAACGACACCGTCTGGGTCGGGCCCGGACGCTATACCGTCCCGACAAATTCGGTTTTTTACATCGGCACCAACGTGGTTTATATCGATAAGCCCCTGACCCTGCGCGGCTCCAGCGGCTCATATTCTGATACTATCATTGACGGCTCCGGCACCAACCGCGGGGTTGCGGCGGTTTATCGCACTTCGGTGGCCGGCACCAGGATCGTTATAGATGGTTTAACCGTATCAAACTGTTTTGCCACAAACTCGGGGGGAGGCATTCTCTTCGATTCGTTTGATTATGCCCTGGCCGGCGTGGTGCAGAATTGCAATGTCAGCGACAACACCGTGGCCTGGGGTTCCAATTCCTACATATGGCTCCCGCCCGCGTCGCGCGGCGGCGGCATCTGCAGCTACAGCCGGCAAATGTCCAACGGAACCGCCCAGCTCATACTGTCCAACTGCGTTGTCCGCAATAATAAGGCCTTGTCCCGGGGGCCGATTGGGGATGACCTTGGCGTGGGCGGCGGCGTGGCGGTGCGATCTTCCGGCTTGAAAAATTTTTACAATTGCCTGTTTGAAAATAATTCGGCCGGCGGCGGCGGAGCAGTTTACATATATGCGGGCACGCAGAACACTATCGAGAATTGCGTCATCCGGAGTAACCGGGCCATATCGGCCGGTAATACGGCCTGGGTCCACGGGGGTGGCTTGTATTTCTCGTCCGGAACGCACGTGCTGCGCAACAACTTGATCCATCACAACCAGAGCGATGGCTTTGGCGGCGGGGTTTCCGTCGCCTATGGGATCGGGTTATTGGATGATTGCACGATTGTCAGCAATACCGCCGCGGCGACCTGGGGATCAGGTCTTAATCTGTCATTCACGCCGCAGGGCGCAGGATTGCGGGTCCGCAATTCCATCGTGTATGATAATTGGAAGACGAATGAGAATATTCGCATGGACGGGCTGGGCACCAATTCGTTCTTCACGAATTGCTGTCTTTCCATGACAAATAGTCTTTCCGGGAGCGTTACCAACATCCTCGGCACCGGCAATTTCACAAATGCCCCGCTGTTCATTGACGTTGCCGGTCAGAATTTCCGCCTGCGGGCCGATTCGCCCTGCCTAAATACCGGCACCAACCAGGCATGGATGGCTGATTCGGCTGACCTTGAAGGCCGCGCGCGAATCCGTTACGGCGCGGTTGACATGGGCGCCTGTGAAGTTGTATATGAAGGAGCTTTATTCGGGATACGTTGACCTGCACCTGCCAGGCTGCTATTATTCCCCCATGTTCAGCAACTGCGTCCAATTAAACGCCGGGCTCTTCCTTTTAATGCTGTTGCTGGGCGTTTTACCCTGCGCATGGGGTGGCGACTATTATGTTGCCCGGAACGGCCAGACGCCATCTTTCCCTTACACCACCTGGGAATCCGCGGCGCTGCACATCCAGGATGCGGTGAATGCTGCGACCACCAACGACACGGTCTGGGTGGGGGCCGGGCGCTACACCGCGCCGCCCAACTTCACCAATTTTGGCGGCTCAAACGTGGTCTTCATCAACCGGCCCCTGACCTTGAGGAGCTCCAACGGCGTGCCCGCCTCCACGGTCATTGACGGGCAGGGATCCTGCCGCGGCATTGCGGTTCGTTATGTCACCACCACCAGTAACCAGGTTGTCATTGACGGGTTTACCATTTCAAACTGCTTTGCCACGAATATCGGCGGCGGTATATTCTTCCAGTCTTTCGAAACGGTCTGGACCGGTGTGGTCCGGAACTGCATCATCAGCGACAACACCGTGGCCTGGGGCACCAACAACGGCATTTTTCTCTATCGCACCACCGGCTCGAGCGGCGGCGGGCTGGGGGTGTATCATAATTCATGCGGATGGGGGATTACGATCACAAATTGCATTTTCAGGGGGAACCGGGCGCTCCCCAGGGGCGAAGCGTTTGCCGATGTCAGCGACGGCGGCGGCCTCAGTATTCGCACCGGATCCGGTAACGTTATCCTTGACACCTGCCTCATTGAAAGCAACACGGCCGTATCCGTGGGCGGCCTGGAAATGGGATACGGCAATTATGAGTTCATAAATTGCATTTTCAGGTATAACGGGGCCTATACCAACGGCAGCGGCTGCGTTTCCTATGCCCCGGGCGCCGGGGCGCTGGAGGGCGGACGGTTCACGATGCGCAATTGCCTTGTTTACAACAACTACGCCTACCGTTGCGGGGGGATTTACATAACCTCTTCATCCAATTCCATCTACAGCTCCACCATTGTGAGTAATCGCTGTTATTCCGGCGGGGGCGGCGTCTGGATGCGCTTCGTGCATCACGACAATAACACCCACCTGCGGATCTGGAATTCGATTATTTACTCCAACACTCTTCCCAACATCAACGTCGACAACCCAACCAACAAGGTTGAAGAAAGGCTGTCACTGCAGATCACCAATTCATGTTTTACAACTAATGGGCTTGCTTATGAGTCTTATTTCAACCTGATGTCGCCTGAAAAAGGCAACACCACCAATAACCCCATGTTCGCGGATTTCGCGGGCGAGGATTTCCGCCTGCGGTCCGATTCGCCCTGCTTCAACACCGGCAACAACCAGGAATGGATGAACAATGCGGTTGATCTTGACGGGCACAAGCGCCTCAGGTACGGTACGGTTGACATGGGCGCCTTCGAGCGGTTGCAGGACGCGACCGTCTACAGGTTCCGCTGACAGGGAAAAAACATGTGGGAATACACGGACAAGGTGCTTGATCACTTCCGCAACCCGCGCAACGTGGGCGCGGTGGAAAATCCGGATGGCGTCGGCGAGGTCGGCTCCATGGCCTGCGGCGACGCACTGAAGCTCACTTTCAAGCTCGATGCCAGGAAACGCATCGCCGAGGTGAAATTCCAGACCTTCGGCTGCGCCAGCGCCATCGCCTCCTCTTCCGCCCTGACGGAGATGATCAAGGGCATGACCCTGGAGGAGGCCGAAAAGGTCACCAACCAGGATATTGCCGAGTTCCTCGGCGGGCTGCCCGAGCAGAAAATGCACTGCTCGGTCATGGGCCGCGAGGCGCTCGAAGTCGCCATCCGCAACTACCGCACCGGCGACACCTCCAAAAAAATCCTGGAGGGCAAGGTCGTCTGCCACTGCTTCGGCGTCACCGAGGAGGAAATCACGCGCGTCGTGCGCGAAAACCGCCTCAAGAGCGTGGAAGAGGTCACTAATTTCTGCAAGGCGGGCGGCGCCTGCGGCAAGTGCCACGGCGATATAGAGGCAATCATCGCGAAGGTGCGCGGCGAGGCCGTCCCCGCCGCACCCGCCGCCGGCGCGCCGGCGCGTAAGCTCACCACGCTCCAGAAAATCAAGCTGATCGAGGAAACACTGGAAAAGGAAGTGCGCCCCGCCCTGCGCAAGGATGGCGGCGACATAGAGCTCATAGATGTCTCCGGCGACAGGGTCATCGTGGCGCTGCGCGGCATGTGCGCCAATTGCCAGGTGGCGCGCTTTACGCTCAAGGACGTGGTGGAAGCCAGGCTTCGGGAATTCGTTGCGCCCGATATCGTCGTTGAGGAGGAAAAGCCCTGAAAACGGTCTACCTTGATAACAATGCCACGACCGCGGTCGCCCCGGAGGTGATCGAGGCCATGCTGCCGTTCTTCAGGGAGCTCTGGGGCAACCCCTCCAGCATGCACGCCTTCGGCGGACAGGTGCGCCGGCACGTGGAACACGGCCGGCGGCAGGTGGCGGATCTGGTCGGGGCCGACCCCTCGGAGATCATCTTCACGAGCTGCGGAACCGAGAGCAACAACATGGCCATCCGCGGCACGATGGAGGCCGCCGCGGGACGCCTGAATTTCATCACCACGCGCGTCGAGCACCCGGCGGTGATCGAGCCGGCCCGCATGCTGAAGGACCGCGGCTATAACGTGATCGAGCTTGAAGTTGATTCATCGGGGCAGCTCGACCTTGCCCGCCTTGAGCGCGCGCTGGGGCAGGGGCCGGCGCTTGTGAGCGTCATGTGGGCCAACAACGAAACCGGCGTCATGTTCCCGATCGCGGAAATAGCCGAAATGGTCAAGGCCGCCGGGGGCATCATGCACACCGACGCCGTCCAGGCCGTCGGGAAGCTGCCGATAAATTTGCGCGAGATAAAGGTGGATTTGCTTTCGCTTTCCGGCCACAAGCTCCACGCGCCCAAGGGGGTGGGCGCGCTCTACGTCCGCAAGGGCACGCGCGTGGCGCCGCTCATGCTGGGCGGCCACCAGGAAGGCGGCAAGCGCGGCGGCACCGAGAACGTTCCTTATATTGTCGGCCTGGGCGCGGCCTGCGACCTGGCGGCAAAAAACATCGGCGAGGAAATGACGCGCGTGGCCGCCCTGCGCGACCGGCTGCAGAAGGGGATCCTGGAAAAATGCCCCGATGTGCAAGTCAACGGCGACCAGGCGCACCGCCTGCCCAACACGCTCAACGCGAGCTTTCTTTACATCGAGGGCGAATCGATTCTTTACCACCTGAGCGACTTGGGAATAGCCGCTTCCTCCGGCTCGGCCTGCACCTCCGGCTCGCTCGAGCCTTCGCACGTCATCCGCGCCATGGGAGTGCCTTTCATGGCCGCCCACGGTTCCATAAGGTTCAGCCTGAGCCGCTACAACACCGGGGCGGATGTTGATTACGTGCTGGAAGCTCTTCCGCCGGTCATCAGGAAGCTGAGGAGCATCTCGCCCTTCGGCCGGGCTTAAGTTTGCGCTGAGCCCAGCAGTATGTCCCCCTGCGCGCTTTCGGCGGTGAATTCCACGATTTGCTTGAGTTGAAATCCGCGGCCGCGGATGCGGGCGCGGACGTATTCGCCGGTCCAGCCTTCCGCCAGCCCGCTTCCGCATTTTTCAACCACAAGGCTGAAGCGCTTCCCGGCCAGCGCGCGCGCGAAGCAGGCGCCCTTTTCGCGGCCGAGCTCGATTAGCCGGAGAGCGCGCGCCTCCCGCTCATTGCCGGGAACTTGCCCCGGCATGACGCAGGCGGCCGTGCCCGGCCGCGGGCTGAAGCTGAAGACGTGCAGGCGGCTGAAGGGCAGCTCTTCGACCAGGCGCACCGTCGCGCGAAAATCGTCCGCGCTTTCGCCGGGGAATCCGGCGATAATGTCCGTCCCGAGGCCTAATGTTCCGATTTTATCCGATGCGCGGCGCACCAGGCCGGCAAAGGCAAGCGCGTTGTAGGGGCGGCCCATGGCCTTGAGGATGCGGTCGCTGCCGCTCTGGAGGGGCAGGTGCAGGAACCGGCACATCTTTTTGGAGCCGGCCATGAAATCTATCACATCCGGGGCGGCCGGCCCGATTTCCAGGGAGCTGATCCGGAACCGGCGCAGGGCGGGGATGGCCTCAATTTTTTCCAGGAGTTGCGGGAGGCGGTCGCGGCCGTCGGCATAGCAGCCGATGTTTGCGCCAGTCAGGATTATTTCCGGGTATCCGCACAGGACCAGCCTTGCAATCTCGTCCAGGATTTCGCCCTGCGGCCTGCTCTTGCCCGGCCCGCGCAGGGCGGGCACGATGCAATAGGCGCAGCGGAAGTCGCAGCCGTCCTGGATCCTGACTATGGCCCGCTGGCGGTCGAAAACCGGCAGGATCGGCCCGGGAGGATTCCCGGCGGAGCAAAAGCGCCGGCCCAGGATGGCAGGAAGTTTGAATTTATCGTCCTGTCCCGCCAGGAGGTTAATGTAAGAAAATTCTTTTGCTTTGGCCAGGTACTCCGCCGCGCATCCCGCCAGGATGACAAAAGCATCCGGAAGCCTTACCTTAACAGAGCGCGCCAGGCGCAGGCTGTCCTCCTGGGCGCGGGCGGTGACGGCGCAGCCGTGGATGACGCAAATATCGCAAGGATTGCCAAACCGGACCGTTTCGAAACCGGCTTCCTCGAACGAGGCGCGGATCACGGCCGTTTCGGCCTGGTTGAGCCGGCAGCCGACGGTCTTGAAAGATACAGTTGCTTTCCGCTTTTTCATTTGCTATGAATCAATGCATAAGGATTTGAAAATTGCCACAAAGAAGCACAAAATGCACAATTATTTTTCTTGTGCTTCATGTGCCTTTTTGCGGCTGGTTAACTCATGAAAACCATCTACCTTTGCGGGCCGATCATGGATGAATCTTCCGGCGCGGCGCGGGAGTGGCGCAAGGTTGCCGCGGGCAAGCTTGGAAAAATCTTCAGCCTGCTCGACCCCATGCGCCGCAATTTCAAGGACCGCGAGGTGGACAGCGCCAACGAGATCGTCGAGTTCGACCTCCAGGATATCCGCAACGCCGACATCCTCCTCGTCAATTACTCCAAGCCTTCCATCGGCACCGCGATGGAGGTTTTTTACGCCGCCAACAACCTGCAGAAGTTTGTGGTGGCCTTCGCGCCCTTTGACTTCAAGAACTGCAGCCCGTGGATGGTGCGCTACTGCACCAAGATCCTGCCTTCGCTGGATGCGGCCGTTGATTACATCAAGGCCCATTTTTCATAATTCTCCGCTTTGCCCGGGAGCAATTGTTTTTTTCACCGGCTTTGCTTCGCGCGCCGACGTCATGCTGTGAAGCCGTAAAGACGCAGCTTGGCAGCCAGTTGGCGATTTAGATCGTTCCATTCAGATATGATACAGTTTTGCGGAGATCTTTTTGAACACCTTCATTTCAGCCAATAATGATGGGTGTAAAATGATCATTTTGAAAAAAGACTTTGGTTTGGCAAAAGTCACATTAAATCTTATTCCGTCCAATCCGTCAGCTGACGGATTGGACGGCATGGTCGCAGGGCGAATTTCGCTTCCCGAGCTTGTCGAGGGATTGGGAAAAACAAGGCCAGACCGGTTTACCCCGCCTTGCGGGGCGGGGATGCCGGTGCGCCGCGCGAAGCATCAGACTCGTGTCTATGCAAGCGCGGCAAGCCGGCAGATAAGCCGGTATCGCCGCCGTCTTTTCCCAACGAAATTCGCACTGCCATGAACAACGAATGGTGATAAGAGAAATTTGGTTGTGGCTATATGCCGCCTTAGGCAGGTTAGATCTTGCGGATAGACTGAAATCAATCGTTTGCCTTCCTGTTGATAAAACGTCTGCTTCTTTCCCGGTTCAAATAATTGCGGAACGTGACCGGCTTAATGGGAATCAGTTCAACAAGCAGGCGTGTATCATGCCATGGCTTCTATTTCAGCACGGCGCCGCTCCCGGCGCTCGTCACCGAGGCGGAATAGCGCTTCAGCCAGCCCTGGAGATTTTTGGGCTGGTAGGGCGGCATCCGGAGCCGGCGCTGTTTGATCGTTTCTTCCGGGATGACTGCTTCCAGTTTGTGCTGGGGAATGTCAATCCTGATTTTGTCGCCTTCTTCCAGCAGCCCGATCAGGCCGCCCGCGGCCGCTTCCGGTGAAACGTGCCCGATGCAGGCCCCGCGCGTCCCGCCCGAAAAGCGCCCGTCGGTGATAAGGGCCACCTTTTCGCCCAGGCCCTGGCCCATGATGTATGAAGTGGGCCCGAGCATTTCCTGCATGCCCGGCCCGCCGCGCGGGCCCTCGTAGCGGATAACGACCACGTTGCCGGCCTTGACCTTGCCGGCCAGGATGCCTTCGCAGGCCTCTTCCTGCGAGTTGAAGATGACGGCCGTTCCTTCAAACGTAAGCATGGAGGGCGCCACGCCGGCGGTCTTGACCACCGCCCCTTCCTCCGCCAGGTTGCCCCACAGGATCGCCAGGCCGCCTTCGGGCGCGTAGGCGTTTTCAACCGGGCGGATGACGGCCGGGTCGCTCACTTTCGCGCGTGCAATGTTCTTTCCGAGGTCGTAGCCCGTGACGGTCAGCGCCTTGGTCTTGATCAAGCCCTTGACAGCGCTGATGTTTTTGAGGATGGCGCTCACCCCGCCGGCGCGGTCGACATCCTCGACGTGGTATGCGCTGGAAGGAGAAACCTTGCAAATGTTCGGACATTTTTTTGAGATGGCGTTGATCCGGTTCAGGTCGTATTCAACCCCGGCCTCGCGGGCGATGGCCAGCGCGTGCAGTACCGTGTTGGTGCTGCCGCCCATGGCCATGTCGAGCGCGAAGGCGTTGTCCAGGGAGTCCGCGGTGATAATTTCGCGGGGCGTGGGCCCGAACTGCTGGGCCAGCTCTACGACGCGCTGGGCGGCCTTGCGGTAGAGGGCCTTGCGGCGCGGGTCGCTGGCCGGGATGGTGCCGTTGCCGGGCAGGGCCATGCCGAGCGCCTCGCAGAGGCAGTTCATGGAGTTGGCCGTGAACATGCCCGAGCAGGATCCGCAGCCGGGGCAGGCGCCTGCCTCCACCGCCGACAGTTCGTCTTCGCTGATGGTCTTCTGCTTGCAGGCGGCGACGCCCTCGAAGACGCTGATGAGGTCCAGGGGCTTGCCGTCCGCGGTTTTGCCGGCCAGCATCGGTCCGCCGCTGATCATGATGGCGGGAATGTTCACGCGCAGTATCCCCATCAGCATGCCCGGCACGATCTTGTCGCAGTTCGGGATGCAGATCACGGCGTCGAAGCAGTGGGCGCGGATCATGGATTCGACGCTGTCGGCGATCAGCTCCCGGCTCGGGAGCGAGTATTTCATCCCGGCGTGGCCCATGGCGATGCCGTCGCAGATGGCGATCGTGTTGAATTCAAAGGGCACCCCGCCGGCGTTGCGGATATGCTTGGCCACAAGGCGGCCGACCTGGTTCAGGTGCATGTGCCCGGGCACGGTCTCGGAAAACGAATTGCAGATGCCGATGAACGGCTTGTTGAAATCCTCGGCCTTGACACCTATGGCCCGCAGCAGGCTGCGGTGCGGCGCTCTTTCCAGACCCTTCTTGACCTTGTCGCTGTTCATGGGCATGCCCTTCCGTTTTGTGTGTGTTTCAAAATGAATGGACATGGCATACTAAAAAAAACACGCGAAGAACAGACATTTTTTTTCACCCCTCCGCCGTGGGCTGGCGGGCCGATAAGATATCGCAGCCTCAGCCTTGAGCGTGCCTCATCAGCCCTGTCATTCCCGCTCGCTGTTGCGAAGCGGGAATCCAGCGCCCTCTCCGCCGTGTTTAATGACCAAAGCGGAAGGCAAAAATTGCGTCAGCCCCCAAGGCATAGGCCTCCCTCCCTCCTCTTGAAAAAATCCAATAATAGCCTTGCATTGCAGGCGAGCACTGCTATCCTTGCACCCTATTAGTCCCGGAACCCCGGCCTGCCAAGGGCCGGCACTTAACGGGACGGAAGCGAGCATGGTTTCCCCTATCCTTGGAGACCATCAAAGCGGATTGTTCCCTGCCGATTGCGGGGAATTAACAAAAAAGGAGGCCATGCAGTGGACAAGGTTGAATCATTCGCCCCCGTCAGCGTAACCGATCTCTTGACCGCCGGCGTTCATTTCGGCCACCAGACCAAGCGCTGGAACCCGAAGATGAAGCGCTATATTTTCGAAAAGCGCGCCGGGATTTACATCATAGACCTCACCAAGACCCTTGTGCAGCTCGATCAGGCGCGGCGGTTCCTTTACGAGACCGTTGCCGGCGGCAAGAACGTGCTGTTTGTGGGCACGAAACGACAGGGCCAGGAGGTCATCCGCGAGGCCGCCACGCGCTCGGGACAGTTTTATGTTGTCAGCCGCTGGCTGGGAGGGACGCTCACCAATTTCCAGAACATTTACAACAGCATCCGGCACATGCAGGCGATCCAGGCCATGCGCGAAAAGGGAGAGCTCGATTCCATGCCGCGCAAGGAGGCCTCGCGCCTGCGCCATGAGCTGGAGCGGCTGGAGCGCAACCTGATGGGCATAGCCGGCATGACCTCCATGCCCGGGGCCATGGTCGTGATAGACGTCAACCGCGAGGCAATCGCCGTGCGCGAGGCCGCCCGCGTGGGCATCCCCGTTGTGGCGACGGTGGATACCAACAGCGACCCGGACCCCATCACCCACGTCATTCCCGCCAACGATGATTCAACCCGCGCCATAAAGCTGATCGTCAACGTCCTGGCCGACGCTATCATTAAGGCCGGCGACTCGTTCACCCAGGCCCGCGCCCTCCAGGAGCAGGCCCGCCAGGCGGAAGCCGCCTCCCGCCCGCGCGAAGCAGCGCGATCTTCCGGGCGCGGGTTCCGCGAGAAACGGCCGCGCCGCGGCATTGCCGCAAAGGGCAGGTCGTCTGAAAGGAAGCAGCCCGAAGCTCCGGCGGCAGCCAAGCCGGAAGCCCCGGCGACACCCCCGGCCGCGCCCGCGCCGGATGCCAAGCCGTAACGTCGAGATCAGCGGGAAACAAACAGAAAGGAATTTGCCATGACTGAAATCTCTGCAGCACTTGTCAAGGCATTGCGCGATGAAACCAACGCGGGAATGATGGAGTGCAAGAAGGCCCTGACCGAAGCCGGCGGCGACAAGGCCAAGGCGCTGCGCATCCTGCGCGAGCGCGGCGTAGCCATCGCCGCCAAGAAATCTTCGCGGGCTGCCAACCAGGGCGTGATCGCCTCCTTTGTTGACGGCGCGCAGCGCTGCGGCAGCCTGGTGGAAATAAACTGTGAAACCGATTTCGTGGCGAAGAACCCCGGGTTCGCCGCCTTCGCCGCCAAGCTGGCCGAAAAGGCCGCCGCCTCCGACGGCAAGCTCGCCGACTCGGTGCAGGCCGAGGTTACCGCAAAAATCGCCGAGCTGGGCGAGAACATAGTCGTGCGTCGCAGCATCCGCTTCGTGCTCCAGAAGCCCGGCCTGGCCGCCGCCTACATTCACCACGGCAGCGCTCTCGGCGTGCTCCTGGAAATCAATTGCGCCAAGGACGATACGGCCTCCAGCCCCTCTTTCAAGGAGCTGGCCAAGGATATCTGCCTGCATGTCGCCGCCTCGAACCCGCGCTTCCTGGACCGGGAGCACGTTCCGGCGGACGTGGTTGCCGCCGAAAGGGAGATCTTCGCCAAGCAGGTCGTCGGCAAGCCGCCGCAGATAATCGGGAAAATAGTGGACGGCAAAATGGTCAAGTTCTACGAGCAGAACTGCCTGGTTGATCAATTGTTTGTCAAGGACCAGGAAAAGAAGGTCTCGGCCCTGCTGGCCGAGAAAGCCAAAGAATTGAACGACACCATCCAGATCGCGCGCTATGCGCGCTTCCAGGTGGGGGAGGCGCTTTAGCCATGCTGTGGGATTTCCTGAAAAGGAAAAAGGCCCCCTCCGGCAACGGCAGTCCGCGGGAAGATGTCCGCTTCGCCGGGAACGGGCGCGGCGGCGGCCCGCGCCCTGACCGGGCGCGGGCGGACAAAATAATCTCAAGCGAGCGCGTCCAGATCGAGCGCAAGCAGTTTTTCTTCGACTTCAA
>JBAYWJ010000039.1:0-16265 GCA_041674125.1 Kiritimatiellia bacterium
CATTGTATTCGTACTCCTTCAGCAGCGACTTGACGTCCCTGAAAAGCTCGTGGTTCATATCCAGCAGAACCACGACCTTCACCGGAACTGAAAGACGGGAGAGCATGTTGACGGTTGCCTCTGAAAGCGTGTAGTACCTGTCCGGACTGAAATCAAACCGGACCCTGTGCCTGGCCGCGAGGTAATTGGTGGCCACCATCAGCAGTACGGCAAGGGACACCGCCGCCGCCGCGTTGCCGCCGATGATCGCACGCTTTAACCGTATTCTCATTTCATCTCCACAAACGCGATTCCACGGACTTAACCGCCAGGTAAAGGAAAAGTATGGTTCCCGATATGTAAAAATACACCGGCTGGGTGTCGATGACGCCGCGCGAAAAATCAAGAACATGCTGTATGCTGGAGATCTGCGCCACCGTCCTCTCAACCATGGTGCTGCGCAGGGCGTGCTGCAGGCTTTCGCCCAGAAAGGTCACGCCCATCCCCAGGCAGCACAGCACGGCCGCGGCCGCCGCGCTGCCGGTCAGGGAGGACATCAGAAGCCCGAAAGCCGTGTAAAAAGACGCTATGAGCAAAACAATCATCCAGCCGCAGGCCACCGGCTTCAATGCCAGCGGGGCGCCGGCGGCATTGTAGGCATGAAGAATGCCGGCGTATAGCAGGGTCGGGGCCAGCATGAACACCAGGAACATGTAGGCGGCCAGGAACTTTGCCAGGACCACCTGCACGTCGGTCACGGGCGCGGTCATGAGGGTCTCGAAAGTTCCGGAATGACGCTCCTCGGCAAACAGCGCCATCGTAACCAGGACAATCGCCGCCAGCAGGCCCAGCCAGAAATACGCGGAACCGAAGAGCAGGTCGCCGATCCGCAGGGAATCGGTTGCGCTCTGGGCAAGCAGGCGGCAGAAACTGAGGCCGGCCACGAAGTAAAATACCGCCGCAACGACATAGCCGAGCGGGGAGCGGAAATACGCCAGAAACTGCCGGCGTAAAATCTGGAATATGTTTCGCATGCCATTTACCCCATGTTGCCGGTTATCTCGGCAAAAGCGTCTTCAAGTTTTTTGCGCTCGAGCCTTAGCTCGCGCAGCCCCCACCCGTTGCGCGCCGCTTCCGCGTATACCGCGCCGCGGATGTCGGCGCCCGTGTCGCACTCGAGAACGTAGCGGTTCCATTCCTCCCCCGGCCGTTCTCCTTCGGCACTGCGGCAGGGGTTCCAGAACATCCCTGTCACGTGCGGCAGGGCGCGCAAAGCGCCGCCCACCGCGGTGTGCGCGCCCGATATTTCCGCAACGACCATGCTTTTGTTTTTGAGCAGGCCGGTTAAAACCACGGGCGAATCCGAGGCCACGATCCGGCCGTGGTTGATGATCATCACCCGGTTGCATACCGTCTCCGCTTCCGCCAGAAAATGGGTTGAGAGCACCACCGTGTATTTCTGGCCGAGGGTTTTGATAAGCTCGCGCATGTTCCGGAGCTGGTTCGGGTCAAGCCCCGAGGTCGGCTCATCCAGCAGGAGCAATTCCGGCTCGTGGACCAGGGCGTCCGCCAGGCCGATGCGCTGCTGATAGCCGCGCGAAAGGTGCCCAATGATCCGGCCGGAAACATCGTGCAGCCCGCAAAGCGACTTGACCTCGTCGAGGCGGGCGCGCAGCCTGCGCCCCAGGATGCCCTTGATGCGCCCGCGGAAATGCAGGTACTCGCTGACCCGCATCTCCGGATACAGCGCCACCTTCTCCGGCAGGTAGCCTATGCGCCGGCGAACTTCGAGCGAGTGCTCGATCACTGAGAGGCCGTCGATCTGGACGTTGCCGTCGGTGGCCGTAAGGAAGCCTGCCAGGATGCGCAGGGTGGTTGACTTCCCCGCGCCGTTCGGGCCGAGGAACCCGACCATCTCGCCCTGCCGGACTTCAAAGGAAATGCCGTCCACCGCCGTGCCGGACGAAAAACGCCGGGTAAGATTTTCGGCCTTGATAATGATGCGTTTGTCTTTCACACCTGATATTCCGCCCTGCGCATTACGCCGGCCGCAGGCTGCCTTGAAATTTCATGAATCCGTCCCTAATTTACCTTGCCGCAACATATTGATCAATCGTAAAAAAAAGCCATTTCAGCCCGGCGGCGGTGCGGCGCTCAGGCCGCACAAATTGCTTGACCGGCATGAGACAAGGCGGTAGTTATTGGGCAAAGCTACAAGGAGGGCGATCCATGAAAACAACAGCCGCACTGCTGGCCGGAGCACTGCTATTCCCGGCCATCAGCCTCGCCGATACGATTTGCCTGAAGGACGGAACCGTGATGAAGTGCAAGGTCTGCATTTTTTCCAATGACGTTTATTTCCTTGAGCAGAATGCAGGCTGGGAAAACCAGATTCCAGCCGGCAAGATCAAATCAATTGAATTTGACTCCGACACCCGGCGCCGGATTTTACAGCCAATGCGCCAGAACGACGCCGGGCGCGAGGCGCCCGCCCCCAGGCCGATCAAGGAGCCTGCGGACTGCGATTGGTTCAAAACGGCCATGGACTCAAAGCCCGTGACGATGAAGATGTCCGCCATTTCGTCCTCCCGTATTTCAATGGCAGGCAAACTGGTCAAATTTGTGTTCCAGGCCAGGATAGACATGCGCCAGGTCAATGAGAATGTGTTCTCGGCCCGCGTCGTGGACGACGGGTGGGACTCAGTCCTCACCGTTTCATTTGGCAAAGACGGCCTGGACTTCATGGAGCGGGTGGCGGACCGGCAGCGGCGCTACGAGCAGAACATATCCACCAAATACACTTGCTACGGGATAGTCATGGACGACGGCATGAAAATGAACCTTTCGCACAATTCCTACATGATCGGCGATGTTTTCCTGGTCGGAAGGACCACAAAAAAAACGATGGGCGGCGAGTCCAGTATATCCTGGTAACGATTGCTTCCCCCCCTCCGGCGCGATGCCCGCGCCATTATCCATGCCAATTTTGAGATAGGTTCTTGACTTCATGGGCGCAATGCCTACGATTGCATCTGCTGCGAACGGGTACCCTTCGCATATGGGCAACCGGCTGCCGGATTGTATCCCGGCACATCCGGCCGCGGCAGGAGTTTTTCATGGCTGATTTCATCGTCATTCCCGCGATCGACCTGCGCTCCGGCAGGTGCGTCCGCCTCCGGCGCGGCATTGCTTCCGAGGAAACTGTTTATGACACCGACCCGCTCAAGGTTGCCTTGCGATGGGAACAGGCCGGGGCTGCGTGCATCCACGTCGTGGACCTCGACGGAGCCTTCGCCGGCAGCCCCCGGCAGACCGCCATGGTGATCAAAATTGCGGCCGCGGTCAAAATACCGGTAGAGGCCGGGGGCGGGCTGAGAACGAAAGACCATATCAGGAAGCTGGTCGAAAGCGGCGTGGCCAGGGCTATCATTGGCACCGCCGCCTGCGAATCCAGGGAATTCACGGTCGGGCTGATCGGGGAATTCGGCCCGGCCCTGGCCATGGCGGTGGACGCGCATGACGGCCTTGTCCAGACCGCGGGCTGGACCAGCACCTCGGCGGTCCGGGCGATCGACCTGGCGGAACGCCTCGACCGGGACGGCGCCCGGACCCTGATTTACACCGATACCGGCCGGGACGGCATGCTGAGCGGCCCGAACATCCCGGCCATTGAAAAATTATGCGGCCGCGTGCGCTGCAGCGTCATCGCGTCCGGCGGGGTGTCCGCGCAGGAGGATATTGACAGGCTGCGGGCGCTCTCCCTGCCCAACCTCGGCGGCGTGATCGTCGGCAAGGCCCTGTATGAAGGCAAGGTGGATTTATGCAAAAACAAACCGGTTAATAAATCATGAAAAACAAAGCCGACAGCATGATGGAAGTCAAGACAACGCGCCTCGCCAACGGAGTCCGGGTGGTCACCGCGGCCATGCCGCGCGTGCAGAGCGTGGCGATCGGGGTATGGGTGGGCGTCGGCGGAAGGTATGAGTCGCGCAAACTCAGCGGCATCAGCCATTTCATCGAGCACCTCCTTTTCAAGGGCACTGAAAAACGCACGGCGCGCGACATTTCCCAGGCGATCGAGGGCCGCGGCGGATTTTGCAACGCCTTCACCCAGGAGGAGGCCACCTGTTTTTACGCGCGGGTGGCCTTTGACCATGCCTGGAAAGCCCTGGATATCCTGTGCGACATGTATCTCCATCCCCGCTTCGACCAGTCCGATATTGACCGCGAGCGCGGGGTGATCATCGAGGAGATCATGATGTACCGCGACCAGCCGGAGCACGTCGTGCACGAGATGCTCCTGGAAAACATGTGGCGCGAGCACGAACTGGGCTGCCCGCTGATCGGGTCGCCGGAAACACTCAAGAGCATCGCCCGCGACCAGGTCCAGGCCTTTAAAAGAAAAAAATACGTTCCGGAGGCGACCGTGTTCGCCTTCACCGGGAAGGTCGCCCACGAGGATTGCGTGCGCGAGGTGTCCAGGCAGATGGGGCGCCTCCGCCCGGCCCCGGCCCCTTCCTACCGGCTCGTGGACTCCGGCGTGGCCCAGAACGCCCTTGCCCTGAAATCAAAGGAAATCGAGCAGACGCACATGGCCCTTGGCTTCAGGATTTTCGGGCGCCACGACAAGCGCCGCTACGCCCTGAAGGCGCTCAACGTGATCCTCGGCGAAAACATGAGCTCCCGCCTTTTCCAGACCATCCGCGAAAAGCACGGCCTGGCCTACTCCATCGGGTCCGGAGCGCAACTTTTCGCCGAAACCGGCGCCCTGGTCATCAGCGCCGGACTGGACCGCAACCGCAGGGCAAAGGCCGTTGACCTTGTCTTCAAGGAGCTGCAGAAAATAAAAAACGAGGAGGTCGGCGCCAGGGAGCTGAACCTCGCCCGGCAATACATCGTCGGGCACCTGCGCCTCGCCCTCGAAAGCCCCCTGGGGCAGATGATGTGGGCCGGCGAACACCTCCTCCACTACGGCTCCGTGATCGCGCCGGAAGAGGTTGTCGAAGCCATAAATGCCGTCGGGGCGGAGGATATCCAGAAGGCGGCGGCGGCCGTTTTCAAGGAACGCAACGCCACACTCTCGCTGCTCTCGCCGGGAATTTCAGAGCAGGAGAAAAGCGACCTGGCCCAGAAACTTAAAGAGCTGGCCTGATCCGCCGCGGCGAGCAAAAGGAGTAATCAAATGACCAGAAAAATCATATTGGCCGTTCTCGCGCTTTGCGTTGTCGCCGTGGCCGGATTGCAGCTGTTCCTTTCCTATGGCCTGACCGACTCCCTTCGCAAGTGGGTTATCCCGTCCCTCAAGTCCAAATACAACGCCGATGTTTCCGTGGCCAGGATCAGCGTCAACCTCCTCGGCGGCTCGCTCGGCGTCCATGGCATCAAGGTTGCCAACCCGCCCGGTTTCGACGAGCCGCTCATGCTTTCCGCCGGCGAGTGCAGGCTCAGGGTCGGGCTGCCGGCCCTGCTCAAATCGCTCAGCGCCGACATACGGCACGCCGCGCTCAAAGACGTGATATTCACCGTCGCGCGCGGGCGGAACGGTTCCCTCAACATCGAGCCGGTGCTGAGCGCCATGCAAACCATGAAGGATTCCGCCCCGGCGCGCGGCGGCGCCCCTTCCGGGGGCGGGTCCGGCGGCGGCGCGCGGGAAGTGCTGCCGAATGTGATCATTAAAAAAATGGAAATGGAATCCAGGCTCGATTACCTGGACTGGCAGGCGGGGCAGCCTTTCAGGCTGAGCATTGAGCTCAACCTGCTGCTCAACAACATCGCCAACTTCGGTTTGGACGACTCGCTCTCCGGGACGATCAACCTCCACGGGAACATTCTTGAAGGCGGTCGTAAATGCGCCTTTGACCTGAACGGCCGCATCGCCCCCGTTTCCGATCCCCTGCAGGCGTCCTTTGAGCTGGCCGGATCAATGCAAACGATCGAGCTAAAAGCTTTCAAGGGCCTGATCGAAAAAGTCGGGCTTGAGGACGGGAAGGCTTCCGGCACTATCACCCTCGCCTGCCGCAACGGCAGGTTTGACCCGGAAAAATCAATGCTCCGCCTCAAGCTGAGCGATCTTGTTCCAACGAAGGAAAAGGCCGACAGAATGGGCAATATTCCCATGCCCTCCATCCTCAACCTGGTGGTGCCCATAGATGGATCCATCGCAAATCCCAGGGTTGATTTTCCCGCGGCCTTCCTGAAGTCCATGACCAGCGAAGACGCCGTCAATTCAATCCTCCAGAACATCATCGACAAGAAGGGTAAAAAGGCGGACGGCGCCGTAAATGACAGCCGGGAATCTACCGGGGCTGACGCCAAAAAATCCGGCGCACGCGGCCTGCTCGATGAAATACTGGGCGGCGCAGGCAAATAGGAATTAATCGCCCCGGGCTTGCCGCCGCGCGGGCTGACATACCTGGAAAAGCCAACAGTGAACAGCATCCAACAGCCTATGGAAGCATACGTAAATGACCGGGTTTCGCCGGCCTGGATCTGGACAGCTTGGGCGCTGGCGCTCGTGGCCGTGATGCTGCTGGTGGCCGCCAACCTGGTGTTCGGCAACCTCAATCAGGACGAGGGCTGGTATCTATATGCCGCCTGGCAGGTTTTCTCCGGCAAAATGCCCTACCGCGACTTTGCCTTCACGCAGGGGCCCGTGCTGCCGTGCTTTTACGCCCTTTTTTACCCCGCGATACAGTCGGGAGGGCTGGCCGCCGGGCGCCTGGTCACCGCCGCCCTCGCCCTGGCCGGCACCCTAATCGCCGCTGGCCTTGCCGGGCGCATCGCCCCGCCCGGCCGGGCGCGCCTGGCCGCGGCCATGGTGTTTGCGCTGGCGCTGGTCAACGTCTACCAGGTCTATTTCTGCACGGTTGTCAAAACCTATTCGCTTGCCTTGTTTTTCATAACCGCCGGCTTCCTGGCGCTCCATTGTGCCCTGGAGCGGCGCAGCGGCATCCTCACAATGATCGCGGCGGCACTGCTCGCGCTGGCGGCCGGCACGCGCTCTTCGGCCGCCCTCGCCTTGCCGGTTGTCCTGTTCCTGCTCTGGCTTAAAAGGAATCAAATCGGATTCGCCGGATGGATTTATTTCATTTTCGGCGGCGGACTTGCTGCGGCCCTGATAACGCTTCCGTTCCTGATGGAATCCCCTCACAATTTCATCTACTTTGCCGGCCGATTCCACACGCTCCGGGAACAGGGCTCGGCGGCCTCGGTCCTGGTCCTCAAGGCCGGTTTCCTTTCGCGGGTTTTCCAGGCATACTTCGTCTGCTTCGCCGTCTGGGTGGCGGCCATCGCAATGCGGATGGCGCGCGCGGCGGGCGGCAATAACGCGCCGGCCCCGGCGGCGGGCGACCGGGCCGCATCCTCCCTCCTCCGCGCCGCAATCTGGATAAGCGCGCTGGCAATATCCATCGTTCACCTCGGCGCCCCCTTCCCATACGATGACTACCAGGTTTTCATCTATCCCCTGTTCGCCATCGCGGCCGCCCTGATGCTCGTGGAGCAAGCGGGCGCGCGCGGCGGACAATGGGCACTGGCGGCCGTGCTTGGCCTCTGCCTTGTGGCCTCGTTTTCTTCGCCCGTAAACCAGGAATGGATCATTGAAAAAAGGGAATTGATCTGGTGGCGCACGAAGGACAAGCCTCCCATCGTGAAGCTTCGCGAAACCGCCCGCCTGGTCAAATCCATGTCGGGCCCTGAAGACCTGCTGCTGACCCAGGATCCTTACCTCGCGGTCGAAGCCTGCCGCCGCCTGCCGCACGGCCTGGAAATGGGGCAGTTCAGTTATTTCCCCGGCCTGGAAGACCATCAGGCCGATGCCATGAACGTGCTCAACCGCAACACATTTGCCGCGCTGCTCAAAAAATGCGATGCGCCCGTCGCCGCCCTCAGCGGCTATGCCTTCGCCATCCAATCGCCGCAAATCACGCCGATTCCGGCCGAAGACAGGGCCTTTTTTGAAGGGATCGTCGCCGGGCGCTACGAGGCCGCCGGCGCCGTGGCCGGCTTCGGCCAGGCTGCAACAGAGCTGCGCCTGTTCCGCAAGCGCGGGGATCCCGCGCAACAAGCCGGGCAGAAAATCACTGAAACTGAATGAAGCCGCCGGGACAACCGGCAATTTTTAAAAGGGAGATGACAAAGGCATGAAAGTAGGACTGATCGGACTGCAGCAATCCGGAAAAAAAACATTTTTTTCCCTCATGACGGGTCGGAAGAATGCCGCCCAGATAGCGCGCAAGGAAGGCGAGGCGCTGGAAGGCATCGCGCCCATCCGCGACAGGCGCGTTGACGTACTGGCAGGCATGTTCAAGCCCGAAAAAGTCAAGTACGCCGAAAACACGATCGTTCTCTGCCCGGAAGTCGACCCCAAGGACCAGAAACGCCTCTGGCTGGAAAGCGCCCGGCGCTGCGACCTGCTCTGCATCCTCGTCCGCGCCTTCACATCCGACGAGGTTTTTCACCCGCTCGGCGATGTGAACCCGGAGCGCGACCGCCAAACCCTGGAGTCGGAAATAGTTTTCGCCGACCTTGAGGCCATCGAAAAAAGACTTGAACGCATCGGGCGCGAGAAAAAGGCCGGCCTTTCACCCCAGCAGGAATTGGAGGAAAAAACCCTGCTCAAGGTCAAGGAAGGCATTGAAAAAGAGATGAAAATCTGCGCGCCGGCCCTGGACAGGCAGGCCCAGGATGCCATCAGGAGCCTTGGGCTTCTTACCCTTAAGCCCTTCATCACGGCCTATAACGTCGACGAAAATGAAATCGGGCACAAGCCCGGACAGAAAAGCGATTCCGCTTTTTACATCTCCTGCCGCATCGAGGAGGAAATCATGGCCCTGGACAAGGCTGAGGACCGGCTTGCTTATTTAAAGGACTTGGGCCTGGAGGCCTCCGGCCTGGACCGGATGAACCAGGCGGCCTACGACACGATGGGCCTGATGTCGTTTTATACCGTCGGCGAGGATGAAGTCCGCGCCTGGACAATCCGCAAGGGCACGCCGGCGCCGGAAGCGGGCGGAAAGGTTCACACGGATATCCAGCGCGGTTTTATCCGGGTGGAGATAATCAAGTATGACGAACTGGTCGCCGCAGGCGGGGAATCCGCCGCAAAAGCCCAGGGCAAGATGCAGCTGAAGGGGCGCGACTACGTCCTGGAAGACGGCGACATCTGCCACTTCCGCTTCAACGTCTGAACTGAAACAGGCTGGATCCCCGTGAAGCACCCCGCGGTCCCGACTCGAAGAGGTCGGGACGGGGCATCTTTGGTAGGGCGACGGCCTCCGGGCCTACTCCGCCGTAGTAAAGCCCTTGGCTACGAAGGCTGGACCGCGCCGCAGCAGGGCGGGACGCCCTTGCCCTACCTTGGCATTCATCCCTGTGGCAACCTACTCCGCCCAAGGGGCTACGACCTTCCTTCGCCCACCGAAGCGGGCTACGCGAAGGCGGGAGGTCAAGAGCCACAGGGCTTTCTGGCGAAGAAGTGTCAAAACCGGCGCCCGGACGCGAGCCGCCGCTTCTATTTCTTGTCCGCGGCCTTGGCCGGCGTTTCACCGGCAGGCTTATCCCCGGCTTCACTGGCGGGCGGCTTTTCACCGGCCGGCGCCATAGGGAATGCATTCATTGGACGAGGCTTGAGCTTGAGGCCTTCGCCTTCCTTGGTAAATTCTATTTTCGCGCCGGATTTAAGCTTCTCAACCAGGCCTTCGAGCTTTTCCTGCACCTGGCGGCTCTTCAAACGGAAGGCGATTTGTCCCTTGACGTCCTCAAACGGCACAGTCCGCGCGGCATTGTGGCCGGTGTTCTGGATGATGTGGAAGCCGAACTCAGTTTCCACCACGCCGCTGATCTCGTTGCTCTTCATGGAGAAGGTCGCCTGCTCGAAGGCCGGCACCATGTTGCCGCGCGGGAATTCGCCCAGGCTGCCGCCGCGGGCCTTGCTGGGACAGTCGGAGTTTTCCTCGGCCAGCTTTGCGAAATCGCCGCCCTTGTCCAGCTTTTTGCGCAGGTCTTCCGCCTTTTTCTTCTTGGCTTCCTTCTTGGCGGCATCATCGCCGGCGTCAACCGCCACGAGAATGTGCCTGGCGCTAACCGTTTCCGGCATCTCGTAATTTTTCTTGTTGTCGTCGTAATAGGCCCTGATTTCCTGGTCGGTCGGCGGGGCAATTTTAAGGAGCTTCTCTATCTTGACCTGCTCGCCAACGTCCCGCTCGAAATTTTCCCGGGTGATGCCGTTCTGCTTGAGAAAGTCCTCCAGCTTCATTTTCTGCGGCAGGGTCGCCTCAAAGCCGGCCACTTCCTTTGCAATCTCCTCGGGCGTAACCTTGATTTTTTCACGCTCGCATTCGGCGCCAATGAGCTTCCTGACAACGATTCCCTCGAGGATTTGCGGCTTGACGTGCTTGAGCATCGCCTCAAACTGCTGGGCGGAATTAGGCGAGCGGTTTTTCATCATCTGCCTGATCTGGCCGATCTCGCCGTCAAGGTCGGCCTGGGTAACGGGCGCGCCTTCAACCTTCACCAGCACCGTTTCCGGGGCAAGCGGTACTTCGGGAGTTGCCTCTTTCAGCTGGGCCGGCTGGCCCGCTTCGGGCGCCTGGGCGGCTTTAGGAGCTTCGGAGGCCTTGTTCTTAGCGTCGCCTTCGGCAAGCGCCGGGGCGGTGAAAAATGCGGCCGAGCACAAGCACAATCCGGCAAAAACGATCGTCTTCAAGCAGTTCATCGGGCCTCCTGTTATTTGTATCGCTGACGCAGTTCTCAGAAACATCCGCTAAAATGGACTTTTGGCCGCCCTTTGTCAAATGCAATTATGCACCGGCCGAAATACCAGCCCCGCCGGCCGGAGGCGCTGCCTTTTCATGTTGCTTCAAGGGTTGAAAATCCCTATTTTCACGTGATGCCGTCACACGGCTCCGCCCCGGCTGCGGGCATGAACACTGTTAAAGGCAGCGCTTACGTGAGGCACAGACATGATTATATGCATTGACAAGGCAATGGTCCTTAAAGACCGCCATGGCGCTCCGGTCGGCCGCCTGACCCTGCGCGCGGAAGACGAAACCGGAACGGTGGAAATGGCCCTGGTCAAAAAAATCTCGCCCCGGCGGGCTTGCTTTTCCGGCGGCAAGTGGCGGGCCGATTTGAGCTGGGAAGAAGCTCCGGATGATTTCGCTAAAATCTGCCTGAGCGTTTCCGGGCGCACCGGCGCCGGCAAACTGAAAAGAATATTCCTGAAGCTCACGCCATCCGCGGGCGGCGGGGCCCTGGCGCGCGGCGCGCGGTCGCTTTTCATCGGGACCGGGATGAACAACCCCGACGGAGTTTTCAGCCTGGCCGGTCGCAGGACCAACGCCTCCTCGCTCCTGGCGCTTGCCTACAATCCGTCTTCGGCCAAAGCGCTGCTGGCCGGCATCGGGGCGCCGGCGGAGGATTTTTCGGAATTCAAGGCCTATGCCGGCGGGCTTGAGGCGGGGTTTGCCCCCATGATGAGCCTGCGGGCGCCACGCAGGTATGAAATTGTCATGGCGGAAGGCAGCGACCCTTTCAGGCTCCTGGAAACCTACGGCGGCCACCTGGCCCGCAGCGCCAGAAAGAACCAGGAAATCTGCACCGGCTGGAACTCGTGGGACTATTACGGCGGAGCAGTGTCCATGCGGGACATACTCTCCGAACTGGATGCCATCAACGGCTCTCCCCTGAAAGGCAAGCTGAAATACTGCGCGATCGACATGGGCTGGGCTTGCGCCTGGGGCGACTGGAAGCCGAACCGCAAGTTCCCGGCCGATTTTAAAGCCATTGCCGACGCAATCAGGAAGAAAGGATTTGTGCCCGGCATCTGGTTCGCCCCGCTGCAGTGCAGCATCTACACCGGCCTGGCCCGCTTCCGCCAGGACCTTTTCATAAAATCGGCGTCCGGGTCTCCTGAAATGTTCAAGGAGGGCGTCCTGCTCGATTTCACCCTGCCGGAAGTGCAGGACATGCTCCGCAGCTGGTTCGGCGCGGCGCGCCGCGCCGGCTTTGAGCTTTTCAAAATAGACTACATTTACAAGAATTACCTCCAGAAAATCGAACAGGCCTCTGACCCCGCGCGCGGCCGGGCCGGCATGGTCCGCGCCGGGCTGGGCGCAATCCGAGACGCGGTCGGGGACGACGCCCACATCCTCAACTGCGGCGCGCCGGCCGAGGCCGCGCTGGGCCTGGCCGACAGCTCCCGCGTCTCGGTGGATATCCACGCGTTCTGGGGGCACGTCCGGCACAACGCAACCCAGATCGCCGTCAAGCTCTGGCAGAACGGCCGGCTCTGGACCATCGACCCGGACTTCGCCCTGGCCCGTTCCGCCGCGACCAGCAGCGACCGCTTCCTGAACTACATTTACCAGAAACAGCCCCTGCAAAATGACGGCAATTTCTGGATGGCCGGCGAAGAGGCCTCATTTTCCGAGCTGCAGACTTTGCTGGCGCTGGTGCACATCGCGGGCGGAAACGTTTTCGTCGCCGATTCCATCCGCCGCCTCAACCGCAGAGGCATCCGGGCTCTCAGCCGCCTTTTCCCGCCGCTCCAGGGCGGGACGACCGCCCTCGACCTGTTTGCGGGTTACGAAACGGCGCCGCGCTTCTGGGCCAACCGCTCCGGCGCATTAAACCGGCTTGCGATCTTCAACTGGGATGACCACCCCTGCCCGATCCATGTCCCGCGCGGTGTAAACCTGCCCGCGCGCGGGCGCAACCTGCTTACGGGGCGCAAGGTACCGGTTTCAAGCCGGACCGTCATGCCGGCGCGCTCCGCGCTGCTGCTCGACATCTGAAGCGCCGTATTTTTCAAGTCGCCTTGCGCAGGTGCGAAGGGGGTATTTTGAGGATAAGGCGGTACTTGGCCACCGTGCGCCGGGCGATTTGCAGCCCCTGCGCCCGCAGGCGCTCGAAGATCTCCTGGTCCGAAAGCGGCCGGGAAGGATCCTCCTCGGCCACCAGCCCCGCAATGAGGTCCTGGGCCGCCTTGTTGGAGACGGATTCGCCGTTGCTGGTCTTGAGGCCGGGCGTAAAAAAATATTTCATCTCGAAGACACCGGCCGGGGTTTTCATGAACTTGTTGGCGACGCAGCGGCAGACCGTGGTTTCGTGCAGCCCGACCTGCCGCGCCACCTCCGCCATGGTCAGGGGCCTGAGATGCGAAACGCCGCTGTCAAAAAAGCCGCTCTGGACCTTGACGATCTCCTCCGCCACCCGCCGCATGGTGCGCTGGCGCTGGTCAATGCTACGCATGAGAAAAAGCCCGGCGCTGACCTTGTTCCGGATGTACTTCTTCACTTCCTCGGTGCTGCCGGCTTCGGCCATCAGCTGCTGGTAGTACCGGCTGATGCGCAGCTGCGGGATGCGCTCGTCGTTCAAGTGCACGCGGTAGCCCTGCTCGCCCTTCTCGACGATGATCTCGGGAATGATGTATTGCGCCGTGTCGCCGCCGAAGGCGCGCCCCGGGCGCGGCTCGAGCGTCGCAATGACCTTGGCCGCCTGGCGGACCTCGTCCGCCTGAACGCCGAGCGCCTTGGCGATTTCGGGATAATTTTTCGCAGCGAGCCGGTCGAGGTGCCCGCCGACAATCTGCCCCGCCAGGGCGGAATCCTGGCCCAGGCGCTGGAGCTGGATCAAGAGGCACTCCTTCAAATCGCGGCCGCCGACTCCCACGGGATCGAAATCCTGGATGACGGCGAGAACGTCATAAAACAGCTCCTTCTCATATCCCGCGGACTCGGCCAGCGCCCCGATATCCTGGGTCAGATAGCCATCCTCGTTGATGCTCCCGATGATCAGCTCGCCTATCCGGCGGTCGCGCTCGGAGAAATTCATGAAAGACAGCTGGCCGACCAGGTGCTCCTGGAGCGATTCTTCCCGGGTTTTGATGTCGATGGCGTACCTGCGCCGTTTCTCGGCGCTGTCGTCTTCCGGCTCGTATTCCCGCATGAAATAATCGTAGGTCTCCCGGTCCAGGCGCATGAGGACATCGAATTCCTCCTTGAATTTCAGCTCCTTTTCGTCCGGATGGCTTTCAACCGGCACCTGCTGGTCGAGCGAAACGGCGTCGCCGCCCCTTTCTTCCAGGACCGGGTTCTGCTGCAGCTCCTTCTGGATCAAGGCGCGCAGCTCCAGCACCGGCACCTGCAGAAGCTCGAGGGACTGCCGCAGCTGGGGCGCCATGGTCTGGATCTGACGCTGGTCCTGAATCAGCGATAGCGTCTGGTTGTTCATCAATCAATATCCTTCTTTTAAAATATAACTGCGCTTTGCCCGGCGCGCAAGCCATTTCAGGGCATGATGAATTTGCTGGCAATCGCGGCCGGGCGCGCCTATATTCATGCCCGGTTTGGAAGGGCGCGCCGCCTGCCGGCAAGAACGCGCCACGGTAAAAATTCAGCGCATCCGGCAACCCGCATGGCAGGCATTTCCGCCAGCCGGACGCGGGCGGCGGTGTATCAAAACATGAAAATCTGCATCCTGGCGAGCGGAAGCTCCGGCAACTGCATTTATCTGAGCTCGCCGCAGGCGCAAGTTCTGGTCGATGCAGGCCTGAGCGCCCGCGAAACGTGCCGCCGCCTTGCCTTAATCGGGGCGGCCGCTGAAAACATATCCGCCATCTGTTTGACCCACGAGCACTCCGACCACACCGCCGGGCTGGCGGTCCTGCACCAGCGCTACGGCATAAAACTCTACGCCAACTCCGGCACAATCGAGGGTGTGCTCCGCGACAACAAGCTGAACGCGCTCAAGTGGAACGTCTTTTCCACCGGATCTGAATTCGAGATCGGCGACATGGTTTTCCGCCCCTTCCCCGTGCCCCACGACGCTTGCGAGCCCGTGGGCTTCGTGGTCCAATGCGCTCAAACCAGGCTGGGAATCGTAACCGATATCGGCTCTGCAACCCACCTCGTCCGCGAGCACCTGCGCGATTGCCGGGCCCTGATCATCGAGGCCAACCACGACGAATACCTGCTCTCCGGGGCCAAAAGGCCCTGGATGCTCAAGCAGCGCATCGCCGGCCGGCACGGCCACCTGTCCAACGCGCACGCCGCCCGCATGATAACCGAAATCATATCTCCCCGGCTCGCGCAGGTGTTCCTGTGCCACCTCAGCCTGGAATGCAACCGGCCGGAGCTGGCCTTGAAGGAAGTCCAAAAAGCCCTCGCCGGCGCCGGGCGCAGCGACATCCGGGTCAAGCTGACTTATGCCGGCCAAATCAGCGAAACATGGTCGGATGACCAGCCGCAAAAAGAAATCTAAAACATTCTCTGGACTAATGGCTTTTTTTTGATAAATTGCCCGCATTGGTATACAAATGGCGAAAAAACTTGAGAAAAAAATAGCCCTTGTTACCGGCGCAGCCCGCGGGATCGGCCGGGCCATAGCCGAAAAAATGGCTGCCGAGGGAGCCGATTTGGCCCTGTGCGACTTGAACCGGGACTGGCTGGCGGAAAGCATCGGAGCTTGTGCGGCAAAAGGATGCAGGGCAGAAGGTTACGCCGTAAACGTCAGCCTGGCCGCCGATGTACAGAAAACGGTTGAGGCCGTGGTGAAAGACTTCGGCCGGATTGACATTCTTGTCAACAACGCCGGCATCACGCGCGACGGTTTTATGCTCAGGATGTCGGAACAGGACTGGGACGAGGTGATGAACGTCAACCTCAAGGGGGCTTTCCTTTTCACCAAGGCGATTTCAAAGGTCATGCTGAAGCAGCGGTCCGGGGCGGTGATCAACATGGCCTCGATTATAGGCTTGATCGGCAACGCCGGGCAGTGTAATTATGCGGCTTCAAAAGCGGGCGTGATTGCGCTGACCAAGTCGGCGGCGCGGGAGCTGGCTTCGCGCAACATAAGGGTGAACGCGGTTGCGCCGGGCTTTATCATGACCAAGATGACGGAAAGCTTGCCCGAGGATATTCGCAATAAAATGTTGGATGCCATTCCCCTGAAGCGTTTTGGCTCCCCGGATGACGTGGCTGAGGCGGTTCTTTTCCTCGCAAGCGAAGCCGCGGCCTATGTCACCGGCCAGGTCATAAGCGTCAACGGCGGGATGGTAATGCAGTAAATATGCCGCAGGCTCCCTGCCCTTCAAACGGCCGGGCATTCGGCTGCGGTGGAAAAACAGGAGGACAACAATGGCGCTTGAAGATAAAGTGCGCGACATTATCGTTGAACAACTCGGGGTAAACGCCGAGCAAGTTACCCCTGAAGCCTCGTTCATCGAGGACCTGGGAGCGGATTCGCTTGATACCGTCGAGTTGGTTATGGCCTTTGAAGAGGAATTC
>JBAYWJ010000040.1:0-16091 GCA_041674125.1 Kiritimatiellia bacterium
CCTTGAGGCTGGACATCTCCGGGATGTTCTCGGTGTCCCCGGCCACATAAACGCGCTGGCCGGCGAAATCCAGCACGTAGCCATTGCCTTCGCCCCTGGGATGATACGGCTCTCCGCCGGCGCGCTTGTGGATTATATTATAGGCCGGCACGGCTTCGATCCCGAGGCCGGCGGCCTTCAGGCTCCCGCCGTTGGTAACGACGATTCCCCCCTCCACCTTGCCGGCGCAGGCCGCGGACATGACAACAACCGTGCGCTCCGCCCGGATTTTTTCCATGGCGGCCGGATCTAGGTGATCCTGGTGGGCGTGGGTGAGAAGGATCAGATCGGCCTTCGGCAGCGCCGCATAATCGGCCAGGCGGCCGTAAGGATCAACGTGAATGACCTTGCCGCCGTGCTTCATTATAAGCGTCCCGTGGCCGATGAAAGTTATTTCCAGATTGCCCGCGGCGGTCGGGAAAGTGTCTTTTTCAAAATCTTCGGCCCGGGCCGGCAGGCTGCCCAACGCAAGCATGACCAGGACTCCTTTCAAAAAATTCACAACCGCTCCTTTTAAAATGATATTTTAATCTGAATGGACCGGAGGGACAAGTCGCCCAGAGAGTCGGGACGGCC
Organism: Kiritimatiellia bacterium; assembly: GCA_041674125.1. GTDB lineage: Bacteria > Verrucomicrobiota > Kiritimatiellia > JAAZAB01 > JAAZAB01 > JAQUQV01. Next base: position 616 of record JBAYWJ010000040.1, read on the forward strand.
TACAGTTCCACCAGATGCGGATCCGCTGCTGCGGAAAACTTCTCCGCAAAAATGCACATGTTTTAACGGAACTATTTAAGAGCCTATTAAGCTGATTTTATTCACTTGGCATCTCCCAGCCATAGCCTGGCGATTTGTGACGCCAGCCTGCCCGTATCCGCGTTGCCGTTGTTGCTTAAAACCACGATGCCGAGCTTGTCGCCGGTATAATAATAGAAATAGCTCCTGTATCCCCAGGCCCCGACGTGCGACAGCACCTTCTTTCCCTCCCGGTCGCCCAGGAACAGCCCGTACCCGTAGTTGACTTTCTTGCCGCTGTTCAGCATGCCCGGCTCCTGCATGCGCGCCAGGACCTCCGCACCGCCCACTTTGGCGGTGCCATAGTTGGCCAGCCACTTTGCAAAGTCGTCGGCGGTTGTGTAAAGCGAGCTTGAGCCGAGCGGCGCCAGGCCGACGCCCTGCTTCACATAAACCCCGCTATTGTTGGTCTGGTACGCGCAGGCAAAATCATCAACCGGCACGCCTAGGTCATCGCGCAGCCGGGTGCGGGTCATCGCGAGGGGCTTGAAAACGTTTTCGCTCATCCATATTTGCAGCGGCTGCCCGGTAACGCGCTCGACTATGGCCGCCAGGATATTGTAGCCGGTGTTGCTGTACCTGTGCTCGTCGCCCGGGGCAAAGTCGACAACTTTCTCGCGCGCCACCAGCGCCACGATGCCGGAAACGGTGAGCGAGGCAGGGCGGTAAGTCCCGCTCCAGTTGCGCAGCCCGCTTGTATGGCGGAGCAGGTGGCTGATCGTGATCACATTGTCATATTCGGGCAGCTCCGGCAGGTACTTGCGGATATCGTCATCGGCCGACAGCTTCTTCTGCTCGATCAGCGTTGAGACGGCAAAGCCGGTGAACTGCTTGGCCAGCGAGGCGGCGTCAAAAACGGTTTCCGGGGTGATGGCCCGGCCGGTTTCGATCTCCGCCATACCGAACCCGCGGCGAAAGACAGTTTTGCCGTCCTTGACGACCGCCACCGCCATCCCCGCTGAATTAGTATTGTCCCACTGGGCAAACAGCTGGTTCACCGCGCGCGTTCTGGCTTCGAGTTCCGCTTCAGCACCTTTGCCCCCGGCCGGCTCTTCCCCGGCAAAGGCCGCCTTGGTTAAAAGGAACACTGTAAGTGCAAAGACGGCGCACGAGGGGGGTGCCGTTATGTGTGAATCGATTGATAATTTCATTATTATCCTTCTGAGTTGCCTGGTTTAAATCGGTTATCATGACTAATCAGTGAAGTAATTTTCCTGCCCAGCGCGATCGCCTTTTCGCGCACACCGGATTTATTCCTGATATCGCCCGACACGCCCGCGTTGGGAACAAGGAGTGACAGGAATTTCATGCCGGTGTATTTCGCCGTCAGCTCAAATGGCTTCGCGAGGGCATCCAGGCCAACGTCTTCAAAGGCGCTGGCAATCAGGACGAGCGTCTTGCCTTTCAGGACGGTTTTCATGGTGCCGGCCTTGTTATCCCACTTGTAAAGCGAGAACATCCGGTCGAATATTACCTTGAGCTGGGCGCTCACGCCGAAGAAATAAAGCGGCGTGGCAATGACAATCACGTCAGATTTGGCCATCTTTGCCAGGACAGGCTTGAGGTCGTCATTGATCACGCACCCGTATTCCTTCATTTTCTGGCAGGCGCGGCAGGACGTGCACCCGGCTGATTTTAATTTCAATTCGGCGGCGCGGATGATTTCAATCCGGGCGCCATTGGCGCGCGCTCCCTCCGCAAACCATTCCGCCAGCGTGGTCGTGTTGCCGTTTTTTTTCGGACTTCCGTTTATAATCAGGATTTTTGCAGGCATGTTGTGCTCCCTCCCCCGGATTAAATCGATTTTTATCCCTTCAGCGTGCTCCCATGGACCCGGACTACCCGGCCCGGTCGACGATGACCCTCAGGCGGCCTTTTGATGATTGAATGCGCCCGGCCAGGACATCTTCCTCGGTAAACACTGCCATAAGGATTTCCCGGGCGCCCTTGCGCTCGCGGTCGTAAACAATGTATATATACCCGTCCGGTGCCTCGACCCCGTCGGGGTATGACACGTCTTCGCGCTCGTCGAGCAAGAGGCTTCTGCCCCATGTCCGGCCGTCATCCTCGGAAAGCAGCGCCGCCAGGTGGGTGCGCCCGGATATTCTCCGGTCGGGATCGAGTTTAAAGCCGTAATGGTTTACAAGCAGGAGCCTCCCTGATTTCAGGCGCCGGATAAAGAAGCGCGAGTTCGGCCCGGGGATTCCGGAATTTTCGGCCTTGTCCCAGGTCAGGCCGCGGTCACGCGAAATGCTCTTCGCGATGCCGTAAGTCGTGCGCACAAGCATCATGAGCGAGCCATCGCGCAATTCAACCACCATGTGCTCGTCGCAGGAGCGCTCGGGCACATCGGGCCCGCCCAGGAGCGTCCATGTTTCCCCGCGGTCGCGCGAGACATACAGGTTTGATTTCCTTTCGCGCTCGAACTGCGGCCAGAGCGGGTCGCGGCTGTTCCAGATGGCGGAGGGCATGAGCCATTCGTTCGAGGAAAGGGATGTGGGCTTGTTCATCATGATGCCGTGGGCCAGGCGTTGCGGCTCCGACCAGCGCGGCGCGGCCGCATCCGGATCATCGCAGCGGATGGTCCAGACCCCGCAGCGGCCGTCGAATTTTGTCCAGCTCTGGGCCCAGAAAAGCCAGAGCCTCCCGACAGGATCGGTCCAGAGGCACGGATCGAATGCGCGCACTTTTTCCGGAGGATCTATCACAAGGAGCGGCTTGCTCCAGGTGTGGCCGTCATCGGAACTGGAGGCGAGCAGGGCGTAGTTATCCGGCCCTTCGCCCGTGCCGCCGCTGTACCACGCCGCCCAGAGCTTTCCATTCGCGGAACGCTCCAGGGTCGGTATGCCCTGGAAAACCCGGTTGGCCGTGGCGTATTTTTCGCCGGGATTAAAATCCGGTTTGACCGGCTGCAGGGCAAGGTCGTTTAAAATTTCATCCATGCGGTTGTTCCTTGTCAGCAGATCCTTTATGTAGCTGGCAAATTACCAGAAGCGATATCCATGAGCGAATATTATTTCAACATCCCGGCGCCGGAACGAACGCGCCGCACTGTCAGGAACGTATACGCTTGCATTTTCCACCAGGCGTTCTATTATCAGTGCATTGTAATAAAATTATTGCGGCCCGGCAGGCATGGCCAGGCAAAGTCACATGGGCGCTAAATCAGCCATACGTTCTTTTCTTGGCATTTCGTCCGTGGTTTTCTTTTGCGGCTTGGGATGCCTTTATGGCGCGGACTGTGCCGGTCGCCAGCAGACGTGGGAAAAGATAGCGACTTTCTTTAAACCGCCGGCGCAATATACCAATGATTTCGGCAAATTCCGTTCGCCGTTGATCTTCTACGACGGACATCCCGTCAGCTCGCCCGCCCAGTGGCAGGAACGCCGCAACGAAATTATCAAAACATGGCACGGGCTGATGGGCGCATGGCCGCAGGTCCTTGTGAGTCCTAAGCTCGATGTCGTTGAATCAAAGGCGCGGGAAAATTTCACGCAGAAAAAAGTCAGCATCGAGGTGGTGCCGGGCAAGAGCCAGGAAGGCTACCTGCTTGTCCCTCCGGGCAAGGGCCCGTTCCCGTGCGTGATGATTGTCTCTGACCTGTCTCCCCTTATCGGCATAGGGCTCAGTGACAACCCGAATTACAAATTATACGATTTTGGTCTCCAGCTCGTCCGGCGCGGATTCGTGACCCTGGTCATCGGTGGACCCCGTCACAGCGTCCCGGGCATCCAGCCCCTTTCTTCCATGGCCTACGTCGCGTCCAACTGCTGCAACGCCCTTGCCAACCTCCCGGAAGTTGATCCGAAGCGCATCGGCATTTTCGGCCACTCCTACGGCGCCAAGTGGGCGCTTTTTGCCGCGTGCCTTTACGACAAGTTTGCCTGCTCCGCCTGGTCCGACGGCGGAATAGTATTCGACGAGAAGCGCGGCAACGTCAACTACTGGGAGCGCTGGTACCTGGGCACTGAGCCGGCGACAAACCGCACGCCCGGGATGGTTACGGCCGAAAATCCACGCACCGGCGCATACAAAAGGCTGGTCGAAGCCGGGCATGACCTGCAAGAGCCGCACGCCCTCATGGCTCCGCGGCCTTTCCTTGTCTCCGGGGGTGCCGAGGACCAGGCCTGGCGCTGGCCGGCTTTGAACCACGCCATCGCTGTCAACCGTTTTCTCGGCTTCGATAACCGCGTCGCCATGACCAACCGCGACAAACACCCCCCGACCGAGGAATCGAACGAGCAGCTTTGCATTTTCCTGGAATATTTTTTGAAATATTGATGAACAAAATAAATAATATAGGAGAGAAAACATGAAAAATATCGCCTGTTATGCAATTGGATTCCTTGTCCTGGTATCGTCACTGGCCCAGGCCGGGGAGGAAATTAAAATTATCAACGTGCTTGAGAATATCCCGTATGGCGACGAAGGTATGATGCGCAGGGAGCTGGTCGCGGAAAATCACCTGCTGATGATGCAGGTGGCTCTGAAGCCGGGGCAGGCGGTCCCGCATCACAACGCCAATTCAAACGTGCACCTCCTCATCGTCAAGGGCGAAGTGGTCGTCACCCTGGACGGCAAGGAAATTGTCGCCCGGGAAGGAGCGCTGGTGCCGATCGCCTTCAAGACGCCCATGTCTATCGCCAACAAATCCAAGGAAAACGCCTCGTTCCTGATCATCAAGACGCCCAACCCGACCCAGATGACGGAGCAGGCCGGGCAAAAATAACAGCAAAATCGGGCAGAGGGACTTCAGCTGTATCGGCCGTTCGGTAGAATGGCAATTTGCAGTTCTGTGGAAATAATTAAATATAGCAACAAGCGAGGTGAATATGGCCATGAACATCATCAATATCGGCTGGGCGGTGCTCTTCTGCATCATCGGCGGGATCGTGGGAATCTGCCTCGTGCTCCTGGCCTCGGCCATAGTGCCTAAGATTGTCGCCAGGCTCACGCCGAACATCGACGAGGAAAAGGAAATACTGCGCGGCAACCTGGCTGTCTCCGATTACTACGGCCGGATTGTCTCCGCCTGCATCACCGGCATCAGCATCGTCGTGGCCGCGGCCGTCCTGGGAGGGATCATCGCCGGACTGTATTAAGGCTAATAATTAACAAACACTTCAAAAATGTGGTTGAAAACAAAAATCTTATAAAGACGGCGCGCCAAGGATGGCGCCGCCCTACCTTGATTGACATTATAGGCCGGCATATTTCCATATGGTAGGGCGAGAACGTCCTCGCTCCGCCATGCCCAAGATTATGGAATACAACCGTGCCTTTGAATGAAGAATCTATTTAAAGGAGGAGGGATGAACCGCAGCTTTCTCTTCTTTTGCTTCGCGTTCCTGGCGGCAATATTCAGCCCGGCCGCTTTTGGCCGCGGCGGGGGCGGCTGCTTCATCGAGGGCACGCCTGTCGCCGTCCCGGGCGGCACGGCCGCCATCGAAAGACTTGCGGTCGGTGACCGCGTTATTGTCCCCGATGGTCTCCATGACAAGACCAGCGCGGTCTGCGCGGTCACTGCGGTCGAGCCCGGAAGCGCGCTGGAGCTGCTGATCGGCGGCCGGCGCCTGTTCGTTACGGAATCACACCCTTTCCAGATATCCCCGGGAGTGTTTGTTGAGGCGAGGGGTCTGAAAGCCGGCGACAAGGTCCGCATCTGCGAGGGAGAAAATACGCGCAGCGCAGCGGTGGAATCCATCCGCCGCGTTCCAGCCGCGGGCCGGTTCCATGATATCCTCGTTATGCCGGGCGGGCTTTACGTCGCGGATGGAGTAATCGTCCACAACAAGGGCTGTTTCCTGCCGGAAACGCTTATCACGAAAGCCGACGGCCGGGCGGTGCGAATTTCGGAAATAAAAGCCGGCGACCGGGTTCTGGCCTTCGACAAGAATGCAAATATCCAGACCGCGGCGGTCCTGGAGGTGACAACCAGGAGCGCGGAGGGTTATCTGGCCTTGTCCACCGACCGCGCCACCCTCAACGTCACCGCGGAACATCCTTTTTACGTCGGGGAAGGCATGTTTAAGACAATCGGGGCGCTGAAGACGAACGACACGATTTTTGCCTATGATGGCAGCAAGCTTGCCGCGCAGAAGATCCTGGAAATAAGAGAAATTCCCGGACCGGTTGCGGTTTACAACCTTAAGACCGATGCGCCCAACACTTTTTTTGCCGGCGGCATCGCGGTCCATAACAAGGGCGGCGGATGCTTCCTGCCTGATACGCTGATAACAAAAGCCGACGGCAAACAGGCCCGAATTTCGGAAATAAAGACCGGCGACCGCGTGATGGCATTGTGTTCTTGCGGGGGAATCGAGCAGACTTCCGTCCGGGAACTGACAACCCGGCAGGCCGACGGCTACCTCGCCGTGTCCGCCGATAACGTCACGCTCAAGGTCACAGGCGAGCATCCTTTCTATGCCGGCAGCGGCGTTTACAAGCCCATTGGCGAGTTTAAGACCAACGAGGTTATTTACGCCCTTGCAGGCGGCCAGCTCGCGGCCCGGAAAATCAGTGAGATAAAAAGCATTCCCGGGCCGGTCACGGTCTACAACCTGAAAACCGACGAGCCCAACACGTTCTTTGCCAACGGCATTGCCGTCCACAACAAGGGCGGCGGCGGTTTCCGCAGTTCCGGCAGCCGCCGGTCCGGAAGCAGGAGCAGCAAGGAAGATGATCTCCTGCTCAAACTGTTTTTTTTCGGCTTAATCCTGCCTGCCTTCATCTTGTCTCTTATAATAAGCCATGGCAAGAAGGCGCGCGAAAATCTCGATTATGTCTTTCCAAGGGACGAAATTGAGCCCAAGGCGGAGAAAACGCGCAAGCTGCTTGAGTTCATCGCCCGGGTTGACCAGGATTTCGAGCCCGTGAAACTCACGGCAATGGCCAAGGAGGTTTTCCTTAAGCTCCAGGAGTGCTGGCAGGCCCGGGCATACGAGCCGATGCGCCCCCTCATGGCTCCCGACCTTTTCGCAGAGCACGAGCGCCAGCTGGCAGCCATGAAAGCCCAGCACGAGATCAACAGGATGGAAGGCCTGCGTGTGGACGCAATTGATATCGTGCACGTGCGCTACATGAACGATCCGGCCCAGCGCGAGTTCACCGCGCTCATCACGGCCACCATGAAGGATTTTTACGTGGATGACCGGACCGGCAAGATCCTGCGAGGCGATGACAGCGAGGCCATGTTCCAGGAGTTCTGGACCTTCCACCGCCAAGGCAGCAAATGGGTCCTGGGGGAGATCGAGCAGACGAAGGAATCAAAAGCGCTCAAGGAGGAAAATTTATTCGAGCAGTTCACCAAAACCGGCCTGGAGCAGGTCTACGGAGCCGCCGCGGCCGCAGCCGGCGTCGCCGGGCCCCTGCTCGAAAAGGCCGTCGAGCTGAAAACAAATAAAATAGACCGCCTCCTGAATTTCCTGGCCAAAACCGACAGCAAAATGTGGAACCGTCAGGAAATGCTCGAGCGTGCCCGGGAAGTGTTCATCAGCGTTATGCTTTACGAGCAGACCGGGAACAATTCCGACCTGAAGGAAAGCCTGATGATCCCGGAAGTCGCCGGGGCAATCAAAAAGAAAGTTTCCGAAAATATCTCCAGGGGCTTTATCCTGGAATTGCGCAACCTGTGCATCCGGAAGGTGGAGATGGTCCTGGTGCGCAATTATGCCGACGACAAGCTGGATGAATACACGGTCCGCATCCGGGCGCACGCCCAGCAGATCACCAGGCTTGGCGGGAACGTGGTTAAGCAGGATGAGGATGTGACGCCGTTCGAGGAATACTGGAGCTTCGGGCGCCACGGCAATGAATGGAAGCTCAAGGAAATCCTGCCGCCCGCCGCGGGCGAAAAGGCAGTCGGCGCGGAAAACCTCGACGAGGATAGCTCCAGGGAAATGCTGAAGTGGTATTACACCCAGGAGAGGGCAAACTGATTACAAGATCAGGCTCATAGCGGTTTAGGCTGCAGGCTGTTAGTTAAAAACAGGAATGTTCCACCATCATTTGTCACGCTTCATTATACAAGTATATGCCGGCGCGGCGTGACGCCGCCGCCCTACCTTTTATCGTACATTCTTGGTAGGGCAAGGGCCTCAGGCCATGCCGATTGCAATAAGATGCTTTTCATGTGCCGAACAGTTTCATAGGAATATATTATATGCGTTTCATGATTGCCTTGTTTCTCTCTGCCACGATCGCCGCGGCCGCCGCCCAGATCCAGGTGCCCCTGACCGTGAATAACCACGCCGGCATAGCCCTGAGCAACGCGCCGGTGCGCGGCGGCGTTCCGTTTGCAAAAGGAGCCATGAAGGAGGGAACGGCTGTTAATCTTGTCGACCAAGCCGGCCATAACCTCCCCTGCCAGGCGCGCCCGATTGCCCGCTGGTACGATGGAAGCATAAAGTGGCTCCTGGTGGACAGCCAGGTTACTCTCCCGGCCGGGGGGGAGTTGAAGATGAGCCTTGTGCCGGATGAAAAAGAGAAAAAATCAGGCGCAGGCGAAGGGAGCATGCTCGGGAAAATATTCTCACAAGTTTTTGGCAAGGAACGCCCGGCAGGGAAAGTCACGGTTGAACAAAAGGAAGGCAATATCATCGTCAATACCGGTGCGGCGCGGTTTTCGTTTTCAACCAACCGGTTCGGCCTGCCCTCCGGGGTCTGGGTGGATTTCGACGGCGACGGAAAGGCCGAGACTCAGGTTGTCAGCCGGCCCGGGGAATTCGTCTGCGAGGTGGAACATAAGCTTGGGTCCCCTTCCGAGGAAAACTGGCTGCGCGATTCCCTGAAAGGCCCGCGCGAAAAATTCACGGCCGCCCCCTCCGGCGATTACAAGGTCGAGGTGGAAAGCGCCAATGACCTGCGCGCGGTGATCAAGCTCAGCGGCTGGCTGGTCAGCGAGTCCGGGCGCAAGCTGATTCAGTACGTGATTCGCGCGCACGCCTGCGCGGGCAGGCCGGAGCTGCGCATTTGCCCGACCTTCATCTACGCGGGGAAGGCGAAGGAGGATTTCATCCGGGCCATGTACCTGTGCTTCCCGCGGGAGTCCGGGGGCTCTGCCGCATGGGCGTTCGGCGGCGAGACAAGGCACGCAGGCGAATTCAAGGGCGATGAAAGCGTGAGCTTATATGAAACCGGCCCGGAAAAGTTTTACCACCTCAGCCCGTACACGCAGGATAAAACCGTACATTACGCTGTTGTTTCGGGCGGCAAAGAAATCGGCCGGGGCAAGGAAGCGCCGGGCTGGGCGAGGGTGAGCGATAAGCGCGGTTCCATGGAAATTGCGGTGCGAAATTTCTGGCAGATGCACCCCAAGGAGCTCAAGCTCGAGCGCGAAGTCTTGACTGTTTATTTATGGCCCGAGGAGGGCAACAAGGTCCTTGATTTTCGCCGGCGCTACGACGAGATAGAAATGATTCATCACTACGACCTGAGCCTCTGGGAATACGGCGGCGAGGGCGTGGGCGTAACCCATGATATCCTCCTGCGCTTCGGCCGGCCAGGCGACGAGGCAGGGGAACTCATGGCAAAAACCATGAATACCCCCCTGCTCCTCAAGTGCTCCCCGCAATATTACCTTGATTCAGGCTGTTTTGGTCCCTTTGCCCTGCCGGACTTCAAAAGCTATCCGCGCCTGGAGGGCGTCCAGAACGTGATCGTGGAATGGATCCGGCATAACCAGGCCGCCTTCCACTGGGACGGCATGATTGACTACGGTGACACTTTATTCCACGGCTATGGCACGCGCAGTCACTACGGCTACGTGGCAACCAACGGCTGGTGCAGCCGCGGCTACGTCGGCTGGCTCAATACCGATGGCACCCTGGCCCACGGCCTCATGATGCAGTTTATCCGCACCGGCGATTACGAAACTTTCCTGACCGCGGCTGAAATGATCCGCCATTCGATGGACGTGGACGTGTGCCACATCTGCGCGGCCGAGCCGCGCTGCGTGGGCGGCGGGCACCGGCACGACCAACAGCACTGGGGCAACGGCGTGCGCGGCTACGGGGCCGATACGCAGGGCATCATGGACCTCTACCTCATTACCGGCGATGAGCGCGCCCTGGACGTGGCCCGAGAGCGCTCGCAGTTCCACGACAATGGCTTGAGCCCCGAGGACGAGCAGCAGGTCGGCGGGCTTTACCGCTTCTGGGAGATCAGCGGCGAAGATCACTGGCGCAAGAGGGCGAATGAAATTTTAACCCGGGAGCTGAACATGCCGACCAACGCCCCGTGGCGCTTCAGGACCGGCTCCCACTTCCGTTTCATTTCGGATTCCAGCGTAAGCCTCAATTACTTCCTGCACGCCGCGCCGCCGGAGGAAACTGTAAAGCTGCGCGAAGCCATTATTAAATCAATGGACAATCTGCATGAAAAATATATGAGCAGTTTTGAGGATGTTGGCTTCGCGCCCCTGATCATCTGCACCTTAGCCTGCCAGCTCACCGGCGACAGGAAATACGCCCTTGAAATTGCGGCTCTTCTGCAGAGATCGGCGCCCGGAACCAATGAAAAGCCGCCGCAGGATTTCCTCCTGAAGCTGCGCGCTCTTTCGTTCGAGGACATGTTGGCAACCGCCGGCACGTGGGGCGTAAACAACATTTACATCGCGAATATCAGTAAAATGACCCCGCTTCCTTACGTCATCGCCGCCTTGCAGAAAGCCGGCCTGGACGAGAAGGCAGCCCTGGATCCGAAAATCAGGGTGACGGCCGAGGTTGCGCCCTTCGAAGAAATATTTGATCCCAAAAAGATAAAGCCTTCCGGGTTCAAGCTGATGGGCAAGGACAGCTTCATGTTTGAATACACGCTCGATCACGGTGCGCCCGACGACAAAGCCCCTGGTCGGTCGAAAATCATACTGCTCGAGGACGGCAAGCCGCTCGGGCCGGCGCATACCGCCCACATCGAAACCGCGGCAAAGGGCCTCGGGCGCTGGAGCCACTGGGGCGCGAGGGGCATCCAGTTCTCAAGCTCCGACAACAGCGACCCGCGCACCAACGGCCGGCAGTACAAGGTCGTCCACCCCGGATCGAGCGTTAAGAAGGATAAACAACCCTGACTTTTTGCCTGCTTGAATTATTCCATTTTTTACAGAAGACTCGCATATAATCGGAATTTGAATAGAAGTCAACCAAGGACGCAAAATCTGAAATTTGTTGCAAATCAACAGATTTCAATACATTTCAGATTTTAACTTTGTTACCTTTGCGACCTTCTGTTAAGCTCTTTCGATAAGCATTTTGTCGTATCAGTAATGATCTGAAAAAGAAGGAAGCGAATGAAAAAATCTGGCAGGTTTATTGGTGCAGTAAAACGGGTCATCGTCCAGCAGACAAAAAAACTGCCGCGCCACGGAGAGGGTACGGCCATCCTGATGAAGTCCGGTAAAGTCTGCCTTGTCTACAGCCGCTTCATCGGCGGTGGCGCCGACCACGATACCGCCGAACTCAAGGGCGGCATCCTTGATCTGAAAACCGGGAAACTGACCGGGCAGAAAGTCCTTTTCCATTCCAGAAAAGCCCTCAACCAGATGTCCGCCAGCCTTGAAAAACTTTCCAGCGGCGACTGGGGCATGGTCTGGATCCGCAAGACATCCAAAACAACCGACGATATTTATTTCAGCCGCAGCGCCGACGAGGGCAAAACATGGTCAAAGCCGGTTAAGATAAACAGGAATGAAAAATATCCGTATTACGTCATCAACAACGACCGCCTGCGAGAATTTTCTTCGGGCCGGCTGGCGGCGCCAGTCTGCATCTACCCCGGCAAGTGGCACAAGACCCCGGCCGAGCTGGCCATGTTTTATTCGGACGACGGCGGGAAAAACTGGAAGCTTTCCGGGTGCGTGCGCCTGCTGAAGGAAAACATGATCCGCCCGCAGAAAATGAACGCCGGCAGCAAAAAAGTCTGGGCGGAAGTCTGCAAGTTGTGGGGCTACCAGGAGCCGGGCGTGGAGGAGCTGGCCGACGGGCGCATCCTGATGTATTGCCGCACCACGAACGGCTACATGTATCAAACCTATTCAACCGACGACGGTTTGACATGGGGGCCGCTCAAGGCGGCAAAGGATATCGTGTCCTGCTGCGGCCCGCAGTCCATCCGGCGCCTGCCGGGCAGCAGGCGGCTGATGTGCGTTTTCAACGATCATCGCGACTGGCCGTTCGGCGTTGAAAACCCTGCCACCGGAATGCACTGGCACTGGCGCACACCGCTTTCGATTGCCGTCAGCGATGACAATGCCAGAAGCTGGAAGGTGCTGGGAAACATCGAGGATTCCTCGCACAATTATTGCTACACCAGCATCCTCTTCAATGGCAACAAGGTCCTCCTCACCGATTACGAATCTGACAATAAGATCGTGAACGGCAAAGAGGAACGCCGCAACCTGGCTTCATTGAAAATGCAGGTCATTAACCGGCGGGATCTTGAATAAAAATCGCATGCCGCTGCTCTGATAACAAAAAATGCATATTAAAAAAATAGTCTTGCTGGGAATGCTGCTGGCATTAGGCATGGCGCCTGCTCCGGCCGATGAAATAACCAACCGAATGGCCGCGGCCAGGGAGCTGATGAAGGCCTACAAGAACGCGGAAGCCCTGATTGCTTTCACGAACCTGGCTGCAGTCAGCGCGGATGACAAGCTGAAATCCGAGGCGCTGGAAAGCGCTGCCTACTGCGCCATGCGCCAGCGGCACAATGATCATTCCATGATACCCCTGGCCACGAAACTTGCCCAACAGATTCCTCTGAAACCGGAATCCATTAAGTGCCGGATGGTAATCCTGTCCGAAACCGGGCAAAACGGCGAACTGATCAAACAATTCAAGGATGAAAACCTTGCCGCGTTGCCGGAAGACATTGCCGCCGAAACGTATTTCATGCGCGGCAGGTCTTACGCCTGGCTCAAGAAAGGCCCTGAAGCCGAAGCGGATTACAAAATGGCGCTTGAGCGACGGCCGAAAGAAATGAAGTACCTGATGGCCCTGGCCGGCAATTATCACGCCAACCTCAAGGACACGCCAAAAGCCCTCGATACTTACCGGCAGGCCATGGCATCCGTGGAAAGGCCCCACCACGCCCTGGATGCCGCCGTGGAAATAGCGCGCATCAACGTCAGCGACGCGAAATACGATGAGGCCCTCAAGGCGCTTGAGAGCTTCAAGGACACAAGCGCGCTGTCCGATTACCAGCGTAGGCTTGTCCTGCGCGCCTTCGGACAGGCCTACGCCGGGCTGGGCCGTGAGGAAGAGGCCATTGCCAGCTTTAAAGAGGCAAATAAAACGGCAGGCGTAAAATGAAAAAACAAATATCGAGGATTATAATGAGCGTGGCAGCCGCAGGCATTGGAATTTGCGCTTATGGCGCGGATACGGGCAAGCTGCTTGCGGGCACTGCCAAAACCGATATCACCTACCCGGCCGGATCGGCGCGCGGCAAGACAACCATCACCGCCGAAGATATAAAAAGCCGCCTCTTCGCCCGCGCGGTCGTCTTGCAGTACGGTAAAGAATCCGTGGCGATCGTTTCCGCAGATATTATCTTTTTCCCGTCGGCGAGGGTTGTCCGGGAAGCAAAGGAGCAGTGGCAAGTCAACCATGTGATCCTCTGCGGCACCCATACCCATTCCGGCGGCTACCCGAACGGCGGCTGCACGACCAACCACCCGGAAGGCACGGCCAATCCGGCCTGGACCCGGATGGGCGACCCGGCCGAAATATTGAACTTGGAATTCCCCGAGGACACCTGGTACCGCGAAGCAGAGGACAAGGTCATTACCGCCATCGGCGAGGCAAAGAAAAATCTTTTCCCGGCGCGAGTAACGGCCGCCAGAGAGCCCTTCGAAAGCGCCTACATGGCTCACAACCGGCGGCAGGTGAAGGAAAACGGCAAGGTTGAAATGCTCTGGGCCAACCCGGCCCGGATTCCGACCAAGCCGACCGATCCGACCATCGGCGTCATCAGGATAGACGATGAGTCCGGCAACCCGCGCGCGCTCCTGGTCAATTACGCCTGCCATGCCGTGACCCTGATGGGCGCCGGGTTTATCTCGGCCGACTTCCCGGGCGCGATGTGCGACTACGTTGAAAAAGAGCTTGGCGAAAAATGCATGGCCATGTTCCTCCAGGGCGCGGAAGGCGACATGGATCCTTATGAAATGAGCCTTAAGGGAGAACATGGATTGAACATCGCCCGGCAGGCTGGAATATCGCTCGGCAAGGGAGCGGTGCGCGCGGCCAAAAACCTGAAACCAGGTCCGGCTGAAAACGCCTCGCTCAAGGTCAAGGAAAGCGTCCTGACGCTGGCGCACCGGAACGACAAGACAAAGACTTCCAAGGTCGGCATCCTGGCCGCGGTGATCAATGACAAGATCGCCCTGGTGACCATCCCGGGCGAGCCCTTTCTCCAGCACCAGCTCGACCTGCGGGAAAAATCGCCCCTGCCCGACACGTTTCTGCTGGGGCTTGCCTATTGCGGCGCCGGAACGCCTTTTGCCATTTACATACCGACCGCGCAGAACGTCAAGGAGGGCGGATACGGCGCGACCGAGGCTTCCTTCCTCGAGGCCGAGGCCGGGGCAAAGATGGTGGATGAAGGGATAGCTGCCATCAGGGAATTGATAAAAAAACCAAATAATTAGATCGTTTCATTTAGAGCAGATTAAGAAATGTTGTAGCCGGCCTCGGTGAGGCCGGAAATTGATGGATTGAATGCCGGGGTCAACGCCCCCGACTACAAAATATCTTAATTCGATCTAAATCCTGACCTGCAGATGGGCAGGCGTGACTTTTTTGCGATAAAGACATAACAGAAGATTTTGCTAACAATGTGCGGATTGATTCTTAAAACTTGTTAAACAGTTTAAAAAATATTTTAGGAAACGTTGAAATGGATCTGGCCCAGCTGGATATTTTCAAAGCCGGGGATGAAGGGATCGCCATCTACCGGATTCCTTCCTTAATCGTCGCCCCCGGCGGGGCCCTTCTGGCGTTCTGCGAGGCCCGCAAGGAAAGCTGCAACGATGCCACCCCGACTGACCTGGTCATGAAACGCAGTCTTGACGGCGGCCGCAGCTGGTCGCCAATGCAAGCGGTGGTGCGCGGCAGAGGCCGCGAGGCCATTATGAACCCCTGCCCCGTCGTGGACGGCAAAATCATTCTCCTCTTTTGCATGAACGCCCACAAAACCGGCCGCGGTCATCACCGCTACCTTCTGGCGGCCAGCGACGATGACGGGATTACCTGGACCAGGGCCGCCGACATAACGGAAAAAATTGAAAACTGCGACGATACTTTTGTCCCCGGTCCGGGTGTGAGCATCAGGACGCGCTCTGGGCGCATCGTCGTGCCCGGCGGAACCAAGACTTTCAATATTAAAAAAGGGGCGGAAGGCGA
>JBAYWJ010000041.1:0-15608 GCA_041674125.1 Kiritimatiellia bacterium
ACCGCGGCGGCGCGAAGCAATTCCCCGCCGGATTCAACCCCGCGCAGAAGCATTTCCCGCTCCCCGGAAGCCAGGGGGCGGTCCACCGCAACAAGATATATTTTTTCAACCTCATGGCGCGGATGGCTGACGAGGTTGGCGAATTCGCCGTCGCTGGTTATGAGGATCAATCCCTCGCTGTCACGGTCGAGCCGGCCCACGGTAAAAACGCGCGCGGGCAGGTCCGGCAGGAAAGAACGGAAGGTTTTCCGCCCGGCGGGGTCGGAAGAGGTGCAGAGCACACCGCGCGGCTTGTTGAAGGCTATGTAGAGCTTTGGCTCCTGGGAAAGGGGGCGGCCGTCGAGCGTGACAGATTGCAGGGCGGGGTTTACCCTTGCGCCCTGACCTTCCACCCGCCTGCCGTCAACCGCGACGCGGCCTTCATCAATCAGGCGCTCGCAGGCGCGGCGCGATCCGGCGCCGCAGAGAGCCATGAATTTCTGCAGCTTTATATCAGATCTGGGGTTTTGTCTTGGGCAGGCCAAGGGCGCGGTCACCATCCTTCCACTTGCCGTGCGCGCGCATGATGTCTATGCGCTCGAAGCGTTTCATCACGTTGCGTTTGGCAGTGATCTTGTTGACCGATTTCAAGCTCGTATGCTGGCTCATTGTTCGCTCTCCCGGAAACTTGTCTTTAACCTTCAATTCATTTGGAGCGCCAAATATACAGGCCCGCGCGCCAAAGATCAACACAAGAATAATGATTTAATCAGGCCCGCGCGCCGGCCGCCGGTCCTAGGGCGCGTTCAAGGGGGGCGGCGCGCCGCGCGCGTTCCCGATGACCCTCATTTCGCGCAGGAGAGCGGCCAGCGCCGCCATGTTCGCGTTCAGGTAATCGAGCAAGGCGCGGTCGCTGCGCGCCTTCCACCCGTAGCGGGTCAGCTCCGCATAGGCGGTGGCAGGCAGCTGCTTTTCCACCAGGAGGCGATAGGCCGCGATCACACCGCCCGTGCGCTGGACCCCGGCGGCGCAGTGCACGAGGACCGGCTTGTTCTCCCCGGCGGCACGGGCGATCGCGGCGATCGCGAGCGCATAATTGGTGATGCTGCCGGTGCCGTCGCCGCACAATTCAAAATGATGGCGGGTTATACCGAGCTCTTCCGCCGCCTTTTGCTCCGACCGGACGGAAGAATTCTCCAGGTCGGAATCAGTCAGGTCAACAATCACCTTAATCCCGTGTTTCTGGAGCGCGGCGCGCATTAGGTGCGGCGCGATGCGGCCGCTGCGATATATTTTGCCTTCTGTCACAACGCCCCAGCGCCTGGGCACGAACTGGTACTTGCAGGTTTCCCAAACGATAAAGGCCAGGAGAATGGCAAAAAAGACCCAGAACGGGGCCTTGAGATAATTAAGTATCTTTTCCATGCAAATTTTTCCGGTCAGTCCCGGGGATGAATTTTCAGCCCGATGGCCTTTTTCTGGCCGGGCTCCCCCGCCCCCGCGGAGCATGTTTTGCGTTTTCCGGCTCGATGGTTATGAGGCGGAAAGATTCTGATTTTTTACCGCAGCCGTCCGCTTTTTTTACACCGAAGGGCCTGCCCCCCAGCCGGCTGGCCACCCGGATCAAATCCGAGGCCGGCACGACAATCCCGAGCGGCCTGTCGCGGTCGCCCAGAAAACTCAGGGCTTCGTTCGGTTTTGAAAGCGCGGCAGTTTCAAGCCGCGCGTCGAGGTAAAACATGAATGCCCCCAGGTCGCGCTCGGAGTCCGACGGGAATATCACGCGCCGCCCGGCGTTCATTTCCTCCCGGAGAAGCCCGGCGAAGGGAACATAGCTGCGATGGAAATCGACCGCGGGAATGAACACCGAGGCGCCGACAATGCCCACGACCGCCAGGATGGCCGGCATGGCCAAAACTGCCGCGCGCCGGCGGCCTTCCCGGAAAGCCTTCCATGTAGTGCGCTCCAACAGCCATCCCGCGGCTAGCGCAACCAGGGCAACCAGGAAGCACACCCAGGCCGACGGCAGACAGGGCTGGCTGACGAGCGGCATCCGGAACATGAAAGCCAGCAGGTAAACGGCGGGCGCGCACAGCACCAGCGCGCCCATGGCGATGAAGGTCGCCCCTATCAGGCGCCGGTCAAGCGCGCTCCTCCATTCGGCCGCGGCATCCTCCATCCAGACCGCGGTCATGAGAAACAGCAGCGGGAAAAGCGGAAGGACGTAGCAGGCGGCCTTGGCTGAAGAAATATGGAGCAAAAAAGCCATGGCCAGCAGGCTTGTCTTCAGGAATGCCGCCAGATCACCGCGCACGGGGCTCTCGCGCCGGAACCAGTAATAAAGCGCGGGCACTACCAGCAGGGTCCACGGCAGGAGGCGTACGGGCAGGCTGAAAAGGTAAAAATAAACCGGCTCCTTGTGAATCAGGTACGGATCAACCGGCAGACCGGGATCGTTGAAATACAGGAAACGCCCGAACTGGTTCTCCCAGAACACCCCGCGCAGAAATTCAAGCCCGCCGGCCTTCCAGAGCGCAAGTACCCAGGGCGCCAGCACGGCGGCAAACATGACCGCGAAGGCCGGCACCAGCAAAAACAGCAGCCTAAAGCGCCTCTGGATCAGGAGCCAGGCGGCCACGGAGAGCCAGATCATGCCCGGGCCGATCAATCCCTTGGCGTAAAATGAAAAAGCCGCCGCGAACATGAAAAGCAGGTAGCGCCTTACAAGGTTGTCTTCGGCAACCTGGGCGCGCCAGAAAAGCCAGAGCGAAAAAACAACCATGAAGGTCAGGCAGGAATCGGTAAGGACTATGCGCGCGTATTCAAAGAAAAGAACCGAGGTCGCGCACATGAATGCGGCGGCGAATCCGGCCTGCTCCCGCCCGAGGGAGTGCCCCCATAAAACGATGATAAGGAGCGTCAGGAAGGCATAGAGCGCCGCGGGCAGGCGGACAAGCCCCTCGCTCGCGGTGCCGGCCAGCCGGCAGAAAACAACCCCCGTCCAGTGCAGGAGCGGGGGCTTTTCCAGGTAGTGGACTCCGTTGAAAACCGGCGTCACCCAGACGCGCTCACGCGCCATTTCCCTGATCATGGCGCCCTCGCGCGTGTCGTTGCCGGACCAGAGCGAATGGTCAAAAACCCCGGAGGCCGATATAACGGCCAGCAGGACCAGCATCATCGCGCGGCCGCGCGTTGTCATTTCGCCGCTATTCATTGTTTTTACGAACGTTAAACAATAGCGCGAGGTTGTCAAGGAAAGATGCGCCGGGCGCGCGCCCGGGAGCAATATTAGTTTGCATAATGCGCCCCGGGGCATAATATGCGGCTTTGATTTGACATCGGCGCCCTGGCTTTAATTTATCGGCATGCAAGAAGGCAATTCATACAGTTTTTTCCGGTCGGAATGGCGCAAGCTGCTGCTGCTGCTCTGCATGTGCCTGCTTTATTTTTTCTCCTATTTCCAGCGCATCGCGGTGCCAGGCATATGCTTTGACGAGCTCCAGGTGGACTTCAAAGCCAGCGCCGCAGCCATAACCGCGCTCGGCTCGATTTTCCTTTACATCTACGGGTTCGCCCAGTTTTTCATCGGGGTTCTGGCCGACCGTTACGGAGGGCGGCGCACGATGCTTGCCGGGGCCTCGATCCTGGCCGCGGCCGGGATCATGTTCCCCCTCTCAAACTCGCTGCCCATGCTGTATATCAGCCGGGCCATCCTGGCCGCGGGCGCGAGCACCATTTTCTTGAGCCTCGTCAAGGAGATTGACACGTTGTTCAATCCGCGCCATTTCGCGATCTGGCTCGGCATCGCGCTCTTCATGGGCTACAGCGGCGGCATCGTCGGCACCTACCCCCTCGAGCGCGCCATCAGCCACTTCGGATGGCGCCAGGCCCTGCTCGGCGCGGGCCTGCTTTCACTCGCGGCGCTGGCAATCGCCTTCATCGTGTTCCGCATCTTCCGCGAGGGCCGGGCGCACGGAGCGGCCCGGGCCGATAAGCTTTATATCGGCGCCGTGCTCAGGAACAAGCTGAGCTATCCCCCCATGGTCGCCAGCATGGTCATCTTTGCGATTTATTTTCTTTTCCAGGCGTCGATCGGCAAAAAAATGCTTACGGACTGCTGCGGCATAACCTCTGCCCGCGCCGCGGGCATAACATTTGTGATGATGATCGTCTGCGCGACCGCCTCGTCCCTTTCCGGGTTCGTCTCGCGCCTCATCGGCAACCGCCGCAAGCCCATCATTATAGCCTGCACCTTCCTGAACCTGGTTACAAACGCCGTGCTGGCCTTGCACCTGGGCGGCGCGCCGGATTACCGCCTGATCGCCGCCGGGTTCGTCATCCTCGCGCTGGCGGCATCGCCCGCCCCCATCACCCTCTCCGCCGTCAAGGAAGTCAACCTGAGCAAGGCGGCGGCCACATCGGTCGGCATTGCCAACTGCACGGCCTACGTTCTCGTGGCAGTGGTCACAAATCTGGCCGGGGTGGTCATGGATTCTTTCGCCGGCCAGGCCTGCCAGACCGCCCAGGGCATTGTGTACCCCGTCCTCGCCTACCGCCTCATCATAACCGTTTGCGCAGTTCTGGCCGCCGCGGGATTTGCCGCCTCGTTTTTCGTGCGCGAAACCAGGGGCAATTACCTGCCGCAATCCTGATTTTTTAGGTTGATTTCATTCGCCGCAGCGGCTATAAACTGCAAAAGAATCGCTTGCAGCTCCATGGCGCAAAAAAACCACATTCACATAATAGTCGAGAAGGGCCCGGACAAGGGCATGGAAATTTCCATACGCCCGGAAGGGGCGCGCATCGGGCGCTCGAGCAACAACGACATCGCCCTCACGGACCCGGTCATGTCCCGCTACCACTGCCGGGTTTTTTTCAAGCCGAATGAAGGCCTGTGGGTTGAAGACCTGGGCAGCTCCAACAACACCCTTCTCAACTCCGAGCCGGTGCACATGGAGCGCATGCGTCCCGGGGACCGCCTCATGCTGGGCGACACTGTGCTCAAGGTTGTCAGCGACGAAACCCCTTCCGCCTCTGCCGCGCACCTGTTCAGCTCGCCCCAGGTGATAACGGCCGAAGAAAATTCGGCTCCGCGCTTCAAGCTCTTCGGCGAGGCCGGCCGGAAAAAAGCGCTCACGGCCGCCCTGACCCTGGCCGTTTGCGCCGCCCTCTTTTCCGTCTTTTCGGTGATCTTCAAGCCTTCCGAGACCGCCCCGGTCGCCGCCGGCGCGCCGCCCGGGGAAAAGGCGCCGGCGCTTGAAATATACTACGAAAAAATCGAAGCCAGCTCAAAAAACATCTTCCGCTACGAGCTTGAGCTGCAGAACGGTGAGCTTTCGGTGCAGATCGACGACCTGGAGAACAAGCGCCACGTTCCCAAGAACCAGCACAAAAAAATCGACCCGGACCTGCTCAACTCGCTCAAAGCCAGCCTGGAAGGAACCGACTTTTTCAACCTGAACAAAATCTACAAGGGCAGCCTGACGGAAATTTACGACCTTTGGGACCTGACGGTCACGCTCGGCCGCCAGACCCACCGCGTCAAGGTTATCAACACGATGGAGCCCGAGCAGTTCAAAAAGGCGCGCGAGGCAATCGAGGAATTCGCCCAGAACGAAATCGGGCTGGCGGCGCTGGCCCTGACCCGGGAAAAACTGCTCGAGCTTTCCAAGGATTCCTCCCTGCTCGGCCGCAGCCTCTACGACCAGCGCGAGGTCAAGCTGGAAAACCTCGCGCTAGCCATCCGCTCGCTGAAGGAAACGGAATGGTACCTGGAAACCATAGACCCCAAGCCCGATTATTACGCGGAGAGCCTGGCGCTGCGCCGCGAGTGCGAGCGGGAGCTTGAGGAGGAATACAGCAACCGCCTTTTCCTTGCCGAAAAAGCCATCAAGCTCAAGGACTGGAACGAGGCCGCGAAAAGCCTGCGGGTAATCATTGAAAAAATCCCGGACCGTTCGGACGAGCGGCACCAGAACGCGCAGAAAAAACTCATTGACGTGGAACGGCGTTTGAAGAAAAAATGAAACCAACCCGGAAAATCAAGACGGGCCACGTAGCCCTGGCCTGCGCGGCGCTCATGCTCTGCGCCTTCCTGGCCTCATGCGCTCCGGAAAGCGAGCGGAAGGCCTCCCAGATTTACGTGACCACCGAGCCTGAAAACGCCAACCTTTTCCTGGATTCGGCCCCTTACGGGAGCACCCCGGCCACGATCTCCCCGATTACGGCCGGGAAGCACATCCTCTTCTGCCGCAAAGCCGGCTATCGCGAAACACGGGCCACGATCATGATCAACCCGGGCGACCGCCTGGCGGTGGAGCTCAAGCTCGAGCCGCTGCGCGGGCTGGTGCTGGTTCATTCCGAGCCGTCCGGGGCGGATGTGGAGCTGGAGGACATAAACATCGGAAAGACGCCTCTCTTTAATTTCGATTTTCCGCCCGGGGAGCACCACCTTAAAATCACCAAGCCGGGATTCATGCCAAAGACGGTCAGCGTGAACATCGAAGACCGCACCCCATGCAAGGTGGAAGTTTCGCTTACCTCGGACTCCGCCGACCTGAGCGTGGATTCAAAGCCGGCCGGAGCCATCGTCACCATGGATGGCGCCGCCATCGGCGCAACCCCGCTTAAATTGCCCGATGCCAAAACGGGCCTGCACACGCTCGAAGTAAGCCTGAAGGGCCACCTGCCTTTCCGGCGGGAGATTGACATGAAGGCCGGCGAGAAGCATAAAATCAATGCCGTCCTTACCCCCCTGCCCGGCAAGCTGAACGTGATCACGGCGCCGCCCAAGGCGCGCATCTATCTCAACGACCAGTTCAAGGCGGAGTCGCCTTACAACGCCACCAACATCCCCTCGGGCCGGCAGTTGGTCCGGGCAGAGCTGCAGGGCTACGACACCCAGGTCAAGACCTGCCAGGTCGCATTTGGCGAGACGACGACGCTCGAATTCAGGCTCGAAAAAAGCAGCGGCACGATGATCATCACCACCCTCCCGCCGGAAGTTGAAGTTTATCTCGACGGGGAATCGCGCGGCACGACCAAGGCGCGCGGCAGCGAACAGATTTCGGAACAGCTCCAGCTGGACTACATACCGCGCGGCCAGCACAAGCTGCAATTTACAAAAAAGGGCTATATTGACATTCAGCGCACGGCAGACATCATGCCCAGGCAGAACCTGGTGATCCACGAAAAGCTATCCCTGCGCCCCGTGCCGTTCGTGCCGAACGTCATCATCCGCACCGGAGACAGCCCCGAGCAGACTTTCCGGGGCATTATCCGCGACACGTTCGCCAACGGAGACATCAAGGTGGAAATCGGGCCGGGGGTGCTGAAAATGTTCAGCCAGTCGGAGATCATCTCCCAGGAAGAAATCGCCCCGGACGGCGGCCAGAAAAAATAGCTTTAACGCCGGGCGGCTGGCGCGGAGAGTCCGTAACAAAAAAACCATGCCTGCATTTGGGTTCCGCGAAGAACTCAAAACAATCACTGCACGCAAAACGCTATACGCTGTTTTCCAGTCTTGAATTACTGCGCCGGCGGCGCGCCAGCCTGGGGATTGAACACCGGGAGCTCCAGAACCTTGTAGTCCTGCGGAATGGCGAAAAGAGAGTCGGCCAGGGGTGAGCGCGATATGCTTTTCACCTCGCTGGCGCTGGAAACCTCGCGGCCGTTGATGTTCATCTTCGACTCGGAACGGATCACCATGCCCTTCGGCTTCTGCGCTTCGTTGAAGCCAAGCAACCCGCCCATCTGGCCGCCGAAGGAGCGGACAAATTCCATTTCCGAATCGTCAACTTCCTCAGTGATCCAGCAATGGATCCTGGGAGGGTTGTCGCCGCCGCCCACGAAGTCATATTCGGAACACTTGTAACCCTGTATGGTTTCAGTCCGGCCGGTCTTATTGATTTCAGTCTTGGATTTATCCCGGGTGCCGGTGGCCAGCGCCGCGCTTTTCTTGAGGTCTTCGAGCGAAATCACCATGACCTGTTTTTCCTTGTGCATCAGGGTATACATCTTGCCGGACTTGGCGTCGATGATTGAGGACATCTCGCTCCCCGGCAAATCTATCCTGGCCTTCTGCCCCTTTACGGCCATCGTCATGGTGGAATCCTGCTTCGCGCCGGGCATGAGGTCGGACTTGAGGCTCTGGACCACGGTCATGTCGGCCAACGCCGTTGACCGGAACAATAGACAAACCAAAGCCAAGCAAATGATTTTCATCTGAGATTATCCTCCGTGTTGATGATTAATAATCTTCCAGTTCAACCGCTATAACTTGCATATATACGCTGGTGGGCGGCAAGGCAACCTGAAAATATTTCTTTCCTTAATTTTGCACGAACATCAGTTATTATGATTTTTATTCAATAGACATTGTGTGCAAATAATTTTTTTTATCTTTTTGATTTGTAACCCAACTGGTTATGACGGCAAAACACGGAAACACTGATGTTCGCCAGATCAAGCGGTTGCGTGATTTTGGCGCATCTGCTACGTTGGCAAGGGTTTGGAGTATGCTAATACACCGGCGCCCTTGCCGCCTTGCATCTGCGCCAAACTGACGCAATGCAAAATTAAGGTCTTTACTTTCGGATTCTGACCGTTTTCTGTCTGATCAAGCACCTGCCAGCTGCGGATGGATTCCCGCTTCCGCGGGAACGACAGACTCCTTTCTTTGCGCCTCTCTCTTGCGGCAACTATGAAATTCCTATACCTCGATACCAGCCGCCTCCTATTTAAGGAACAACTCAATCACCGGCACGGTCACGTTCGGCCTGATCACCGGAAGATTGAGCGTGAGGGTTTTGCCGTATTTCCGGCCGGCAAGCTGCTTGGAATACCACTCGCCCAGGCCAAGGCCTATTTCGCTGGCGTCGTTCAGGAGCTGGGCATATTCGACCTTTTCGGCATAGGCCTTTCCATCCAGATGCAGGTGCTTGTACGGCCAGGCAAGGACGTGGACGTAGAGCCTTTTCTTCTCCGGGTTCCAGGTCAGGTTGCAGTTCTCGGGCTTGGCGAATTCGGCCGGCGCCTGCGTACAGCCGTAAATGGAGCGCCCGTGGCGCTTCATCCATTCACCGATGCCTCCCAGGCGATCGAGCGCGCGGGAATCGAACTCGCCCCGGCCGGTCGGCCCTACGTTCAGCAGGAGGTTGCCGCCCTTGGCCACGCAGTCAATCAGGGTGCGGACCAGCTCATCCACGCTGCGCCAGGTGCTTTCGTCGCGGTGATAGCCCCAGGAACCTGAAAAAGTCTGGCAGGCCTCCCAGACCACCGGCCGGCCTTCCCCCTTGACCCA
Source organism: Kiritimatiellia bacterium (assembly GCA_041674125.1). GTDB lineage: Bacteria > Verrucomicrobiota > Kiritimatiellia > JAAZAB01 > JAAZAB01 > JAQUQV01. The sequence goes on from JBAYWJ010000041.1 coordinate 9,281, forward strand.
TTCGCGCGGCTGGACCTGCTCAGGCGTCTTTACGTCCCAGCCTGACGGCAGGTCCAGGCGGTCGTTCAAAATTACTTTCGGGTCAAGGCTGCGTATCATTTTGATCAACTTTTCGCTCTGCCAGTCCTTGTGCCCCTTGCCGGTCCCGTCCGCCATCGGGTAACTGTAGTCAAACCAGAGGATGTCAACCGGTTTGAAACGAGTCAGGAGCTCGCGCACCTGTGCATGCAGGTATTTGGCGTAATGCGCCTGATTGCGGCCCTTGTTCATCTTTGCGCGGTCAGGGTGATCGCGGTATGGCCCGTGGTGGGGATCGAGGATATACTGCGGGTGGTGCCAGTCGATCAGGGAATGATACAGGCCGACGCGCATATCCTGGCCACGGAAGGCCTTGATCATCGGCGCGAGCAAATCGCGCCCGGCGGGGGTGTTCGGCGCCTTGTAATCGGTGAACTTCGTGTCCCAGAGGCAGAAGCCCTCGTGGTGCTTGGTGGTGATGACAAAATATTTCATGCCGGCCCCGGCCGCCGCCCGCGCCCAGAGTTCCGGATTGTACAAATCCGGATCAAAATGTTTGAAATATTTTTGATACTGCTCGCGCGGGATTTTTTCCTTGAACTGGACCCACTCATGGCGGGCGGGGAGAGCGTAGAGCCCCCAGTGGATGAACATCCCGAAACGGTCATGCGTAAACCAGCGCGTGTCGCCTTTCATCGTCCTTGGATCAGACATATACTCCCCTTTCTGTTCTATGTATAACGTATGCGATCAAAATATTGAGGTAATTTCAAAACTCTTCGGGGCGCCCCGACCGAGCGGGGCGGCTACAGCGTAATATATTTACAATAAATGAGCATTGCCTGTAGTCACGGCGCTCCGCCGCCGTGTCTTGTGAGTTTTGAAATTAACTACATTATCTGGAAAATTCAATTACGAACATGCGCCGATTAATTCAAGTTTTACGTTTTATCAGCGGCACAAGCTCTTCCATGGCTTTTTCTATCATCCGGCGCTCCGAAGCGCGGAACTTGTGGAAGGGCTCGGCCATGAAGTCGTCGCAAACTCCCAGGCACTCAAGCGCGCACTTGATGCCCTTGATGATGGCGGATGAATGCCTTCCGATGTGATACAGTTTTTCCCCAACCTGCAAGGCCAAAACCTGGAGCGCGCGCGTGCGCTTTAAATCTCCCTCCCGCGCCGCCCGGTAAAGCTCCACGAAAAGGCCCGGAAACACGTTGGCTCCGCCGCTCACGCCGCCGTGCCCGCCGAGAAGGACCGATTCCGCCAGGAGTTCCTCCGGTCCGATCAGGAGCGTCCAGTCCGGACGATGGCGCAGGAGCGTCCGCACCTGGTTGAAATAGATCATGCTGCCGGAACTATCCTTGAGTCCCAGTATTTTTTCCTGATCCATGGCCCAGCGCACGGTTTCAAGCTCAAACGACACCTTGGTAAGCGGCGGCATGTTGTAAAGATAAAGCGGCAAAGGCAGTTCGGCCAGCAGGTGCGCAAGGTATTCGCGCAGTTCGGGCTGGCCTTCCGGCATGTAATAGGGCGGAGCCACCACGAGGGCGTCGGAGCCGGCATCGGCCGAAAAGCGCGCAACACCCAACGACTCCTCAAAGGCCGTGTCGGAAATGCCAACCAGCACCGGCGTGCGGGAGCGCACCAGGCGGCAAGTTTCAGCGACCAGTTCGCGCCGCAGGCGGTAGCTCAGGCTTGGCCCCTCGCCGGTGGTCCCCATGATGAAAAGCCCCTGGACGCCACCGGCCAGGATATGCTCGACCAGTTTTTCCAGGCCCTCCAGGTCGAGGGTGTCGCGGTCTTTCAAGGGCGTGATCATGGGCGGAACGATGCCGCAGAGCGGGCGCAATAATTTTTGTTTATTCATGGTTTTTTCTTTAATCTTTAACTGTCAAATGTAACCTGAGCATGTTCAAGGCCGCCTTGGCGGCCCGCTCCCGCACAAGGGCGCGCTCGCCGGGAAACATGAATTTTTCGGCCGAAGCAACGGCGGAGCGGCCCTGGCTTCCCCGGGCCAGGGCAATCCAGACCGTGCCGACCTCCTTGGCCGGCGTCGCCCCCCCGGGACCGGCTATCCCCGTAATGGCAAGGGCATAATCCGCACGAACTTTTTTCAAAGCGCCTTCCGCCATTTCCCGCGCCACCGCCTCGCTGACCGCGCCGTGCCGGCGGATCAAAGCCGCGGGCACGCCGAGGCAGGCTGTTTTCATGGCGTTGGAATAGACAATCCAGCCTCCGGCATAATAGCGGCTTGAGCCGGGGGTTTCTGTGATCATCGCCCCCAGGAGACCGGCGGTGCAGCTTTCGGCGGTCGCGAGGGTTTTGCGCCTTGCAGCCAATAATTTTCCAACCGCGTCGGAAATAGTGTCGTCGCCTTCGCTGAAAATATAGTTATCTATACGCCGCCGGACCTCAGCGGCTGTCTGGCGCATGGCGCGCGCGCCGGCGCGCTTATCCTTGAATTCGCCGCGTATCCTGATCGAAATAACGGCGCCGGAAGCGGTGGTGCCGACGAGAGGGTTGCGGTCGCGGCGCATAAGTTCGCCCAGCCTTTCGCCCACCACCGATTCACCGATCCCGAAAGCATTTATACGCGCCGTCAGAACCGCCCCGGCAACTTTCTTCCTCAGCATCGGAACGACGTGCCTTGCGAACATGAACTGCATCTCGCGCGGCACGCCCGGCATGACCGCGACAGTCGCCTTGCCTACCCTGGCCGAAAACCCCGGGGCGGTTCCGACGGGGTTGTCCAGCACGCGCGCCCCCCTGGGAAACATGGCCTGGATGCTGTTGCTTTCCGACATGACCCGTCCGCGTTTTTTGAAAAATTCACGCAGGGCCGCCAGAGAGGGCTTGTGCAAAACGAGAGGGACCTTGAGCACGCGCGCCAGAGCCTCGCGCGAAAGGTCATCCTTGGTCGGCCCAAGGCCGCCGGTAATGAGGACCAGGCCCGCGCCCGACGCCGCCCTTCTGACGGAAGCAACAATCGCGTTCAAATCATCCGCAACGGTCTCGTGATATTCGGGCACAATACCGTGCTCGACCAGGCGCGCGCTCAGCCAGCCCGCGTTGGTGTCGGTAACCTGACCGAGGATCAGTTCGTCGCCGATGGAAAGAATGATAGCGCGCATAAAGCCTTTTAGATGAAACGACCGTGTGAATGAATAGCATATCCGTTCGAATTGAAAAGATAATTATGGGGAAATGCGCGTCCGCCTACATCGCGTTGCTTTCAATCCGGACGCCTTCCAGGCTGAAAAGATCCACGGCCATGGGAACCGCGCAATCGCTGAAGGTGTTGTGATGAATCTGCCAGTTCGCCCGGCCGGGATAGACCGCAAATTTATCTCCGGCTCGGGGGGCAAATGATTCTTTTAACGTGATTTTACGCTCCTTGGCGCTGTAATTTTCAATGGTCATGGTTGCCCCCGCCCTGCTTCCCGACAGCCAGCGCAGGTTCCATCCACGGTAGGGCGCGCCGTCATCGCACCGGAACGGCAAAGAATTCTCGTGAAAAGAGCGGGGACCAAGCGTTTCCACCACTTCGGACTCTGTGTGATGGAACTCAAACTGGTCTTTTTTGGTTTCGACCTCTTCCTTGCCGGCCGGCGGAACATATACCCGGGCGCCGGTGCGGAATCCGCAATGGCAATTCTCAACCAGGTTGTCGTGGACATGGATGTTGACGGCATGGTCGGCGACATGGATGCCGGTGACTTTATCCGAACGCTCGCCGCGCACATAAACATGATTGTCGGCAACCGTCACATTGGAAGCTTCAACGCAGATGCCGCAGCGCTCGTTGTCAGGATTGGACTCAATTCGCGTCAGGTCGATGTGGTTGCCGGTTACAATGACGCGCCGGCCGCCGAGGACAAACACCGCCGACTCCTTGCTGTAACCCACGAAGAGGTTGTTGGCGATCACAACCTGGCTGGCGCTGTTGCCGACCGCCACCCCGCCATTGTATATTCCTCCTTCAAAAACATTATCCGCAATGATGGCCTGGGTTGGCCCGATTTTATGCGGATCGTCATCGCCCGTCCGGCCGCTGTGCACGCTGGTGGCGCAGCCGTCCAGGACGTAATTGCCGATGATGCGCGTGAAACGGCTGGCGTTTTCGCAGAAATTGGTCGCGCGCTCAACGTGGCAGTGCAGGATGCTGGTGTTCTCGGCATGATCGTTGTTGTTGAACGCGTTGAATGCGCAGTCGCTTACCCGGCAGCGGTGGTAAATACAGGATTTGGTATATTGCTTAAGCGGTTCCGGATTCTCACCGGGCAGCGCCATACTGTGCCGGTTTTCCCGGTACCGGTCCGGGCCCTGTGAATAAAAGGCTTCCGCGGCCATGCGGCTTGCCTTCAAATCCTCGAACAAAACATGTTCCGTTCCGGCGAACTTGACCGCCGCGCAGCCCTTTATTTTCATGTCGGTCGCGGGCCAGAACGCGACTCCGCCGGCCGTCTTGAAAGATGCGGCGGGAAGCTCCATGAAACCGGTATGCCCGACCATGCCGATGTTGCGGATCACGATATCCCGGCCGCCGAGCAGCCAGAAAGCGGAGGCATGATCCTCGCTGACGTCAAGCGTCACATGTTCCCGGTGCGCACCTTCAATCCTTACCGAGGCATTCCGGACACACAGCCCTCTGTTGAGCCGGTACCGGCCGGCGGGAATGAACAACCCCTTCCGCTCCGCAATGGCGCAATCCAGGGCGGACTGGAGCGCAAGCTGGTCGTGATGGCGCACTATTGCCCCGGAACTGGCGCGGTTTGCGCATTCGCTCAAGACGAGGGTCCTGCCCCGGATGGCGGTAATCCGGGCCAGGAGCCGGTTGCGCGCATGGAAGGCAATGCAGTGGCCGGCAAGCCAGTCCAGTTTTTTGAAGCGCATCTGCACTCCATCGGCCAGCGTGAGCCATTCCGCGTTTACCGGGAGTTCTTCGCCCTGCCAGCGCCAGTGCCGGTGAATGACGGGGTGAGTTGTGGTAAGGGTCTGACAAGCGGGATCCACCGCCATCCAGCGGAAGGTGACCGGGCTGGTCCGGTCAAAATGGATGACAAAAGTTTGCCAGGCTTTTTCAGCGTCCAGCCCGCGCAACTCGACTTCATCAGTGATGGGGGTTGAGTCCCCGTAGACGCGCAGACCGTAGACTGTGCCGTAGTGATGCAAATGGCACCGGGAGATCGTCACCTCCTGGCCGGCCCGGAAATCGCCCACATCTTCCAGTTCTATCTCATTTGAGCCGGCCCGTATTTGTCCGGCGGCCTGGAATTCGGACCCGGAAGCGCCGTGCGCGCGCGCATCCACCCATCCTCCCATGAAAGGCGCCGCCATGCTGCCCAAATCGTTCATGATCTTTCCATTTCTTTTTTTCTGCATCTCATCCGGAGTTCACCTGGCGGCGCTTTTTACCATCGTGTCCTCCGGAGGCATTTCAAACAACTGGACGTCATCAATATAAGCCACGGCCCCGTTTTCAAAGTTGAACAAACGCACGCAGAGCCTGACCGAATCGGCCTTGGGATGGCCCGGCACGATGGCGCAGACATAATTCCACTTCCCCGGATCAAGGCGCATTTCCGGCCGGCTCGCCGGCCAGGCACAATTAATAGCGCCATTTTCACGGGTCGGGTTGCCCCAGAATTGCAGGCGCCCTTCCAGGATCAGGCCCGGCGGCTGATTCGTGGGAATGAATATTCTGGCAGCAAAATAATAACCCGTATTCGGCTTTGCGCCGCCAACTACCCTCGTCGTCGTAAAATTACCGTGCTGGATATCGCATTTGAGCGAGCGCGTTCCGCCACCGGCAATGCCATCCACGCCGCCGACCTTGCCATGAATGGGATGGGACGGAGTCCACCCATCGTCTCCGCCTTGCTCAAACGAACCGTTATCTACCAGGTTGCCGGTATTGTCGCCGCTGGCGCCCTTGAGCATGTTGGCGGCCACAAACCGGATGGTGGCGGAACATTGCCCGTTATCCGATATTTTTTTCAATTCAGCCTGAACCTCCGGATCGGGCAGAAACTCCAGCACGGGCGAGAGCGTGCCCACGACGACGTTGTTGCCCTTGCCCGCATCAACAATCAATCTATACGCGTACCAATCCTCCGTTTTCTCCGGGATCGTCATCCATTTTTCAAAGCTCTGTTGTGCCCGGGGAATGCGGCGCAGCAGCGCGGCCGCTGAGGCGGCATCGGGAAGAGTGCCGTCCGGCGAAATAATCTCCGCACCGCACGCCTCGGCGGCGGCTTCGTACCATTCGAAGCATCGCACAAGAAGTTTCGCCCGCTCCACCTGGCCG
>JBAYWJ010000042.1:0-15591 GCA_041674125.1 Kiritimatiellia bacterium
CGGTAGAGGTCACTGGTTCGAATCCAGTACGGCCCATGCCCCTTCGCCCCAGGTGGCTACGGGGCACAAGTCCGACGCGCATTTTTAAAGCTTGCCTGTCCTGAGCCTGCCTGCGGTGAGCCTTGTCTAAGTGTCGAGTCCGTCGAAGGACTCACCTGTGCTGAGTAAAGTCGAAGCATGGCAGGCCAAACAATCAAACGCCCGCCAGGCCGTTCATGGCCGCCAGCCGGTCAATAAGCACAGGCAATTGTTCCAGCCGGTCCAGGCGGACGCCGACGGCGCCGCCCCCGGGATAGGGCTGGACAAAGTCCGGCTTGGGCGCAAGGCCGAAGCGCTCATAAAAAGCTTTCCGGATGAATTCCTTCACCTCTTCCACATTCGCCAGCCTGGAATCAACATGGACCTGGAAGTAGTCGCCCTGGCCGGCCGCATTGACCCGCACCGCAACCGCCAAAGGGCCAAAGGCCTTTTTGAGCATCGCCTCCGCCAGGTCAATCAGCGCCAGCCCCCGGAAGAAATTGCCGCCCTCAATCTTGTGCACGGAGAATTTGCCGGGATCGGAGAGCGAGGCATCGTCGAGGCCACGATTGAAATCGAATGGCACCGCGCCCGCCGCCTTGAGCCAGGCCTCAAGGCGCTCAGGCCCGGTTTTTGCCGCGTCCGCAGGCTGCTTTTGGAGCATTTCCTCACGCGGCGGAAGGCGTTCGGGATCAATCTGGAAGCAGCAGTCGCCGCGCTGCGAGCTGGACACGGCCTCGATCCAGCGCTCCGGGTGATGGATGAGCTGGAAATTACGCACCACTTCGACAAAAAGGTAGGCCACCATGGCCCGCAGGGGAATCCCCTTCTCGCCGGCAATCGAACCATCCGGCAGACTGCGGCGCAGAAGCGGATCGCGCCAGCCGGAAAAGAGCGATTCAAAGAGCGCGTCGGCCTGCGCCGATGCCGCGGCGGCTGAAACCCCGTCCGCGGCCTGGACCTGCTCAATCCACCAGCGCCGGTTTTCCTCCACCCGCTTCCGCAATTCCTCCCGGGATATCAGCAGCGGCAGGCGCCGCAGGACAAGCAGGACAAAGTGCTCCGCCGCTTCGCCCAGGCGCCCGTCACGCACCAGGTCAGCCTCGATCTGCGAAAAGAAATCGGAATTGGCCGGCAGGCGGCACAGGATCGCGGCTATTTCCGCCACCTTGCCAGTCAACTTGCGCATTTCCGCCGTAGTGGGCTGATCAGTATGCGGGGTAGCGGCATACACTCCCGCGGACCATTTCCAGGCCTCCTGGTCGCGGTGGACCGTGTATGGAAAGAGGAAGCGGATGCGGTCCGTCGGCACCGGGTAGACGCCAATCAGGCGGTAATTGTCGCGCGGGTTGGAGGAAATAAGGGCGCCCTGGCCATACTTGCCCTTCTGCTCCGTGGCCTGGTCAAGGGAGCCGGCCCGGACGCCGGTCCCGAACTCGGCCTGGCAGGCCAAATGCACGAGCGTGTCGGCCGGCAGGCCCAGGCCGAAAAGCACATTGATGGCATTCTTTACCGCCACGGTGAGGGCCGACGAACTCGAGAACCCCCCCTGCGGGATATTCCCGGTCGAGGCGATACGCAAACCCCGGAACCATTCGCGACCGAGGAAGCGCCTGATACGGTCTCCGGCCGGCCCGCTGCGCAGAGTCCGGAGGGATGAAATGGCATTACAAATCAAAGAGAACGGGCGGCGCATGCTCGTCCCCACCCACAGGGAGCGCGGGGGCAGCGGGATCCCGGCCTCCTTCCTGGCCCGGATTTCGGCGTCCGAAAAATACCCCAGCGAAAGGAGCATTTTTTCCGCCATGCGCGTGCCGAACTGCTCGTATTTGTACACGTCGTTGACGGCCTCATCCGGGTACATGCGGGGATCATCCGCCGGAACAGAATCAAGCTCCTCGCGGAATTTCGGGTTCGCGGGGAAGTGGTGAATCTGGCCGTCTTCCGCGGCCTGGGCAACGAGGACAATTTGTTCCCGCCCGCCTGAGTCCGGCGCGCCGGTCGGCATCTGCCAGGCCGGGCCGTAAAACCGGCCCATGTCCGGGTGCATGAAGGCAATGCGGAATCTGCCGCCGGATATGCCGATGGATGCCGGCCGGTTCATGCAAAATCCGTGCTCTTCCAGATTCACAGCCGCCTGCAGCTCGCGCAACTGGCAGAGGATCGACGCGACCTGCCCGGCAGACCTTTCCGCCATGATCGCCGCCGCGGCGGCATCCGGGCCGGCCGCGCCGCCGGGAGCGGATGGCGACGAAATCAGGATTGATTCCAGGCGGGCGAGGTCGGCCGGGCGCGTCACATCGGAGACAAGCAGCATGTATTCCGGGTCGTTTTCCGCGGTTGTCAGGATGCGGACAATCCCCCCGTCCCGGCAGATGGATTCGACCAGATCCGTGAAATAATACTGGCCCTGGGCGTTGTGGTTGGAAAGTTTCCCGAGCCGCTTGCGGAGCGTGCGGGCCCGGACCGCGTAAAGCGGGCAATTGCCCTCCGCGACTTCATCCAGCCGCCGGCGCGCTTCAGGGTCGGAAATCTCATCAATATCCCGCTGCTCGATAATTTTCATGATCCGGCCTTGCGCATCCCGCAAAACGCGCCCCTTTCCGTGCTGGGCCGGCGGGGCATAGCGCGCTGAAAGGAGCGTAAGCTCAGCCTCGGCACCGCCAGACTTGTGAGTTTCCAGCAGGCGCCGGAAGATGGAGGCTGGTACTACGCGGTCGCCCATGGTTATCACGAGAAGCGCGTTGGATTCCTCCAGCTCTGGCACGCAAAGGGCTTCAAACGCCGCATAGGCGGTGCCTCCGGCGGGGTTATGGCTCATGACGTATACATTGTCCTGCCCCAGCCCGGCCATGACTGTTTCATGGGCATGGCCGACGATGGCAATGCAGGGCGCGGGAAATACGCTGCGGAAGGCGTTGATCGAATGGCGCCCGAGCGGCACTCCGCGCACCGGCTGGACGCACTTGGGCGCCGGGCCGAAGCGCGTTCCCTTCCCGGCCGCCAGGACCACCAGCACGCAGGGCGCATTGCGTATGCCGCCGTAATTTGCACAGGCGCCGGGAGTAAGAACCCGGCTGGAGCTTAATTTAACCGCATCCTCGAGGGCTGTGCCGCATTCTTGCTTCATATCCCTTTTTTCACTGCCCGCCGATATTACTCAAAGGCAAGCGTCAAAGGCACCGGCGTGTAATTGCCGGATGAGAACATCACGATCCATTCATTGCCGATTGTGCTTTTTACGGCCGGATCGGCCAACCCATCGCCGTCGTAATCCGCCGGAAAGGCGACATAGCCGCTCCCGCCCAGAAAACAGGGCAAATCCAGGATTGTGTAACTGGAGCCGGAAAGCTTGACCTGCCAATTGCCCGTGACTTCGCCATATACGGCCGGATCGGCAAGGCGGTCGCCGTCATAATCCGCAGCAACGGCGCCATAGCCAGACCCGCCCAGCAGGCCCGGCAATTCCAGCGGGTTATAACCGGCCGAGGACAACAGAACTTTCCAGTTGCCGTTTTGGCGCTGATACACGCAAGAATCAGCCAGGCGATCGCCGTCGTAGTCGGCGGGCATACCACTGAACCCTACCCCGCCCAGCGATTGCGCCAGCACAACCACCACTGCGTAATTGGCCGAAGAAGGCATGATGGCCCAGCGCCCGGTCTGTTCAAAATAGACCGCTGGATCGGCCATGCCATCACCATCGTAATCGGCACCGACTGAATTTGCCCCGGGACCGCCCAAGCCACCCAGGGTGGTATTAATCTGGTAATAGTTGACTGAGGATAGTTTGACGCGCCAGGTACCGGTGGTTTCATCGTAGAACGTTGGATCGGCCTTGCCATCGCCGTCATAGTCCGCCTGCGTCTGCCGGCTTCCGCTCAATTTCGCCTGCATGTCCGGGGTCAACTGCTTTACCAGTTCCGCATTATACGCATGCGACGATGTATCGGTGAGGGCGATATTGCCGAATATCCGCTCGGCGCCGACGGCATACCCGAGCGACTTCCATGCCGGAGAATTGGTCTCGACCTGGGGATCGACATCGGTCGTCACGATGGAGACGGTGTTGTCGCTGTTGCGTCGGATTTCCCAGGTGCGGAACTGCTGGGGAAAGTCCCGCAGCGAGGCGGTTTCGACTTCCCAGAAGCCGTATTCCGGATGGGATGGGTCCGGTGAAGGAAATGGCGTTACCACGTTCATATGGCGATGCCCCGCCATCACCAGGAGAAGATTAGGATAACGGTGGAGCGTGGCGATAAAGTTCGTTTCGGATTGGGGATCGTAGAACATCGCGACACGGTTGGTGTTGAAGAGATCAGCTTGCGGAAGGATTGGGATGTGGCACGCGATGATCATGAGCTGCCCCGCATCCTGGCCCTTTTGAAGCTCGTTGGTGAGCCAGGCCAGGCGTGCCGCGTCAACCCAGCCGTCGCCGTAAAACGACGCGCTTTGGCCCACCTCATTCGACTTGCAGGTATTGTCAAGCACTATCACCTTGATCGGCATGTTCGTCAGCGGCTCGAACGTATAGCAGGCCGCCAGGCTCCCGGTGATGCCCTGGCTGAAGCCGTGCCCCTGCGGAAACGACGCGGTGTTAAAAAACTCGTTAATGTAGTTAGTGGGCGAAGAGATATCCAGCGTGAGAGAGTGGCGGTTCGCGTCGGCGGCGACGGTCGGGGGCGTAGCAAAAAGGTTCGTCAAGCCCCACCCAATCACGGCGCCGCAGGGAGTGGTCCCATCAACAACGCCCACATACATGCCGGTCCCTTCTGATCCCCCCGGCGTTAACAACGGACCGTTGGTTGAAATATTTAGGATGTTGCTGCCGACAAAAGCTTGCTGAATTTTCGGGGTCGTCGGACAGCCTATACCCATCCACATCTGATCATGGTTGCCGATGGCCTGATACCAGAGGATGGAGCGATCGAGGCCGGCGGCCTGGAATGGCATCTGGTAGTCTATACTGGTGGCGCCGGCGTGCGCGCCGGAACTGGGCGTGATATACTGTCCGTCCATGACGTCGATAAACCAGCGCAGCTCGTTATATTGAGAGGCGTTGGCGTCATCACCCAGGCTAATGCCGAAATCGAAAGGAGTCGTCTGGTGCAAGGCGTTGATGGTCCTGACGGCGGCATCGAGCCGGAAGGTTGTGGCAAACATAACCGGCGAATAGGCTGCATGATTAAGCCCGCCCAGGCCATCGTCAAGAAAACCCGCGTTCCAACCGAGATAGGGCACCTCGGCCGGGGATTCCTTGTCGGTGATATGGATGTCGCTCATGGAGAAGAAAGACAAAAGCCGCACCGAATTGTTTGCTCCTGTGTAGCCGGCCGGCATCAGGTCGAACTTCCGACCCTCGTTCGTGCCGGCCCCCAGTTGCCACGCGCTGTAGCCATGGACCGCGTAAAGGGGAACATTTGACGGGGCCACCGGCGGCGTGCCCGGCGCAACGGCGACCGGCACAATCGTCTGCTCGCGCGACGTCGGGGGAGTTCCGTTTCCGGAAACCGGACACAACAGCAGCATCGATATGCCGATGACTGGAACGAGCGCTGTTTTCATTATCATATTATTTTACGCACCTCATGTCTGGAATAAAATATTTTGATTCTTGCCCGTCTTTCTTATCCCGGTCTTTTGACTTTCATTGTTTATGGCATTTCCTGCATGGAAAGTGTGGCGGATTGTTTCGGCATGTCAATGTATATCTGATCTGATCTTGACATGTCCACCCCCTTTTAAGACTATCCCCCGTATATCGCTTGCAAACCATGCCCCGGCATAAATATTGGAGGAAAAAATGGGTAAAAACAAATTGATGGTCATTGCCGCGCACTGTGACGACATCGAGCTCAACTTCGGGGCCACGATGCTCAAGTATCATGAGAAGTTCAAATACGACATCATCTACGTCCAGTCAACCAACAACATGTCCGGCGGATGGTCGGAAGTAATCAAGGGCGAGCGCGCCGGCCTCTCGAAGATGCCGGAATGGATCACCGAGAAAGAAACCAGGGCCGCCTCCAAGGAGCGCCTGAACCACATGGTGCCCTGGTACTATGAAATCCAGCAGCGCAAAAAAGAAGCCGCCAACTCGGCCCGGGACTTATTCCATACCGTTCCGATCCATCTTGATTATGCCCAGCGCCACTATACTGACCGGAACCTTAAAAAAATAGACCTGCGCTACGGCATGCCCGCACCCGACTGCTACGACCCCGCCATTCCGACCATCATGACCGCCTGCGACGACCCGGCCCAGGTCGAGCGGGTGGCGAACCTGATCCTGGAAAAGGATCCCGAGGTGGTCCTCACCCACGCCGCGGTGGACTATACCTTCGAGCACACCGGCACGACCCTCCTCGTGAAGCATGCCTTTTACAAGGCGCAGTCCAAGGGCTACAACGGCAGCCTGCTCTGCTCGCTTTCCCCCTCAATGATGGAGTTGGGCCGGTTTTACGACCGCTGGGATGCGTTCATCGACACGACCGGCTTTTTCAAGAAAAAGCTGGAAGCCGCCGGTAAACACGCCTGCCAGATACCCTACCCCGACCAGCTTGACCTCTTCGATGCTTACGCCGGCAAAATCTGCGGCTGCGAAACCGCGGAGACCTACACGGTCGCCTGGCTCTCCGACGCTCGCGGCGGCGCCCTGACGGACGAATTTGCAAAGAACCACGACCGCTGTAATAAAAACTGGATGCAGATGTTTTTCAGCCCGGAATCTGACAAGGTTTTCGAGGAATTCCGGCAAAAGTACATGAAGCACAACGGGATTGTCAGGCCGCCCAGGAAAAAATGATTTTTATGGCCCGCCAGGCGGAGAGATGATCGCAAGCAAACCGGCAGACGCGGCGGCGCGAGTGCCTTTGAAATTTCGTTTAAACCGGCCGCGCGGCCAGGATGGCCGCCCCCAGGGCGCAGGTAAGCCGGGGATTGCGGGCGACTCTCACCGACACTCCAAGGGCTGACTGAAGAGCCCGGGCCATGCCGGGCACCAGCGCCACGCCGCCGGTAAAGACAACCGGCCCGGATATTTCGCAGCCAGCCATGGCTGCAATCCTCGCGGCGATGGCCTTCCTAACCCCGGCCATGATGTCCGCGGGCCGCGCGCCCGAAGCCATCAGGCCTATGATTTCAGTCTCGGCAAACACCACGCAGGTGCTGCTGATTGCAATGTGCCTGCCGGGCCGGCCGGGCGCCCTGGCCGGCCGGGCAAGGTCGAGGTTCAGCCGCCCGGCAACGACTTCGAGAAAGCGGCCGGTCCCGGCGGCGCACCGGTCGCACATGACAAAATCGCGCACATTGCCGGAGGAATCCAGCCTGATCAGCTTGCTGTCCTGGCCGCCGATGTCGATCACGGTCTCAGCGCCGGCCTTGCCATGCAAAACTCCGCGGGCCTGGCAGGTGATCTCCGTGATCGTGGTGCCCGCAAAAGGCAGGGCGGCACGCCCCCACCCGGTGGCCACAATCCGCTTCAGATCGCGCCGGCCGAGGCCGCATTTCTTCAGCACCCGGGCCAGCAGGCCGGAGGCCAGTGCCGCCTGCCTCAGGCCCTGATCCACCACCCCGCCGGCCAGCATGCGCAGGGACCCGCCCTCGATAATAACCGCCTTGATCGTCCGCGAGCCCGCATCTATGCCGGCATAAAACATGTCAGCCGCACCTCATTTGCCCGGCCCGGCCGCGGATGGTCTCAAAAAGCGCCTCGAGGCGGGTTGCAATGCGAGCCGAATCGGAAGGCGAGTAGTCGGTCTCTATCCTCAGGTACGGCAGGCCGAGGCTTTCCACGGCCTGCTTCCTGACATAGAAGGATTCAACATCGTATGTGAGGCAGGCCTGCCAGATCACTTCCACCACGCACTGCGGGCGGTATTCCAAGGCGAGCTGCCGCAGCAGCTCGAAGCGCCTGCTGTTGGGAGTCATCACCGAGCATGGCAGATGAAAGTATTTTTCGGCAAGGGCTTGAAGAGGATCCCCGCTCCCGGCCCGGACATCTTCCATGAGAGGCTTGAGGCCGGTGCAGTTTTCCTGGCACACCACCAAGCCGCCATTGGCCTCGATAAGCTCCACCACCCGCTCGGCCCCGTGCGGCATGGGGACCCCGGTGAGCATGACCCTGGCGCGCGCATGCGCCGGCGGGTCCAGCTTTCGGCCCGGCAGAAGGCGGATGGCCAACTCCATCTGGTCCAGGGCGGCGGGAATGCAGGCGATGATGGTTTTAAAGCTTAGCATTTCGAGCCCGGTCAGCGGGGGCGCATCGGACCGCATCAGGCCGGCCAGGCCGCGCCGCAGCCGCCGCTCGCGGTTCATGAGCCTTATGGCAGCGTTCAGCCTGCCCTTGGTTATTGTTGTCCTGAACCGCTGTTCGAGCGCGGCTTTCAGCTTCCGCAGCTCGCGCACCCAGTGCCGCATCGCATCGGGGTCATCCGGCTTCTGGGGCAACTCCACCAAATGCATGGGGCGGCTTTCGGCCAGCAATTCGTACATCTTTTTCTTGCCGTCGCAGGTTGTTTCGACGACGACAAGATCGGCCATTTCAAGGAACGGATTCGCCTTCCGGGCGCTGTAACCGAATGTTGATTTTATGAGGGGGCAGAGGTTGGCAGGCAGGATCTTTTCCGCCGCCGGGACCATGTCCGCGTCGCCCCCGCACAGGCAGGCCGGCATGCCGCCCGCGGCCAAGATAAGCTCGCGCGGCGTGTACTCGCAGGTCATGCCCACCAGCGGGCGTCCCTTTTTCTTACCGGCCGCGGCATACGCGCAGCAGTGGGATACCATTTCCCCGAACCAATCGAGAGGCGAAGCACCCGTGCGCCCGCGCTTGCAACCGCATTTTGGTTTCATTTTGTCCGCCTTTTCAATGTATAAATGATGCTTTTACCATCGCCACGGTAGATAGCGGCAGCGTGCTTGTCAAATTCATTCTTGCATCCATGCAGGCAAAGCGCTACTGTCAGAAGGTAATAAAGCTTGGCGGGCGTTTTGTTGCCGCATCCGCAACGAGGAGGCAAAGATTGGAACAGGCCGCGACAATCATCATGGCAATCCTGGTATTGGCGCCGGTTGTGATAATCGCGCTGGGTTGGATCGCGCCCCTGGTGCTTGCCGTGGTCGGCCACCGGCGCCGCTGGGCCAGCGCCAGGAACTGGCGGATACTGGCCATCGTATGGGGATGCGTGTCGCTTGCGCTGGCCATCGGAATGGGCGGCCTAATTTACACCGCCACACGCATCAGCCACGGATACGGAAGCGGACTCGGAGAGGCCCGGCTTTTTGACCCCGCCACCCACCCCGGCAAGACCTCCATCCTGCGCATGGCCTGTTCCGGCGAAGTTGATTTGGTTTTCCGTGACGATTCTGGCAAGAGCTACCGGTGCTCCAGCTCAAACGGCACACTGGTCGTGCCGGCCGGCAGCCTGGCAATCAGCGAGTGCAGGTTTACCGCGCAGGACGCGGGCGGAAAGCCATGGACCGCCTCCATCCGCTTCTGGAACGAAACCAACATGGCTGCGGCCGCAGACGCCGTGCAGGAACTGGGGCTCGGGCCGCCCTTCCTGCTGGCCGCGAATATGGATTGGGCGCCCGTATCTTCAAAAATCAGCCTGTCACCCGCCTGCGCCGACCGGGCCGGCAACATTTACACGATAAAATGCAACAGGGACGGGTTGCCTCCAATGTTCCGGGTGCTGAACGCCGCCAACCAGGTTGTCTGGAGCGGCAACTTCGAGTTTGGCTGAGGGGGCTCGCCGGGGTATTCCGGGCGAATACCCGACCAGGTCAAAGGATCATGCTCCGTCCGGATCGAGTGGCCGTGGTTTCCGTTTGAACACAAGGTCGTGGACACCCCGTTCCTGCGCCAGCCCGCGGCCACGCCGCCCGGAAACACCTGACCGGTGATTTAATCGTACTTTTCTGATGATATAACTTGCAGTTCTTCCGAACAATGTGTATAAAAAGAAAATTATTTGGATATTCATTGGGAATCATGATGAGAGCGGTATCACGTAGAGCATCAAGCTTTTTTTTAAGCTGGTCCATTCTTGCGGCTGCGTCTTCTTTTTTTATTCCGGATGCCATCGCGCAACAGGCCGCGGATAAATCTTTGCTCAGCGAGGAACAGATAGCAGCCCTGCAGTCCGAATGGACCAACCCCAAGACCGGGGATAAGCTGCAGTTCCAGGCATCCTTCGGCGTGCGAAACCTCACGCCGCAGGAAAAGACCAGGTATGCCAAATCCGGCAAAGTGCCCTATCGCATCACCTGCGCCCTGTACGAAATCAAGGAATCCAACGGCAAAAAGTTTTTAAAACGTGTGAGCGGCGGAACGGCGCGGTTTTACATCACTGACCCCGGCGGCAAAGTCGTCGAGAAAAAGTCCATGCCGCTCGATAAAATGTGCCCTTCCTGAGGGGGCAGCGGGGGCTACTTCGGTGAAGTAGCCAAAGAAGGCGAATACACGGCTGTAGCCTGGGTTGACGGGGGCAAGAAGGGAGTGTTCGGAAAGAAAATCACTGTCAGCCTTGAAGCTGTTAAGTAATCCCCTTCTTTCCTCGCTGCGATGAGTTTTTCCCTCACAAGCAAGCGCGGTTTTGTGAAAATCCTGGCCGCCGTCCTCCTGACGAGCAACCTGACTTTTTTCGCCTCCAGTACAGTTTTTTTCGGCGGAATCTGCCTGCCCGTCATACACTGCAACGCCTGCCCCCTGACCTGGTTCAACTGCCCGATCTACACCATATCGGAATATATCCAGTTCCACTCTATCCCCTGGATGGCGCTGGGACTGATGGCGGGATTCGGCGCCCTGGTTGGCCGTTTTTTTTGCGGCTGGATCTGCCCCATGGGCCTCCTGCAGGACCTGATGTACCGGATACCTTCGCCAAAGCCGAAATGGAACCTTTCCCTGCGCTGGCTCAAATATATCTTCCTTGTCGCCGGCGTCGGCGCGGTGGCCTACTGGGCCGGGAAAGACGTCCTTTACTTCTTCTGCGCCTACTGCCCCGTGGCCACCATGGAAGTGACCCTTCCCGACATGATCGCCCATCGCGACTGGGCCATTGACCTCTGGCGGCTTTTGCGCCTTGTGGTCCTTGTGCTCGTGCTGGCGCTGGTGGTCTTCAACATGCGCTGGTTCTGCAAGGCCATGTGCCCGGTGGGCGCGCTCCTGGCATTCACCAACAAATTTTCACTCTTTGCCATCCGGATTGATCCCTCCAAGTGCACCCACTGCGGTGCGTGCGACAAAACCTGCCCGATGAGCGTCCCGGTCGAGGCCTGCAGCCGCACCGGACGCGCCGTCAACCGCAATGCCGAATGCATCGAGTGCCTGGAATGCCAGCAGGCCTGTCCCACCGGCGCCATCGGCAATAACGCCGGGATCAGCGGGTAAGGCAAATTGCGCGGAGAGATGAAGGAATGCGATTTAAAGCCTTTTCTCAGTACCCTGCTTCGTTGCCAGGGAAGAACCTATCTCAAAATTGGCGGGAGCGAGTGGGAATCGAACCCGACCCGGGACCTATTACAGCCCCACACAGGTTTTGAAGACCAGGAGCGCCACCAGGCGCCATTCACTCCCGCCAGGCATCATATCGAAAACATTCAAGGCGGACAAGTTTTTCCAGACACACCACGACCGTTACGCGTTCCTGTTCCATCAGAACTCGTCTTAAATCCCGCGTGGCGCAGGATACACGCCACACCTGCCGCGATCTAATCGGGCGAGTATCGCGCCCGGAGTCTTTAGGGCGCGATATGAATCCGCGCGGCGCATTTCGCTTCCCAAGCTTGTCGAGGGATTCGAAAAAATCCGGCCAGTCCGGCTCAGATGTGCCGACGCCGAGTGAAGCGCTATACTCGTGTATGCGCGAGCGCGGCAACGGAACAGATGGGCTGGAATCGCCGGAAATTTTTCGAACGAAATGCGGCGCGCATTTTCCAAACCATCAAATTACGCGGTGATAACCCAAATACCCAAGAAACTGAGGCCTTACCACACCACGTAAGTCTTGGGCGCAAATTACTGTAGCGCACAACGCCTTACCTGACCTGCGCAGTTGCGGCAACTGAGCGGGGAGGCGTTGTGCGGCTCCGGATCGGACCGCCGCACAGACGAGCGGCGCAACAACAAATTTACCACCAGATGCCTGAGGCCTTTCCACGCCACTATTCCGGCGATATTTGATATTGACGGCATTGCCGCGCGGTATAATAATTCCCAGAATATTGCAAGTGTCTAATGAAAAGTGACTTTAACAACCCGGCCCGCGCCCTTCCCGCCGTGGAAGCGGTGCTCAAGCTTCAGGAAGCCGCCAGGCTGATTGAAGCCCACGGCAGGTCTGCCGTGGTTCAATCGGTGCGGAACGCCCTGGCAGAGCTGCGCTTGTCTATCCGCAAATCCAGCCGGGCCGACTCCGTCCTCTGCCCGGCACAGGCCGTCCTGGAACGGGCGGCGGCGCAAATCGCGGCCAGCGCGGAGCCGCGCCTCAAACGCGCTATAAACGCCACCGGCATCATCCTGCATACCGGCCTCGGCCGCGCCGTGATGCCGGAGGCGGCGGCGGAACAGCTCGGGCGCCTGGCCGGCTACTGCAACCTCCAGCAGGACATGCAGTCCGGCAAGCGCGGCCGGCGCGAAGAATGCCTGCGCGAAATCACCAGTAAGCTCACCGGCGCCGAGGATGTGCTGGTCGTGAACAACAACGCCGGCGCCACATTTCTCCTGCTCACGGCGCTGGCGCGCGGCAGGGAGGTCGTGATATCCCGGGGCGAGTTGATCGAGATAGGCGGCTCGTTCCGCCTGCCCGACATCATGGAGGCCGGCGGCGTCATCATCCGCGAAATCGGCACCACCAACAAGACGCACCTCAGGGATTACGAGAGGGCCATGGGGCCTCAAACCGCCCTGGTTCTAAAAGCGCACAGGAGCAACTACAAAATCATCGGGTTTGCGGAAGAAGCCGGGATTGGCGCGATAGCTCAAATCGCCGCGAAGCGCAGGGTGCCCGTCGTGGACGACCTGGGCTGCGGCGCGCTTATTGGCCTGGAAAGATTCGGGTTGCCGCACGAGTGCACCGTCCGCGAAAGCCTGCGGGCCGGTTCCGCGCTGGCGCTTTTCAGCACCGACAAGCTCATCGGCGGCCCGCAGGGCGGGATGATCGTCGGCCGCTCCGCGCTGATCGAACGGATCCGCTCCCACCCGCTCTACAGGATCCTGAGAGTATGCAAGCTGACCCTGGGCGCCCTCGAGGCCACCCTGCGGCTCTTCCTGGAACCGGAACTGCTGGCGAAAAAGCACCCGCTCTACGCCATGATGGCCAAAAGCCCGGACGAGATGAAAGCGCAGGCGCTGGAGCTTGAAAAATCAATCCAAGCCAATTATCCGGCCTGGGAGGTTGCGGCCGCGGAAGATGTTTCCTACCTCGGCGGGGGATCGCTGCCGGAAGACAAGATGCCTTCCTTCTCGCTCAGGCTCAGGGCGCCGCGGCTGTCGGCCGATGGCCTGGCGCGGGGCTTAAGGAGCGCTCCCGTGCCGGTGGTGCCGCGCGTGGCCGGCGGCCGCGTCATCCTGGATATGCGCACCGTCGCCCGTCAAGACCTGCCCGATATCCTGAGGGCGCTCGGGCATGCAACAAAAGCAACCGAATGCCAGGCATGAACATCGAGGTCCAGAAAGGCGGCGCGCCCGCACCCGGAGAGACAATCACCCTAACCATCGGCACCGCCGGGCACATCGACCACGGCAAAACCGCCCTGGTGAAGCTGCTTACAGGGTGCGATTGTGACACGATGCCCGAGGAAAAAGCACGCGGGATGACGATTGACCTTGGCTTTGCCACCTGCCGCCTGCCGGACAACCGCCGGGTAGGACTCGTGGACGTGCCCGGGCACGAGCGTTTTGTCCACAACATGGTGGCCGGAGCCTCAGGCATTGACGTCGTCATGCTCGTGGTGGCCGCGGACGACGGGATCATGCCGCAGACGCTCGAGCATTTTCATATCGTCCGCCTCCTGGGCGTATCCTCCGGGCTCGTGGCCCTGACCAAGATTGACCTGGTTGCACCGGAACGCGTCGCAGAGGTTGCGCTCCAGATCCGGGAACTCACGGCCGGCAGCTTCCTGGCAAACTGCCCGGTAGTGCCGGTATCCTCGAAAACCGGCGAGGGATTCGACGTCTTTTACGGGGCGCTCCTGGCAACCATCAACCATTCCCGGCGCAGGGAAATCGGCGGCGCTTTCCGCATGTACGTGGAAAGCTCCTTCGTCAAGCAGGGAATCGGGACGATTGTGTCTGGGATCCCCAGGTGCGGCACGGTCAGGGTCGGGGAAAACCTTGAGCTTCTGCCGCAGGCCGCCGTGAAAACAGTGCGCGGCATCCAGGTCTATGGCGCGGATGCCGCCGAGGCCAAGGCCGGCGAATGCGCTGCCATCCGCCTCGGGAACCTTTCCCGCGAGGAAGCCGGGCGCGGCACTGTGCTCGCCACGCCCGGATACCTGTCCACGACCCGCATTGTCAACGCCAGGCTCCACCTCCTGCCAGGCCTGCCCCGGCCGCTCAAGACCCGCTCAGGCATACGGTTCCACGTCGGCACGGCCGATGTAACCGGCCATATGATCATGCCGGGGCTTACAGCCCCGGCCCCGGGCAGCGAAACGTGCGTGCAGTTCCAGCTCGACCGGCCGGTCGTGGCTGCTCCCGGCGACTTTTTCGTGGTGCGCTCCCTTAATCCGGCGCGCACCATCGGCGGCGGAAACGTTATTTCGCAGGATAACGCCAAGATGCGCCGCTCGCGCGGCAACTGGACCGGGAAAGTGGAAGAGCGCGAGAAAGCCTTCCGCGACCCGCTTTCGACCCTGCAGTATATCCTCGATAATGGAAAAGATACACCGCAGGCCATAGCTGACCTGGCCAAGGCCGCTCTTCTAAGCCTCGACTCCGCGCGCGAACACATCCTGGCCATGGCCGGGCGGGGCCTGGCCGTGGCGCTGCCGGGCGAAAACTACGCATCCGCCCGCGTATTCCGGGCAGTTCTGCAAGACATCATGGCCCGGCTCAACCGCCTGCACGATGCCTCGCCGCTTAAAATAGCTTTTTCACGGAAGGAACTATTCCGCGACCTCAAGACCGACCGCGCGCTGGTGGAGAAGGCCATCGAACAGCTCCTGGCGGAAGGCAAAATCGCCTCCACAACTGCCGGGTTGCATATCCCGCAGCGCGTCCCGCGCCTTTCGCCGCGGCAGGAAGGCCTGGCAAGGGCAATCCGCGAGATATACCTCAAGACCGGCTTTGCCTCGCCGCGCCGGGACGAGCTTCCGCAACTGCTCGGGGCTCCGGCGGCGGAACTGGACCCGGTCTTTGACCACCTGGCCCAGGCCGGCGATATCGCCGTGCTCTCGGACAAGGTGGTACTCCACAGTGAACACCTGGAAACTTCCGGGCGCAAGCTGAAGGAATACATCTCCTCCCGCGGCATGATCGAGTCAGGAGCTTTCAAGGACGTGCTCGGGACCACCAGGAAATACTCGATTCCCGTACTGGAATACTGGGACGCGCGCGGGCTCACGAGGCGGGTC
>JBAYWJ010000043.1:0-15591 GCA_041674125.1 Kiritimatiellia bacterium
ATACTGAATCTGCGCACACTCTTTTCTTTCCTGAACCCCGGCCTGGAACTGGCCATCTGGCGCACGCTGCGCGCGCTGATAAAGGAGATTGCCGTGCTCTGGGATGCGTCCGGCGGGCAGGGCGCGCTGGGCATCACCAACGCCGGATACATTTCCGGCAGGATCCTCAACCTGCCCGCCAATTCAAACCAAAGCCGCAAATTTTCCGCCGAGCTCATGCATTATTGCGCCCAGGCGCTGCAAATCGCCTCCGCGGAACGCCAGTGGCGGCTGGCGCCGACGGTGGTTGCATACGATTATTGAATACCAAAGAACGCTGACTCCAGCATGCCCAACATGAAAAATGCATTCCAGCCAGTGGAAAACATCGTCAGCGACGTGCGTCGCGGCAAAATGGTGATTGTCGTTGACGACAAATCCCGCGAAAACGAGGGCGACCTGGTCGTCGCCGCCCAGAAGGCCGGCGCCGCGGCCATCAACTTCATGGCCAAATACGGGCGCGGATTGATCTGCGTGGCCATGACCGGAGACAGGCTGGCGCACCTCCAGATAGGCGGCCTGAAAACACCTTCCGACATGTTCAAAACTGCCTTTATGGAATCGGTGGATGCCCGCCACGGCATTACGACCGGCATCAGCGCGCACGACCGGGCGCGGACTGTCCGGGCCCTTGTTTCCGACCAGACCCGCCCGGGCGACCTCATCAGCCCCGGGCACGTTTTTCCGCTCGAGGCGCGCGAAAACGGGGTTTTGCGCCGGGCAGGCCACACCGAGGCGGCGGTGGATTTGGCGCGCCTGGCCGGCCTCAAGCCGGCCGGGGTCATTTGCGAGATCATGCGCGATGACGGCCGGATGGCGCGCCTGCCGGACCTGCTCAAATTCGCGGCCAGGCACAGCCTGAAAATCACATCCGTGTCAGACCTGATAGCATTCCGCCGCCGGCGCGAAAAGCTGGTTGAGCTGCTGCGCTCGGTTGCGCTGCCAACCGAATTCGGCCTGTTCAACCTTAAGCTCTACCGCTCCATCCCGGACAATGACAACCATATCGCCCTGGTTTTCGGCGAGCCGGAGAAGGACAAGGCCGCCCTGGTCAGGGTGCACAGCGAATGCCTGACCGGCGACGTTTTCGGATCGCTCCGCTGCGATTGCGGGAACCAGCTGCACGATTCCATGAAAATGATCGCCGCCAACAGGTCGGGCGTCCTGCTTTACATGCGCCAGGAGGGGCGCGGGATTGGGCTGGCCAAGAAAATTCACGCCTACGAACTCCAGGAAAACGGATTGGACACGGTGGAGGCCAACCGCAAGCTCGGCTTCGCGGACGACCTGCGTGATTACGGCCTCGGGGCGCAGATCCTGGCCGACCTGGGCCTGAGGAAAATAAGGCTCATAACCAACAACCCCCGTAAGATCATCGGGCTCGAGGGTTACGGCATGGAAATAGTTGAAAGAATTGCTATGATATCCCCCCAAAACAAGTATAATCAGAAATATTTGCGGACAAAAAAGCGTAAAATGGGGCACCTGCTGTAAGAAATAGCGTGGAGCGGATAGAAATGATGGCGGATAGCTCTCGGCGAAATAAAATAATTAAAGGATAGCATGCTTTATAAGGTGCTTAATCCTAACCGCTAAACGCCACCCGCTATTCGCTGAATTATTAAGGAGGAATCACATGAAAGTGAAGGAAATTTCCGGCATGCTGAAAGCCGACGGGCTTAAATTCGGGATCGTCATCAGCCGTTTCAACGACCTCTTCACCGGGCAGCTCCTGCGCGGCGCGCTGGACTGCCTTGAGAGGCACGGCGCGCGCGACGAGGCCGTTACGGTCGCCTGGGTGCCGGGCTCGTTCGAAATACCGCTGGCGGTCCAGCAGATGGCCGCGACAAAAAAATACGATTCCATCGTCGCCCTCGGGGTGGTCATCCAGGGCGCCACCCCCCACGCCGGCCTGATAAACTCGCAGACCGCGCGGGCGCTTTCGCAAATTTCGATCAAGGAAAACATACCCGTGATCGACGGCATCGTGGCGGCCGAAAACCTTGAGCAGGCCATCGAGCGGGCCGGCACCAAGGCCGGCAACCGCGGCTGGAGCGCTGCGCTTTCGGCGATCGAAATGGCTTCCCTCCTGAAGAGCATGAAAGCGTGAGGCCGGGAAATCAGCATTCAGTAGTCAGTAGTCAGAATAATCAGGTAAGCCGGGAAATAATGAAATGCATTCAGTGGCGTCCCGTAAGGGACCCCAGGATGAAGTGTTTATCCGCGGCTTCCCCGGCAGTCTAACAGCCTGCGGCCTATTAACCTGCATCCTATGGGATGCTATTAGTTTTATTCCACACATGACCAAAAGGCGCTCAGCCAGAGAATGGGCGGTCCAGTTCCTCTTTCAGAACGATTTCAATCCGCTCGAAATCGGGCAGGCCCTGCATGAGTTCTGGGCCGGAAAAAATCCCGACAGGAAATCAAGATCCTTCGCCGAAGATCTCATCCGCGGCGTCCTCGCAAGCGTGGACCAGATCGACCGGCTCATGCAGTCCTACGCCGAACACTGGGAAATCAAGAGAATGAACGCCGTCGACCGCAACGTTATCCGCCTGGCGCTCTATGAAATGCTCTTCCGCCCCGATATTCCGCCGGTGGTCTCGATCAACGAGGCGGTGGATATCGCCAGGGATTTCAGCTCAAATGAATCCGGGAAGTTCGTCAATGGTATCCTGGACCGCGCGCTCCGCGACCTGCGGCGGCCGATGCGCGAAGCGGCGCAGCCGCAACCCCCCGGCAATATAAACGGATCATGACCGGCGATGTTCCCGGGAATGCCAACTGGTCTGCCTATGCGTTCAAGCGCTTCGTCTCCCTTCAGGCTTTCGCCGGCCGTATCCCTGGCCGCGGTTGTAACCCTGACCTTGATTGCCTACCTGCCATCGCTCGGCAATAACTTTTTCAACCTGGATGACCCGGTTTACATCAAGTCCGTCGCGAAATGGACTGTCCCGGACGTGCTCGGCCTTTTCCTGCACTGCCGCGAGGGCTACCATCCGCTGACCCTGTTGACCTTGTCGGCCAACTATTTATTCGGCGGCCTGAACCCGTTCGGGTATCACCTTGTCAACCTGCTCCTGCACCTTGCCAACACGGCATTCGTCTTCATCCTGACAAGGAAAATTGTCCCCGGCGGTTGCGTGGCCCTCGCAACGGCGCTGGTGTTCGGGCTGCACCCGGTGCACGTGGAATCGGTGGCATGGGTGTCTTCCAGGAAAGACGTCCAATACGCGTTTTTTTACCTCTTGGCCCTGCTCTGCCATGAATCTTTCCTGCGCAGTCGCCGCTGGCGGTTATACGCCATGACGCTCGCGCTGGGCCTGCTGGCAATCCTGTCAAAAGGAATGGCGGTATCTCTGCCGCTATCACTGCTGCTGGTTGATTTCGCCAAGGGAAGGTCCCTGAGGGATAAAAAGGTTTGGCTTGAAAAAATGCCGTTTTTCGCGCTGGGCCTGGTTTTCGGAGCCGTCAGCATCCTGACCCAGCAGGCGCGCGGCTACGTGCCTTCCGGCGGGGCGATGGCGCCGCTGGCCGAGCGGCTGGCGACCGCGGCCTATGCGCTGGGCATGTACCTCTATAACTTTATTGTCCCGCTGCGCCTTTGCGCCTATCACCCCTGCCCCGAAACCGGTTGGCGCGAAATCCTGCTCGGGATCGCCGCGGTGTTTCTCATTGCTTTTTTGCTTGCCGTTGCGCTCCGGCGCTCCCGGCTGGTTCTTTTCGGCCTGCTCTTCTTCCTGGCCAATATCGTTCTTGTCCTCCAGCTGGTGCCGGTGAGCACCTTTATCATCGCCGACCGGTATAATTATATCAGCTCCATCGGCTTATGTTTACTGGTCGGCCTCGGCATCGAAGCGGCCGCAAGGCGCTCAAATAAAATGGTGTTTTTATCCATCGCCGCCCTGGTTTTAATCGCGGCGGCCGCAGGCTGGCACACATTCAACCGCTGCCTGGTCTGGAAGGACACCCTCAGCATCTGGACAGACGTGCTGCGCCTGTACCCGCACGCAGTCCTGCCCCTGCAGGACCGGGCTTGCGAATATTATCACGCCGGCGAATTTGCGCTGGCCGATCGCGACCTTTCGCTTGCGATTGAACAGGCCCCTTACCGGACAGAATTGCGATTGCTGCGCGGCGCCACGCGTTCAAGACTGGGCGACACGCGGGCCGCCCTGGACGACCTGGACATGGCCGTCAGGCTTGAACCGCAAAACGCGCGTGCTTACATGAGCCGCGGACTGGCTTTCTATGAATTGCGGGAAGCGGCCCCGGCCAGGGATGATTTTTCAAAGGCTATTGAACTCAGCCATGGCAAATCCGCCCAAGCCTACAGCCACCGCGCCATGGTTAGAGTCGCGCTGAATGATCCGCAAGGTGCGCTGAGCGACGCCAATCATGCCGTCGGCCTTGCCCCATATTTGCCCGGGGCGAGGGCTAACCGGGCCATAGCCCTTGAAAAATTGAATAGAAACCCGGAAGCCCTGATCGAGTGGCGCCATGTGCTGAGCCTGGACCCGAACTCTACTTTGGCCGCTCAAGCCGTGGCGCGTCTGGAAGAGGAATGAAACTTGTTTTACAAACAGACTTTTGCTGCTTCCGCGGTTATTAATGACGGACTGAACTGTTTCCGGTTTGACTTGAGCCAATCCGGAGGCCAAGATTTTTTGCATTTTCAAAACACAATCTGGCGGCGGCATAATTAGTCATCTCAAGATAAACCTTTCCCATGTTAAAATATACGGCTGCATTGGTCGGGTTGAGCACAATGGCGCGCTTAAAATCGGCCAGAGCCCGGTCGTAGCGTCTCTGCTCAGCCATGATTACGCCTCGGAGCACGAAGGATGGTTCCAGGTCGGGTTTATAAAGGACAGCGCTGGAAAAGTCCCGCAACGCCGCATTGGTTTCACCCTGCAATTCAAGCAGGAGGGCGCGATTATGATAAGCCTCGGCATATCTTGAATCGATGGCAATGGCAATGCTGTAGTCGGATACGGCCCCGGAAATGTCATTAATGCTGCTGCGTAATATTCCGCGATTAAAGAATGCCTTCGCATACAACGGATCAAGCCGGACGGCCTGATTGTAATCCTGATGGGCGCCGTCAGTATCTCCCAAGCGGAAGCGAGCCACGCCCCGGTTGTTGAATGCTAAGGCAACGTTAGGGTTTCTGCTGATGATGGCCGAATTCAAAGTGAGACCGTCTTTCCAAATCTTGTTGCGCTCATAAGTCAGCGCAACCATGCCAATGACTACAAGGATAATGGCGGCAAACAAATGATAACGGCATGCCGGATGCCGGTTGATAAATTCGCCGGCCAGCTGGCCGGCGAATAACAACATCCCGACGGATGACATATAGGCATAACGCTCGGCCACAAAGACCTGGCCGAATGGAACAATTTGGATCACCGGCAGAAGGATTAAAAAAAAGAACAAAACACCAAAGATAAGATCCCGGCGCTTATGCCATAACTGCCAGACAACAACAATTAAAAATATCACTCCAAAGACCGATAGATAAAAAAACAGTGGCATTACACCCATCATTTCATTGGAACATTCGTAAACGGCCGGAAGCCCAAAAGGCCAGATGAGCTTGACAATGTAAAAACAAATTCCATACGTTACTACAAAAGGGCGATTCCACCATGCGCAAGAATAACTGTATGAATAATTCCCTTGGTCAAAGCTAAAAACCGAAACAATAAGAGTCATTCCGCATATGGCAAACGACAGCAGCAAAAAAGGCCATATCCGGCCAAGACTATGCCTGAACTCAATTCCACGGAAATGGTCCATCAACAGCATGATCACAGGCAGAGCAGCCGCCTGCGGTTTTGAAAGCAGGGAGCAAATAAATGTGACCACGCTCGCCGCATACAATAAACGTTTTTCAGGTTTTTGCTGATAATTTTCAAAGAATAACAGCGAGCTCATGGCAAAGGCCGTAAACAAGAGATCCTTTCTTTCGACAATCCACGCAACCGACTCAACATGGACGGGATGAACCCCGAAAAGACAGGACGCAATGGTCGCCACCACAAGCCTACCCGACCATCGCAGGCAAAACAGAAACACCAGCCATGTGTTTAGCAGGTGGAGTAATAGATTGACCGCATGATAGCCGAATGGATTTAGCCCCCACATGGCATAGTCCAGGGCAAATGACAGGGTCGTCAATGGCGTATATAAATTCAAATCCATTGACGAGAAAATGACTACAATTCCGGATAACGATAAATCGCGGATTCGTGTATTTAGGACTACGTGAGTTTCCTCGTCCGAATTGGTAAAATCAAATGAAAGAGTATTGATGAAGGCGATAAACGTAACCGCCAAAACCATCGCAACCACATGATTTTTCTTGATTGAAATATAACTATGATTCTGCATGTCCGGCGACAAAAATCTGTAACCTCAGTTATGAGGGCTGATTGTCATTCCCGACCTGACTCGCCCCGGCGAAGCACTCTGGCGAAGCCAAGGTAGGGAATCCAGTAAAATCAATACTGGATTCCCGCTTTCGCCTTCCCGCAATGCTGGAGCGTAGCGACTGCAGGCGGGCGCGAATGACAGCGTTAATACGCCCCTCATAACTGAAGGGTAACAATAATCTTATTATATTTTTGTCTTTTAACTTAAAACTAATATAGTCAAAAAAACAATGAATGAAAGAAAAACATACACCACGCCCTATGTTCATGAGCCTATGACGAAGATTGCTCATGCATTGGTAAGCGCGGGTAAAGGTTTAACGCGTCCTTATCCGGCCTGCTGTGTAGGTAAGGGCAGGCCACCCGGGCCGTGGCGCGCCTAACATGATATTTTTTCTAATGATACGCAAATCAGTGCTTGTGCGGTAGATGCAGAACGTTGGAATAATTATTTGGCAGTTTGAGTGGAACTAACCTGCAATCCGAACTTGCGTGCATTTTCAAAACAGACTCCGGCTTCAACCTT
The DNA here is from genome assembly GCA_041674125.1 of Kiritimatiellia bacterium. Classification (GTDB taxonomy): domain Bacteria; phylum Verrucomicrobiota; class Kiritimatiellia; order JAAZAB01; family JAAZAB01; genus JAQUQV01. The sequence goes on from JBAYWJ010000043.1 coordinate 7,003, forward strand.
ATTGCTTAATGCAAGATAGATCTTTCCCATATTGAAAAAAGCAACGGCATTGGTCGGATTGAGTTGGACGACATGTTTTAAATCGATTAACGCCTGTTCATACTGCCCCTGACCGGCTTTTAATGTACCCCGGGCGAGATATGCGCTGTCGTAATCATTTTTGATGGCAATGGCGCTTGAAAAGTCTCTCTCTGCCCTAAGAAGGTCGCCCAAATCCTGCAGCAAAAGACCGCGGTTTTGATAACTCCCGGCATGGCGCGGGTCAGCGACCAACGCGGTGTTGTAATCACTGAGCGCCCCGGTAAGGTCATGTGTTTTCGTCCTCATAATTGCACGGTTAAAATAAGCCTCGGCATTTCCGGGATCAAGCCTGATAGCTTCGTCATAGTCACGCCCGGCACCGGCATAATCACCCTTCTGGTAACGGGCCACTCCCCGGTTTTTATAGGCAATGGCGTTATATGGGTTGAGCCGAAGAGCGGCATCAAAATCCACCATGGCGTCCGCATATTGTCCTTTTTTGTTTCTAAGCGCGCCACGGGCGACATGTGTTATTTCATGCCCAGGGTTGATACGGATGGCTTCGCTATAATCTCGCAGCGCCCCTTTGATGTCGCCCATCGCTTCAAGCACTTGACCGCGCCCATGATATGCCTCTACCCAGTAAGGATTGGCCGCTATTGCAGCGCTATAATCTCTGATTGCACCGTTCGCGTCCCCCACCCTTGCGCATAACATCCCGCGATTATATAATGAATTTACATGATTCGGATCAAGCCGGAGAGCTTCGTCATAATCCCTCACGGCTCCGGCATAATCACCTCCGTGGTAGCGCGCCGCGCCACGGTTGTTATAGGCGTTAGCAATGCAAGGATTCCTGGCTATGATATCGGAATAAAGAGTTTCGCTATTCTTCCAATCTTTGTTGCGCTCATATGTCAACCATGCCAGGCCGGAAATAACAATGATAATCGCTGTAAACCACAGATTACGAGAGGCTGGTTGTGTTTGGATATGTTTTGCTATCGCTTGCCCTGTTATTAAAAATATTCCGATTGACGACATATAGGCGTAACGCTCGGCTACTATTACCAGCCCGAACGGGATTATCTGAAGCACAGGTAACAGCATCAACAAAAAGAAAAATATGCCAAATACAAGCCTTTTCCAGCGCTTCCAAAGCCACCAGGCTGCCAAAAACAACCCTGCCGTATACACTGCCGAAAGATAATATAAGTATGGAAGCATTCCATTAACTTCATCCGGACACGCATACCAGGCCGTAAGATTAAACGGCCAGAACAATTTCACGATGTAAAAACATATGCTATAGGTTACCAGAAACGGCCTGTTCCACCAGGCATAGGCATTTATAGGACTATCAACAGAAAACCCGGCTTGTTGGGTTATAATCGACATATACACCGTCATACAACAGGCAATGAGCGCAACTGCGGCATACGGCCATATCCTCCGCAAGCTGAGCCTTAAATCAAACGCATCATCATAAAAATAATCTATGAAAAACAAAACCAACGGAAGAGCCACCGCCTGAGGTTTCGCCAGCAAAGAGCACAGAAACATTATTATTCCTGCCGCCTGAACAAAGTGCTTCCCGGGATATTTCCGAAAAATATCATATAGCAGGAGCGCGCCCAGGGCAAAAAACGTGAATAAAAGATCCTTGCGCTCTGCAATCCAGGCGACAGACTCAACATGGACCGGATGAACGCCGAACAAACAGGCCGCGATGCCTGCCGCGATCGTATTGCGCGTCAAGCGGATGCAAACCAGGAAGACCATTGAAGTGTTAAGCAAATGCAGAATCAGGTTGACAGCATGAAATCCGGCCGGATTCAACCCCCACAATGCATAGTCCACCGCAAAAGAAAGTACTGTCAGGGGAGTATACAAATTCAAATCCATTGACAAAAATATTCTGGCAATTCCAGACAGCGATAAATCCCTGATGTTCTGGTTTAAAACAACATACTTTTCCTCATCAGACACGATGAAGTCGAATGATGTGGTATTGGCAAAAGAAAGTAATGTAACCGCTAATATTATGGATAGAACAATGATATTTCCTGATTTCATTGGTCTGTCGTGCGTTACAGTCATGGAGAGTTTGACCTTTTCATCTATAATGTATCGTAATATGATGGTAGACGAAAAATGAATCAGAAGATGATATCTTCCTCAACAACAAAACACAAGTTCTGGATGAAAGTTGCCTTGGAACTGGCAAGGAAAGGTGAAGGCTTGACGCGCCCCAATCCGCCGGTGGGCGCGGTTGTTGTAAAAAACGGGCGCATAATCGGTTCCGGCTACCATCGCAAGGCAGGCGGGGACCATGCCGAAATCATCGCCCTAAAACAAGCAGGCCGCCGCGCCAGGGGCGCGCTGCTGTATGTGACCCTGGAGCCCTGCTCCTCATACGGCCGGACGCCGCCCTGCGTCCACGCCATCGTAAAAAGCGGTATAGCCTCGGTCATCATAGCCGCCATTGATCCAAATCCGCGCCATCAAGGCCGCGGAATTGGAATGCTGAAAAAGGCCGGCATTGAAGTCATTGAAGGAGTGTGCCGCGCTGAAGGGCAAAAGCTTATTGCTCCATTTAAAAAATGGATTCTCACCGGCAAACCTTACGTGTCATTGAAAATGGCAATGTCCTTCGACGGCAAAACCGCGGACTGCCGCGGCTGTTCGCGCTGGATTACAGGGAAGAAGGCGCGCGCCTTTGTCCACGATTTGCGCCGGCGGGCCGATGCGGTCCTCGTCGGGGCCGGGACCGTGCTGGCCGATAATCCATGCCTGCTGCCCAGGCCCGGCGGCGGACGCAGGCCGTATAGAATCATCATCGATGCACGGGGGCGCGTCCCAGGAAATGCCCGCATTTTGAATGACGCCGCGACAAGTCGGACCATCATGGCCACGACCGACCTCTGTCCCAGGGCGCGGCGCAATGCATGGCTAAAGCAGGGCGCGCAAATATGGATTTTCCCATCTGTTCGGGGATCAGACAGAATATCCATTACAGCATTAATGAATAAAATCGGGAAAACCGGTTTACTGCATGTCTTATGCGAGGGCGGGTCACAAACGGCCGCCTCTTTTATTCGCGCAGGAATGGTGGATGAATACCTTTTTATCTATGCCCCTCTGATAATCGGCGGCAAAAACGCTCCACCGGCAGTCGGCGGAACCGGCTGGAAACTGGCCCAAGCCCCGAAATTACGCTTTATTGATCAGAAAATAATCGGTAATGATATCCTGATTCGCGCAAAACCAAGGAAAGGCAGATAGGCTGTAGACTTTTAGACTGTAGTAATTTCTGAAACCCTAACAGCCTTCAGCCTACAGTCTAAACAACCTTATAGATCAAGACCATGTTCACCGGCATCATCCAGAAACTCGGGCGGCTGGCTGCGAAACAAACAGTCAGGGGAACAATGCACCTTGTCATTGAAACCGGCCCCTGGGATCCGCCGCTGGCGGAGGGCGAAAGCGTTGCGGTCAACGGCGTGTGCCTCACGGCCGCGCGGATAACCGCACATGGATTTCATTGCGATGCGCTCAGGGAAACTCTCAAATGCTCCAATCTCGGAGCAAAAGCTGCCGGAGACTCACTCAACCTGGAACGGGCCTTGCGGGCGGGACAACCCCTGGGCGGGCATATTGTCTCCGGCCATGTTGAAGGCCTGGGAACCCTGACCGGGCGAGCCGCCGCAGGCAGCGAATGCACGCTGCAATTCAGATGCGATAAATCCCTCCTGCGCCAGATGGTTCCCAAGGGCTCGGTTGCCTGCGACGGCATAAGCTTGACGATCTCCTCCCTGACGGACACCGCTTTTGCAGTCAACATCATCCCATATACCCTTGAACACACCAGCCTGGGTAAGCTGAAAACGGGCGACACGGTCAACCTGGAAACGGACCTGATCGGAAAGTACGTGCTTCAATGGCTTGGGCAACAAAAAGGCCATGGAACCGGCCGGCACGGGCGGGATGAAATGCCGCCGGTAAAAATCACTGAAGAAACACTGCGCAAGGCCGGATTCATTGAATGAAATGAAAAAATGGGCCCTGCAAACCCTCCGGTCTGCAGAGCCCATTTATGATTCTCAGGCTAACCAGGCATTGCTGGCACCCGTATCAGCCTTTTCTTCCATCCATTACAGACGGTGATCAGTTGAAACCCTGCACCATGGATTGGAACCTATAGCCATGACCGAATAGTCAGCAACCGCCCGGTCAAGAGTCCCTTTTGCGCAATCGCTGGACGAAGCCGGGCAGGCCGGGGCTATCTTTATATAACCCGAGGAAACGCCGACCAGGTTACTGAAGGCTATTGCATCATCAGAACCAAAAGTCCATCCATTCGTGCGGCCGACTTCAATGGAATACTGGTCCTTGCCCGATTCAATCTGCCGCAGGTTGTTGATGCAGGCATTCTTCTGGGATGATGTCCGCGCCTTCATGAATGAAGGGATCGCGATCGCGGCCAGGAGGCCTATGATCGCCACCACGATCATAATTTCTACAAGGGTAAAACCTTTTTTCATTTTATATCTCCATCTAATTTTGAACAAACATTACGTTTGATTATTGTCATTATCTATACCGAACAGGTTTCGTTTGCCTTTTCACCTCCCTTTTATGTTTTATTTACAACATGTTTATTAAATGAGCATAATACGTGCCAATATTTTGTTTTTGTAAAATCAGATTAAAACAGTATGCTATTGCTAAAAACAACCACATTCTTTGATTCATTTAAAGAAATCAACAATAATAAAATAAATAGCTTAATAAAACACAAAAACATTATTATCATTTTCTAAATAATGATAACAATGCTGTTTATTCCTGTTTTTCTGGTAATTTACGGTATAAAGTAGCCAAACTTATCCTTAATGACTTGGCGGCCTTCTGTTTATCGCCATTGGTATCCTTCAAAACATCAGCCAAATATTCTTTTTCCTTCATTCTCAAGAAGGCTTTTAATGATTTTCCCTTAAATGTTTCATGCCTGACATCGATTCCGCCAGCGCCTACAACCTGAATCATCTTTCCTGGCAGACATTCCTTTGAAATAATATTATTTTTCGCAAAAGTGAGAGCATGTTTTATCGCATTTTCAAGCTCCCTTACGTTACCGGGCCATGAATATTGCTCTATTATTTTTAAAACATCCGGCTCAATAGTCGGCAGCTCTTTATTTGTACCCAATTCATGATGCAGGACATGATATACCAAGGGCAGTACATCCTCCGGTCTCTCGCGTAACGGCTTGATCTCAATGGGGATAACACTTAAACGATAATAAAGGTCTTCACGGAAAGTGCCGGCGGCTATTTTTTGCTCCAACCTGGTGTTGGTTGACGCCAAAACCCTTACGTCAACCGTTATGGGATCATTGCCGCCAACTCGCCTAATCTGTTTATCCTGAAGCACTCGCAGAAGCTTTGCCTGAATGCTCAATGGCATGGAATCTATTTCGTCAAGAAAAATTGTCCCGGTGTTAGCAACCTCAAAAAGACCTGTTTTATCAGTCGAAGCACCGGTAAAGGCTCCCTTAACGTGGCCGAACAGCTCAGATTCGAGCAATGGTTCCGGAAGTGCCGCGCAGTTTAATGGCAGAAATTTTTTATTTTTTCTGCTGCTGTATGAATGTATCGCCTGAGCCACCAGCTCTTTACCTGTGCCGCTTTCTCCGTAAATCAACACCGTCGCATCCGTAGGCGCCACCCTGTCGATCATTTCGCAGACATTGCGCATGGACCGGCTTTCGGCGATTATGTTTTCAAACCGGTATTTGCCTGTTAACTGTGCCTTAAGATCGATATTTTCATTGATGGTCTTATTGTATTCTATCGCCCTTTGGACAGTGATAAGCAGCTCATCCACCTTAAAAGGCTTGGTAATGTAGTCAAAAGCGCCGTATTTCAGGGATTCTACCGCTGTTTCTATGGTGCCATATCCGGTTATCATGAGAACCGACATGGTTGGCCTGGTTTCGCGCGCGGCCTTTAACAAGGCAATTCCATCAACCGGGCGCATGCGAATATCGGAAATCATTAAATCAAAAGGCGTTGATTTTATCAGCTCAATGGCCTTTTCGCCATTGTCTACGGGCAGCACCTCATATCCTTCAGCTTTGAGCAAAACGCTTAGAACGCTGAGAATACTGGCCTCATCGTCAACGAGTAATACCTTGGCCATACATCACCTTTTTATTAGTTACAGAGAATTAAACGTATAACTCTTCAAAGGCTCCTTGTCAATTTTTTTTTAAAATTTCTTAAAATTGATATTATTGCAAATATTACAATATGATAAAAATATTTCTATACAATTCCGTTCTAATTTGTAAATTAGCCTGCTGCATTTTACGCATTTTGAGTTTGCAGTTTCAATGAAAAAAATTATAAATAGTGTCATGTTTTACTTCAAGATATCAATGCTTTTGCTTGCCCTGTTTGCAGGTGTTTTACAAGCAAATGCCGGAGGCTATGTTGAAGAAAAGGACGGCAGGACAATTATACATCTTGTACTTTACGAGCTGCCCGACCCGACGAATCCTTCCCCGGTCAACCAGGCTGATGTTGAAGTAATCAAGGAGTTCGTACGCCGTTTCCCTAAAATTTTCGCGGAGCGATACCAGGATAAATACCGGGCAGACCCGGGCCGCTACGGAAAAAAGCCATGGGACAGTGTGGAAATTGAGTTGCATAGATTTTCGGGCATCACCATTCCAAATTTCGGCATGGATGCAAGGCCTCTCATGGCAATTGCCGGGGGTGTATCTCCTGATATAATCTATGTCAATTTCCGGCAATCCGACACTTATATTCAACAAAAATTTCTTTACCCCCTCGATCTTCCCGAAGACGGCTATTTCTCATCTTTGACAAAAGAAGATGTAAATTTCAGGATACATCCTAAAATCTGGCCGGTCATTAAGCGTGAAGGAGCCGATGGACAGGAACATGTCTGGGCAATGCCCAAAGGCGGAATATCGGGCAAGGTCATGTTTTACCGCAAGGACATTCTTGATGCCCATGGCATTCCTTACCCGAACAACGACTGGACTTGGGATGACTTATATGAAATATGCCGCAAGGTAACCGACCCGGAGAAGGGCAACTACGGCATAATCTTCGGCCGCGGCCTGCAGGAAAGCTGGTTCTGGGTAACATTTCTCTGGTCGGCCGGTGGAGAAGCAATGGTTTTTGACCGGGAAAAGAAGGAATGGAAGGCCGTTTTCAATTCTCCCGAGGCAACTACCGCCCTTGATTTTTACACCCGCCTTTGCAACGAACCCTGGATTGACCAGAACGGCCGCAAACGTTACGGCTACGCCTACAAGGAAGGCGGCGGATACACAAAATGGGAATTAGGCCAGATAGCCTTCAACTGTTCGCAAATGGGCGAAAAAATGTTTGCGGACATCAACCCTGACATTACCGGCACGGTTGCCGTGCCAAAAGGCCCGGGCGGCCACCGGGGCGGCGAAATCAATTCCCAGATGCAGGGTATTTTCGCAGGCGTGAAAGACCCGGTCATCAGGGATGCGGCCTGGGAATACATACGTTTTACCGACAGCGCCGAAGCGGTCGGCATCCGCACTAAAATACTGGTCGAGGGCGGCATGGGGCGTTTTGTTAACCCAAGATACCTCAGGATGTACGGCTACGAGGACATTATACGCATGGCTCCCAAGGGCTGGGAAGAATGCTTTGAAATAGCCCTGGAAACCGGAAAGCCGGAACCCTACGGCAAAAACTGCCAGATGGTTTACAACCAGATGACCATTCCCATCATGAAGGCTGAAGAAATGATGCTGAGCGGCCAGCTTTCCCTGGAGAAGGAAGAGCGTCTCAAGCAGCTGCAGGCCCTTCTTGACGATGCCGTGCGCCAAACATCCGAGAAAATGATCGGCATATTTTCGCCGCGCGAAATACTGAAAAGGCGCCTGACCGCCTTCATCGTCCTGGCCTTGATCGTCGGGGCCTACACGCTCGTGTTCCGGAAGATTGCCAAGGTTTTCTCCGGCCCGGCCGTCGCAGGCGACAAGCCCGCCGGCTGGGGCCTGAAAAAATACCTCTGGGCCTACATCCTCCTCGCGCCGGCCCTGCTGACCATCTTCTTCTGGCAATACCTGCCGCTCGGCATGGGCTCCCTGCTGGCCTTCAAGGATTACCAGATCATGGGCGGCTCGCCCTGGGTGGGGGTGGACAATTTCGGCATGGTCCTCTGGGACAGGGAATGGTGGCAGGCGGTCTGGAATTCGGCGCGCTACTCGATCCTCGTCATAGGCCTGACCTTCCTCCCGCCGGTCATTCTGGCCGTGCTGCTCCAGGAAATACCCCGCGGCAAGATTCTTTTCCGCACCATTTTTTACCTGCCGGCGGTCATTACAGGGCTGGTGGTTATATTCCTCTGGCAGTCGTTCTACGAGCCCACCGAATACGGCGTCCTGAACGCGATCGTGCTGTCCATCCCCGCGATCGGATACCTCGCCCTGGGGCTGTTATTTTTCATGATCCTTTTTTTCTTCGCGCAGAGGCTGTGGGTCCACGCCAA
>JBAYWJ010000044.1:0-15551 GCA_041674125.1 Kiritimatiellia bacterium
GTCCCGCCCTGCCGCGGCGCGGTCCAGCCTTCGTAGCCAAGGGCTTTACTACGGCGGAGTAGGCCCGGAGGCCGTCGCCCTACCAAAGATGCCCTGTCCCGACCTCTTCGAGTCGGGACCGCAAGGTTCTTCACTATACTGAAAAAGAACTGCTATTAGGCGTAAAATGGGAATCCAGATGATTGGAATGTAGTAGCTATGGCCGGTATTCCGCCAAAAGCGGATCCGCCGTTGCGGAAAAACCGGCCCTACTGGATTCCCGGTTCCGGCCGAAGCGTCCGGCCCGGGAATGACGGCATTGAAGGCGGCTGGACCGAAAATGACACACGGCATTGGTCATTGTCATTCCCGCTCGCCTCGGCGAAGCGCTTCAGCGAAGCCTGGGAGAACGCGGGAATCCAGATGATTTTTCCGGATCTTGGATTCCCGGTTCTGCCCGCGACGGGTTGACCGGGAAAGACATGGGTTTTTGGGGGATTGTAGTAACGGAATGAAAAGGATGAGTAGGGGGCTGTCATTCCCGATCCGCCTGCGGAATCGGGAATCCAGAGTTTAAAAAAAAAAGCCAAAATAAGTTGTAAATATTCAGGCCGGGTGTTATATTTATTTGTCAGTAAGGGTACGTTTATTTGCATTCAATATCATCATGAACCGGAACCTGAAAATCCAGCGCGGTGTGGGCCTGATTTTGGCCGGGTTGCTTTGTGCTACGGTCTTAAGTGGTTCTGCGCAGGCCGTTGGTCTCAGTTATCTTTTGAACTGCTATAGCAATAACACTATGTCTGAAGCGGATTATGAAAGTGCTTATCAAACAGTCATAACTCATAGGCGCTGGTGGGCGGTGGCAATGATTACTCATGGACCTTATAATGGCGATATGGTTCACATTGAAGGCGAGCCTCCTTTAGGAACGTATACCATTTTATTTCAACGAATTCGCGACTTTTATCCAATAAAAAATGATACTTGGATTGTATCTAGTGACCATTATGATACCAACACTTATTACATGTATTCCAATTCCCTTTCGGTTTCAATTAACGGCATAGTAGGCGGGGCTAGTGCAAGTTGGCGAATGACACCACCTAGAGAATATACAAATTCAAGTGCTTTTAGTTCATTTGGAACGTCTTTCGTAGACAGTGTTATTCTTTCAACGATTCCTACAGGTACCTATGCGGCAACATTCAGTAGAATTGTTGATCACTATATGCCGTCGAATAACAGCATTGCTGTAATCGGCAGTCCGCTTGATGTGCTGGCTGTTGAAACATATCAACCATATACAAATGATTTATACATTGACACGGTGGATCAAAATACAAATCAGATAAATGCAGCTTGGTCAATACGTGCATATCCTCCTGAATTTACAAACTCAACAGCTTGCATTAATAATGGTACTAACGGGGCTGGGTACGAAGAATATACTACAGTTCCCACCGGAACATATCAAGTGGCCTATCATTCTATGACTGGATATTTCGGTCCGTCACCAGTCATCGAAACCCAGACAATCGTCGGTGTTGCGGCGGGCAATTTTACCGGAAAATACACGCGCGCCCGCGGGACTATTACGATAATAGTTTCACCCACTAACGGTTCATGGGAATTTACATCCTATCCGAATGACTATACAAACGCGCCAAGCGGGACTGGGAGCGCGACGCAATATAATGCAGTGGTAGGGACATACAGGATTCATTTTAATGATATAGGCAGTCCATATGTTGCGCCATCTGATCAAACAAAAACAAACATTGCGGTAATAGGTTTTACAAATTTAGACTTTTCTGCCTCCTACACCACAAATGCGCAAAGCAGGCTTACAGTTGATTTTATGCCATTGGATGTTCAAGGTCTTGCACGATGGACTATACCGGGAGCTATGCCAGGATGGCAAACTCACCATACATCTGTTTTGCTGAATAATGGATATGATTATTTAGTCCAATTTTCACCAGTTAGAGATTATTATATTCCCTCTTCGCAAATCCTTTCTAATATGTTCGGTGACAGAACGATCACTAACACTTATTTGCCTTACACAAACTCCCTTTCTGTTGTGATCGAAGGTATAACTGATGACTCAGAAGCGTCTTGGTATTTTAATGTACCTCCGACAACATCGGAATTAACAAACAGTAGTGCTTACAGGCGATCTTATTTAGACTCGCAGTATAACATATCGCCAATTCCGACCGGATCATATTCAATTTCTTTTAGTAACTTATATGGATATACAACGCCGGCTGACAGCGTTATTAATATTAGCGGAGATGAAAATCCATCTGTCACGGGAAGATATGCGCGTTTGACTGGCGACATTGAAGTTTGGGTAAATCCCACAAATGGTGTATGGCAATTTATTGATTATCCAAGTGATTTTTTGGCATATAGCAGCAGCCCTTTAAGCGGTACGGGCAACGCTTTGCTAACAAATGCTCCTGTAGGTAATTATACCATTGAGTATGTAGACAGAGTGCCTGGGTACGATCCGCCTATTCCGCCAACTCAAACCAAGACTAACAGTCCATTGGTGACAACAATTTTTGAAGGAACATACACAATGGGGTGGCGCCTGAATGTCCATGTTGTGACGTCGGCAGAAACCAATTTGCTTGGTCTTGGGGTTGGATCAAACACGATTTTCCCTTCAACAAATGTTTACTTTGACGGTGTTGAAAATTGGTATTTCAGTAGATCATATACTCCTAATGTCACCATCCAGGCTTATCCAAGCACAAACACTGCCTGGAAAAACTTCTTTTATAGATTTGCTGGTGATATTGGCAACGCAAATCCAAGGAATAATCCTATTATTGTAAGGATGGATCAAAATAGAACCATCCGGCTTTATTTTTCACGCGAATATCAACCATATGATAATTATGGCGATATAGATGGTGATGGATTGCCGGATGAGTGGGAAGTCAATAATTTTCAAGAAGGTTTAATTGCAGCTGAATCCAGAGAAACTCCATATGGGCATTTTGATAATCCTGATAATGACTTTATTCCATCAATATCTACCAATCCGCCTGAGCGTATTACGGTTAATGCCTCCAACGGCCTTGTCACCGTAACCGGCCGCGGCGGGTCAACGCCCGGGTACCCGCTTCAGCGCGACCGGCTCCTGCAGCACGGGGATTGGGAGCTGCCGGCGGGAAATAATTTGGGCTATGCCAAGGGTTACGCCTTCAACAATTTTTATGAGTGTCGCGGACTTGACGGATATTATCGCACTAATATGCCACCAGGCAGTCCGGTTTTCGCATCACCATACGGTGATGATCCACTAAGCAATCCTGAAAAGTTTGATACATACAGCACTGATGCCACAACAGGTATTTCCGACGGTTGGAAATATTATTTCTGGTATTGGCGCTCCGCGAACGCTTATAATGCCGGCATATCCAACAGCGCCAATTTGAGCTGGGTATCATGGATTCGCAGCACGGAATATGGTGTTAATATTGACGAGGGCCATGACAGTGACGGCGACGGCTGGTTTGACAGTGAGGAATATTCCGACTCCTGGACCGATCCCACCCACTGCGATACCGATAATGACGGAATGGACGACCGGTGGGAAATAGTAGGAATCAATCCCAGCTCCAATAGCAATGCGCTCGATTACGCTAACAGCGCCTTCAACCCCGATGGCGATTTCATGGCATGGGTCAGCCAGGGCATCCTGACCAACGGCATGGCCGGGACGGTGCTTGGCGTGAACATTTACTGGATCGGCGGCACCGTCGCCAATCCGGCGGGCGCATGGCAGGATGTTTATACTGCAACCGGAGCTGGCATTTTTGATCTGTATCAGGACACGGTGCTGAAGGCATCCCCGGCGCTGACCAACCGCGCGGCCGGGAATCTTTATGCCTTTACCTGTTATTTCGGGACAAATGCCGGCCTGACCTACGCCAACGGCTACCCGGTCTGGGTGGATGTTGACGGGAGCGGTGCTTTTTCAGCCGGCGATTACCCCCTTGTCAACCCCAGCAAGAAACATGACTGGGTATATGTCATGTCCCCGGCCGCCATCTATCCCGGCGTGTGTTCTTTCGACCCGCGCACCGCCTGGACAAACATGGTTGGCGATGAAGCCGCTCCCAATACGATCGCCTATACCATTTACCAGGAGTATCTGGGAGCCGATTATATCGGCCGCATATCATGGGATGCGGGTGGGCAGAGGATTGCGGTCAACGACGATCCTTTCGCCCTCAACCGTAACAGCTACTCCAATCCCAATAATCAGGATTCCGACGGCGACAGGATGCCGGATGGCTGGGAGCTTTATGTGGGCCTGAACGATAATAACGCGGGGGATGCGGGCACGGATGCGGATGATGATGATCTATCCAATGCCGAGGAATGGGGTAACGCCACCCATCCGCTCGGGAGCACGGCCGCCATCTGGCCTTCCAAACTCTGGCCAACTGATCCGGGTGTGATCGTGGCGCCCCAGCCGAACGATCCGCACCCGCGCGACACCGACTGGGACGGCCTGGCTGACGGAGCAGAACAGCCGGGATCAAATCCGTCTTCTTGGGACACTGACGGCGATCACCTGCCGGATGCCTGGGAAATTTATGCCGGGTCTTCGGTGACGAATTCGGACTCTTCCGCCGACCCGGATGGCGACGGCCTCCTCAACTACCAGGAATACTGGTGCGGTACAGTGCCGGAATGGATGCTGTGCGATCCGTCCTGGCAGGATATCAATTTCTGTGTTCGCAGGGCCATGCCATGGGATTCAGCGTTGGAAGATCCTCCGGAAAATACAGTATTTATTCCTCCGGATTTTCTTTCGGATCCTTGTTTCATGCTGGAAAATAATGTGTATACCAATTTGGGGCTCCTGAGAACAAACTATCCGGCCGCGTCCGCCATGTCAACACCGCTGGATCCGCTTTCAGCTCCCTATTACAAGACTCCCTTTGCTAACAATGCCGACAGCGACGGCGACAACATGGACGACTACTGGGAGGTTTACCATGGCCTCAACCCCTGCCGGGGTGTGTATGCTCTGGAAATTGATTACAGCCCGTATGCTATACTCTATGGCAATGTTGATATTGTTGACGCTGATCCTTCTGTGCCGGGTTATCAGTTTGGCGTTTCAGGGAGTCCTTTTTATTCACTTCTGGAGTTTGTCGAATATGTTTATCCTTTCCGGCATGATCCGGACGGGCGTATAGGTCAGATGACGCAGATTGTCGGCCCATTCAATTTCGGCCTGAACGGCATGGATCCGGACGGGGACGGTTTGCCGAACTTGGAAGAATATAGTTATATTTCTAACCGGCCATTTTACCACACTGATCCCACGCCAATCTGGCGCACCGAACAGGACGATGGGGCCAGTTTTGCAAGAAGAAACTACAGGTTTGAATTCATAGGGGGAATGACGCTGGTGCCGTGGTGGGAAGATTGGGATGATAATGCAATTTATCCATTTAAATTCGATATGGTTGAGGGATACGATACGGATAACGACGGCGTGAGCGATTATGCCGAAATCAATAATGCTGCCGGACAGATCGGCATCAATCCCCTGGACGAGCGCAACCCGATCCGTAACCGAGCCCTTTATTTGAACGGCACAAATGATTTCACGCGCCAGGCCCGGACGCGGGCAAGACTTAGTGAGTCCACTCTAACCCGGTTTTGCGTGGAAGCTTGGATCAAGCCGGACAACCCGACCCGCAACGCCAACCAGGTTGTCTTGGAAAAAGCCGGAATATATGCTGATCCACTGAACCCTGGTAATAATCTGGTTGGCGCCAACTTCCGTATGGGGATCACCAACGGCCTGCCTTATGTGCTCTACAACGGCCGCGGCAGCCTGCGGAACTACGAGGCCAAGGCCCAGACCAGGCACCGCATCACATCGAACACCAACTGGACGCACATTGCCGGGTCCTACGATGGAACCAGTCTTATCATCTATGTCAACGGCGAGGAAAGCACTTCACTGCGTACGGCTGAAGTCCCAGCCAACGGGTTCAATGTCCTCATGCCGGACGGAACCATCTTGGGGACGGCCCATACCATCATGGTTGGCGCACGGGACGATCTGCCCGGCTATGCGGTCCCCACGTTTGCCGGCGGCGGGTATCTATATCCTGCCCCCGCCAATCATTTCGGCGGATGCATTGACGAGATCCGCGTCTGGAACGGTGCGCGCACCCGGGCCGAAGTCCTGGCCAGCAAGAATCGGCGCCTGACCCAGTCTGATATAACCAACAGCGCCATCTATAACTATTACACCTTTGACGACGTTCCCGACGTAAACCGTGCGGGAGAGGGCGCCTATCCGGACGGGATGCAGTCCGTCAGCCAGGACATGCACCCGACCATAACATGGTGGAATTCTTACGCCATGCGCTCGACTGTGTATACCGGCATAAACAACACTTATAATTACATGGTTCTGGCCGGCGACCATGCCTGGCACAGCCGCGCCATCACGCCGGCCGCAGATGACAGTTACCACTTCAACACTAACGTGTTTCCGTCATTATCGGGTTATGTCAATCCGGCCAATCCTTATTACGAAGATTTATTCAACCGTAATCGCATCTACGATCTTGTTTTTATGTATGGCGCGCGCAGCACGGCCACGAATTCCTGGCTGAGTGGCTTGACCGCAGATCCGGATTCGACCGATACCGATGGCGACGGCCTTCCCGACTGGTGGGAGCAGCTCTACAACCTGGATCCTTACGATGCCACGGGCGACAACGGCGCCTGGGGCGACGTGGACAACGACGGCCTCAACAACCGCGCCGAATACCTGGCCGGTACAAACCCGCGCAACTCCGACACCGACGGCGACGGCATTGGCGACTACGACAGCCGCCCCAGTCCCTATTCGCGCACTTACGGCGAAATGTACATGGACGGCGACGGCATGCCCGACCTGTGGGAAATCCAGCACGGGCTGGATCCTTACCACTACGACGCAAACCTGGATTCCGACAACGACGGCTGGAGCAATTATTCCGAATACCAGGCCGGGACGGATCCGAACGATGCTTCGTCATTGCCGACTCCGATACTTGGTGGATATTTAAAATACTCGGGTAATCTGACAAATGGTATATGTATAATAACAGCTTTTCAAACTAATAGCATGGATGGAATACCAGCTGCATCAGGAAGATCGGGGCAAGGGGGGGCGCCTATTGCAGCGAGCGAGACAATTGGATTAGGGGATGGCACCACGCGTGTATATTCAGGCCAATTGCAGCATGGGTATATCGTTAGAGGGAGTGTGCGGGTAATTCGCCGTAATAATCAGTTTGTTGCTCCCGATTATGATTTTGGCGATGATTCCAGTGGTAATTGGGTGTTTTTCGGTAATTATACAACACCAGTATCGGCTGATAGCTTCGTTCAATTTGACTATATTTCCGGCACATATACATTTACTTGGCCAACCGGTGCTCCAAATAATTGGGATGCACCTTGGAGTGGTGATATAATAACAATTCAATATCAATGGCAGGATGTTTCTGCGGATACTTTTCAGATTACAGGAATCAAAGAGGGCGATGTTTACTTGAACGGTTTTCGCGATGTTAATGACAACGGCCAGTGGGATGTTGGTGAGCCAATGGGTATTGCCGACTCTCAACCATTTAATTTGGACTGGAGCACTCCTGTCAATATGTATATTAATTTAGGATTATCCGATTTATTGCCGGGATATGGAAGGTTTACATGGACGGCGAGTTCGGCTGGAACGAATGATTATCTGGTTTACATCAACAGGCTCAGCGAAGCCACCACTCCCGGGACGCCCGGTGCCCCCAACATCATTACCCGCAGCATGCGCTGGCCGCGCAACATAGTCCACGAATGGGATTACATGCTGGCCGGCTATTACGGTTTGAGCGCGGGCACTTACCAGTGGTGGATGAACGGTCAGCAGGGGACTTTCGATATCACCTGGCCGGCCTCGGTCAGCACGCCCGTGCTTTCCTATCCGCGCGGCGAGATATTCAACTATGCCGATAACCAGTTTAAGTGGGCCATGGATTACTATTCCACCATGTACCACCTGCAGATCGCAAGGCAGGCTAGCAACCGCAGCCTGGCGTTTGTCTATGACGCCTATCTGCCCGCGCCTTGCCGCGATCGCAACGGCATTTCCCAGGCCGATATGCCGCTCTATGGCGGCGAGCTGGGCAACGGCGTTTATTACTGGCGCGTGGCAAGCTGGAGCCCGGCCGGGGAAAGCGCGTGGTCCGCGCCGCAGACTTTTGAGATCAACATGAGCTCCACCAACTCCCGTTGGATCGCCGGTGAAGTTTACTATCACGGCAAAGCCGATTGTTCCAACATCGTCGTGGAAGCCTTTAATAACCGCGGCTTCAGCGGCAAGCCGGAAGCGCGCATCCGGCTGACAAACGCACCCGGATTCCCGACAGCCCTCAAGGGCGCTTTCGAACTGCGCGGGCTGCGCGAGGGCAGCTATTATATACGCGCCTACCTCGATGTTACCCCGGCCGGCGGAACGCGCAGCGGAAAGCGCGACAAATACTGGGAATCGTGGGGCTTTATCCGGGATCCGAATAACGATTACCAGCCGCGCAACATCCTGCTGCTGGACACGATGTTCGTCGACGGCACCAAGCTGATCATCCGCGACCAGGATACCGATAACGATCTCCTGCCGGACGCATGGGAAATGTATTACTTCGGCAACCTGGACCAGACCGGCGACATGGACTACGACGGCGACGGAGAGACCAACCTCGAGGAGTACATCCGCGACGGCGTCAACACCAACCCGGCCGCCTGGGATACGGATGGCGACGGCCTGAGCGATAATTTCGAGTTGAATTACATCACGCCCTCCTTCGGCTTCTCCGCCCGGACCGGCCAGCAGCTCGATCCGACCGCATGGGATACCGATGGCGACGGGTACTCCGACGGCGCCGAAATCAAGCGCTATCAGACCGACCCGCTTAATCCCGCCAGCTATCCTGGCTACCGGCCGCTGTGCTTTGATGCCGCCCGCAGCCCGGGCGACTACGACGGCGACGGCCGCACCGACCTCGGGGTCTATGACATCACAACTGGCGACTGGTATTTGATGACCGCCGGCGGCCAGTTCTACCAGTTGCCGTTTGGCAATGCCGCCACCCAGCCCCTGCTGGGCGATTTCAACGGCGACGGCTGCGACGATTTTGCGGTCTTTGAGCCTGCCACCGGCGCCTGGCACCTTTACAACGCCTGGGCCGGCCAGGGCTACAGCATGAATTTCGGAGATTCGGAAATGATTCCCGTGCCGGCCGATTACGATGGCGACAGCAAAACAGACCTGGCCGTGTATTATCCCGCCCAGGGCATGTGGTACGTCTACAGCGCCTGGTCAGGGCAGTTCTTCAGCCTGAATTTCGGCGGCCCGACTTGTGTACCCGTGCCGGGGGATTATAACAGCGACGGGGCGGGGGACTTGGCGGTGTATGAACCCAGTTCCGGCAACTGGAACTTCTTTATCTTCGACCATTACCGCCACGTCGGGCAGTATATTGCCGGCAATTTCGGAGGCCCGACCATGACGCCGGCTGCGGGTGATTATGACGGCGACGGCCGCAACGATGCCGCCCTGTTCGAGTCATCCACCGGCAACTGGTACATCCTGACCTGGCGCGGCCAGTTCGTCAGCGGCCAGTTCGGATGGTATGGCTGCATTCCCGTGCCGGGCGACTACGACGGCGACGGCCGGACAGATATTTGCGTGTATTATCCGCCCTCGGGCACATGGTATATTTACTGCTGGTCCGGCCAGACCATGCAGGTGCAGTTCGGCTTCCCGGCGGCCTTGCCGGCGCTTAAGGGAAGATGAAAATTTCTCTCACAGAGCGCACAGAGATCACAGGGAGAAAAAATAGAAAGAGCTTAAGAATTGATTTTATTTTTTTCGCTTGGCGAAACTAATAAAATCAATATTCTTTTCTGTGTTCTCTGTGATCTCTAGCGAGTTTTACGAGCGAGTGAGAGAAATCTGAAGGGAAAATATATGAAGAAAGTATTATTGCCGTTATTGGCTTTACCATTTCTTTGCCTGGTCTTTTCCGGCTGCGAGTGGTCGACCGGCGGCGGGGCGACCACCTGGAACGACCGCGAAAATTTCGTTGATTTCAGCGGGGACTACAAGAATTCCGACGGCGGCGTGCTGGTCCGGACCTTCGGCTCCGGGTCCGGTTCGACCACCAATACCACCACCACCACCAACACCGTTTCCGGCGAATTGCTGGCCACCGGCGACGGCACCACGACCGCATTTTCGGGACGTCTGGCCAATGGTAAGCCACTTCCCGGATCGACCACAATCGTCGTCGGCGGCTACCGGTTCAGCGATCCTGGTTCGGCCAGCGCCGGGACCGTTGCGTTTACGGTCACGCCCGCGGACGGTTCCTCGGGAACCCTTAACCTTGATACAGGCGTGTGGGTGCTTTCTTTCCCGGCCCCGATTACCAGCGGGACGCAGTTCTTAGGCGCCTATCGCTACTATTCCTCTTCGAGCACCGTGACGCCCTCCCAGGGCAACCACGGTACCCCGATTTATGCTTTCGTGCTCCAGCAAACTGGCAACAAGATCAAGATCATAGACAGTTGCAACAGCTCGTATGAAGGCACCATAGGTTCGGTGCGCACGACCGGCGGCTACCCGATCGACCTTGACCCTGCGAACATGTCGGCCGTGCCGACCACCGGCCCGATTGTGGCCCAGTTTTCAGCCACCGGATATTCGCAGGGTTACAGCGTCCAGATCGTGGGCGTTTTGCAGGGAACGCTTACGGCGGCGACCACCCTTTCCGGGCGCACTATGAAGGCCACCTTCATCGAAGCCGGGGGCTACGAGGCCGATGTAAACGGAACGGCGCAGTAAAATAAATAATTTCGAAGCACTAAATCCGAAATTCGAAACAATCTCAAATGACTAAAATTTCAATGTGCCGAAACAAATAATAGTTTAAGAATTTTCCGCCGGAGGCGGACAAGCCTACGGCTGGTGATTTCAACATTATAATTTGTTTCGGATTTCGATATTCGAATTTCGGGTTTTCGATCAGGTGTAGCTCTTGTGGAACTTGGCATCCTTGGGCTGTTCTGAAGAGGGTTTCGTGCCTGTTTTTTGCTGTGCCGAATGCTCGGAGGGCGCATTTTCCGGTTCCTCAGGTTTTGCTGGCTCCCTCGGTTTTTTATTCTGCCTTCTGCCTTCTGCCTTCTGCATTTCTTTCGTTTCCACGAAGTTCATCTTCAGCATGGCGAGAGTTTCCTGCATAATGCGCTCTTCATCCTTGTCCAGGTTGCCCTTGGTCTTTGCGGCGAGCATGTCAAGGGTGTCAATCGTGGCCTGGGCGGCGTCCAGGTTGATTTCCGCCTTCCCGGCGGCCGGGTTGACCAGCTTGCCGAGCTGCTGCATCACCGACATGGAAAGCATGGTCGCAAGGTTGATGAAGAGGTACTTGTTCATGTCATTGTTTTCCGTCATGTATTTTACTCCTTTAATGGTTTTGGGCTCATCCCAAAAATGAATTAATTCCGAAATCCGAATATCGAAATCCGAAACAAATCAAAATGTTCAAAATCCCCAGCCACAGGCTGGTCCGCCTCCGGCGGAAAAATTCTTATACTATTATTTGTTTCAAACATTGAATATTTAGTCATTTGAGATTGTTTCGAATTTCGGATTTAGTGCTTCGAATTTACGAGCCACATTCATTTCCCCGGCTTCACCGTCACAGTTACCATCTTGCCAACCTGCAGGATTTCCGCGGCCGCCCGGCGGATGTCTTCCGGATTCAGGAGGCTGAGGCGTTTTTCAGTCTCAAGCGCGTGCGCAAATCCAAGGCCGTAAAGCTCGCGCAGCGCGCAATCCATTGCCAGGGATGAGTTTACCTGGAGCTTTTCGCGGTGCCCGGTTACGGCTTGCAGCCTGGCGCGCTCGAATTCTTCAGGCCTTACTCCCCTCGAAGCTATGCGTTTGATTTCGTCAAGTATAAGCGCATTCACCCTGCCGGCGGCATCGAGCCGCGTTCCTGAATAAATCGCCATGTAGCCCGGTTGAAGGCCGGCGCGATGGTAGGCGCCCGTATAGTAGGCCAGGCCCTTCCTGTCGCGGATGTTGATCATCAGGTCGGAAGATAGACCGTTGAGCGTGTTCAGGATTATGTCCAGCGCGTCGTTGCGCCCGTCGGAAACGGCCAGGCCGGGAAATCCGGCCAGGATAATCGTCTGCTCGCGGGGCGCGGTCAGTTCGATATGGCCGGGAAATCGGGCGCGATCTGCATTGTTTGTCATTCCCGATCCAACCGGGAATCCAGGACCCTGCTTGTTTCCGGACGGCACACGGCCGAAATGCTTTTCGGCAATGTCAAGGGCTGTGGCGCAGGAAATATCGCCGAAAACAGCCAGAACCATGTTGCCGCCGCCGGTGGCCTTTGCATGGTGCGCCAGCAGTTGTCCGCGGTTGATTTGCCCGAGGCTTTCGGGCGACCCCTCGGTGTCAAAGCGGTAGGGGTGGTCTGGAAACATGGCCTTTCGCAATGCTTCCTGGCCCAGATAAAAGGGTGATTCGCGCTGCTGTCCGATCCTGGCAATTTGAATAACGCGTGCCTTGGCGATTTCATCCTCCGGAAAGGCCGGGTTGAGCCGGCAGTCGGCCAGGAGTTCCACGAAAAAGTTCGCATCCTGCGCAAAGCAGCGCGCCTTCAAGCCGAAACTGTTCATGCCGGAAAAGGAATGAAGGGCTCCGCTGCGGGTTTCGACTTCCTCGGCCAGCTGCTTCTGGGTGCGAGTGGCCGTTCCGCGGGTTAAAAGTTCCGCCATGAGGGATGTTATCCCGTTGTTGGAGTCGTTTTCAAGGAGGAGGCCGCCGCGGGATGCGAGGCAGAATTCCACGAACGGCAGGCGGCGATCCTCGCGGCAGAGCAGTACGAGTCCGTTGGGCAGCTCCTTTTTTACGACGTTGATCTCGGGCGCCGGAACGTTTGTTCCGGGGGTGGGGGTGTTGGTGCCGGCCGGGGAAAGAATGGCCAGGCTCCGGTTGCAGGCGGACAGGTATTTTTGCGCCGCATGCTGCAGTGATGCCGGCGTTACGCCTTCAAGGCGCCGGAGGTATGTCCTGAAATATTCCGGGGAACCGGCATAAAACTCACCTGAGGCCAGCATGTCCGCCATGCCGCGCGCGGTTTGAAAAGAGAGAAGGGTGTCGGCCGTGATTTTATTGCGGGCTTTGTCCGTTTCCGCGGCGGTGAATGTATTAGTTTCAGTTTGTACTGCGGACTCTCTGTGATTGTCATTCCCATGACAACTCGGATCGTTATTCGTTGTGCTTTTTGCGGAAAAATCCTGGTCATAGCCCCGGGTATTGTCCCGCCACGCGGCCATTTCTGTTTCAATGGCCCGGACAAGTTCCTCCTCCTTCGCCGGATCATAGGTGGCGCTTATGCCGAACAGGCCGGCGTCCTTTGGGGTATATGACCAGGCGTCTATGCTGTGTGCGAGCTTGCGGCGCTCCTTGATTTCCTGCACGAGCCGGGAACTGTTGAGGCCGCCGGCAAGGACGGCGAGCACGTCGAGCGCGGGCGCATCCGGGTGGCTGGAGCCGACCGTGTGCCAGGCCATTTCCAGGCGGGCTATGTTGTAAGCCCCGCTCTGCCTGGCGGAGCGCGGCGACAGCTGTGGCGGCTCGGTTGTCTGGCTGGGAAGCGGCCGGGAGTGCCGCCCGGCAGCGCCGAGGCAGTGCTTGATTTCCGCAATGGCTTTGTGTTCTTCAATGTCTCCCGCAATCGCGATGATCATGTTGTCGGGAGTGTAATGCTTCCGGAAGAATGCGAGCAGGTCGTCGCGCGTAAGGGTGTTGAATATCTCCTCCTTCCCGATAACCGGGAAGCGGTAGGGGTGCACAAGGTAAGCCGTCCGCCAAAGGAGCTTCGAAAGCACCGTGTCCGGCCTGTCGTTGCCCATCGCCATTTCACGGCGGATAACTTCCTTTTCGCGCCGCCATTCGCTTTCCGGGAAAGAAGCGTTCAGCACGGCATCGGAAAGAACATCCAGTCCCTTCAGCCAGTTTTCGGAGGGCATGTCCGCCCAGAAAACCGTGCGGTCAAAAGTAGTGTAGGCGTTGATTGACCCGCCGGCATCGTCAATTTCCTTTGAAATATCAGACGGTTTACGCCGCGGCGTTCCCTTGAATATCATGTGCTCGACAAGGTGCGACAGCCCTCCTCCGAGGTATTCGCCCTCCTGCGCGGAACCGGTGCCAACCCAAACTTGGATCGAAACCAGAGGCGCAGAGCGGTCCGCCTTGACCAGGCAGACCAGTCCGTTATCGAGCTGGTGCCGCGTTATGCCTTCGGCCAGGGCGTCAAGCTGCCGGGCTGCCGCCTGCAGGGACAAAGGCTCGGAACTGCTGGCATCAGGATTTTCGCGGGTGGCGCCGGCTTCAGCTTGGGAGCTCGCTGTGCCCATGGCCGCGACGCCAAAGGCGAGCAATACGGCACAGAGTGTTGTTTTCGCGGAAAACGCAGCCGCGACGCGTCCGGATGGCACGGCCGGGCGGCCGGAGGTGTTCCGGCATGACAGGTGAAATCCGGATTTCATGCGCAATCAGGGGCCCGCCCCGGGCTTTGCTGAAGCTTTTGGCCGGGGTGATTCTGGGCTGGAATGACATTGCGTTTTGCAGGATGACAGGTATGGATTCCGGAAAGCCGATTCAAAGTCGTAGCCGCGGTCAAAGTCATGGATTGAATCGCTTTCCGTTTTCCGGAGAATGTTTTTATTCACGAGGTTGAAAACGATCTGGCCGAAATCGGGGCAATTGTGAATTCCCCAGGAATTGATGACGGTCTTGGCCATGGGGCCGTATTCGCGCAGGGCGTACTGGCGGATGGCTTCGAGCAGCTCGGCGGCCGTGAAGTGCCTCTGCGGGCCGCGGGCGGGCTTTTTCATTATTTTGGATGCGAATTGAATAGACTCGCGTATGAAAAAATAGGCATCCGCGTGGTAGCGGGCATCCTCCGCCAGTATCTGCGCCAGCGCTTCATGAAAGCTTGTGTTTTTCATGGCTTAAGAAAGGCAAAAAGACACATCGGCAGAAGGCGCAAAGGAAGAGCAAAGACAACTTAAGATAACTTTGTGCCTGTTTGCCTTCTAATCCTTCAATGTTTTGACGATCTTATCAGCCAAATTTTGCATTTCATTGCTGTCGGCGTATTTCTGCGCCCTCCAGTTCCAATGATGGCCGTCGGAGGCAAAGCGGGGTATGACGTGAAAGTGAATATGGTCCACCACCTGCCCGGCGGCCCGGCCGTTGGATTGCATGACGTTGATTCCGTCTGCCCGGAGGGCCTTTTTCTGGGCCGCGGCGATTTTCCGGACAACTCCCATGAGCTCTGCCAGCACGGCGGGCGGCGTCGCCGCCAGGTCGGCATAATGTTCCTTCGGGATTACAAGCAGGTGGCCCTTGACAATCGGGCCGATGTCCATGAAAACCAGGGCTTTGCCGTCTTCGTAAA
>JBAYWJ010000045.1:0-15505 GCA_041674125.1 Kiritimatiellia bacterium
GAGCAAGTGAGCGAAGCGAACGCGTCGAAATCAAAATCAGAATGCCCTTCGACAATGCTCAGGGCATTCGACGCTTAACTATATGGCCTGCCATGAGCAAGTGAGCGAAGCGAACGCGTCGAATGGAGGCGGGGGGATTTGAACCCCCGTCCGCTTGAGCGTCGCACCAGCTTCTACGCGCGTGTTCTGTCTTTGATTTATTCGTCCAGGCACGGGCCGGCAGACAGGCTTTGCCTTGACCAGCGTCCAGCGTGAATTTCATTCCAACGCCCGGTCGCTCGGCGGAGGAACTAACCCGCTATCGTCGCCTTGTCCGTCCAGCAGGTGGTCGACGGCAAGACGTCACGGCATTAAGCCGCGAGGGCTAATTCTTGATTAGCGTTTATCTTGTCTTTCCCGGAGGTTTAACGAGGCCAACCGGGGTCCTCGGCGCGCGACTGGTGTTTCAACTCCCGCGTCGAAACCTGTCGCCCCCATTGTGCGAAGACAAAGTGGAAGCCAAGCATAGCGCAAACCCGGAAAAATGCAACCCTGCCTGCATTTTTTTCTCCGGAAAATCAATCCGACGGCGCTTCGTCGCTCCCGGGCTTTTTTTCAATTGTTTCCATGAGCTCCCGGGTGCATTCCGGGCAGAGGCCGTGGGTGAAGGTGAGCAGGGAGCGCTCGCCGATGTATTCCTCCATTTTCTGCCAGACGGTTTCGTTGAGCCTGACGCGGTGGCACTGGGCGCACACGGAAATCAAATTCTTCACCACCCGCTGCTGCTGGATGAAGGTGTTACCGACGGTTACTATGGCCGCCACAATAACGAAAGCCGTGAGTATAAAGCCCCTGAACAGGTTGGCCTCGGAAGGCTTTGCGTCAAAAACCAGTCCGGCCCAGTCCCGGAGTTCATTTACCCACACCAGCAGAACCAGGGCAAAGAACGTAAGCATCTGCCACATAGCAATATAGGCAAATGGGTCCTTGGGCATCCTGGCGTGTTTATGTTTTTTTTTAGTTTTCACGGCGCAACCAGGCCAGGCAATGTAAATGATTGATTTATATTTTACTTATACTATAAAAGCAGGCGAATGTCAATTTCAAATACCAGCACATTCACCGCAGCCGGGGAAAAGATGGAACAGAACGCCAGGGATTTTGTTTGCGGGATTATTTTCGACATGGACGGGGTTTTGTGCGACTCGGAAGCCTTCATCTACGAGGCCGCGCGGCAGATGTTCAGGGAGCGGCACGGGCTGGACTTGCGGCGCGAGGAGTTCAGCCCCTTCATCGGCACCGGCGAAGACCGCTTCCTGGGCGGTCCGGCCGAAAAGCGCGGCGTGCGGGTTAACCTGCCTTCCGACAAGGACCGCACCTACGAGATTTACCTTGAAATCATCAGGGGGAAGCTGAAGCCGCTGGCGGGCGCGGCTGAATTCATCCATGAGTGCCGCGCGCGGGGCTTGAAGCTGGCCGTGGCCACCAGCGCCGACCGCGTTAAAATGAACGGCAATCTCAATGAGACCGGCCTGTCTCCCGGGCTTTTTGATGCGCTCATTTGCGGGAACGAAGCCGCCCGTAAAAAACCGCACCCGGAAATTTTCCTGCTCGCGGCCGCAAAATTGGGGCTATTGCCGGCAAAATGCCTTGTCATCGAAGACGCGCCGAACGGCATCCGGGCGGCCAGGGCGGCCGGGATGCGCGCCCTCGGGCTGACGACGAGTTTCAAGGCCGCCATTCTCGAAGAGGCCGGCGCAGCCTGGACCGCCCCGGACCTTGCACATCTGCCGCCGTCATTTTACGGTCAAATTTGTTTTAAGCGAAAGGATACAAAATGCCGCTCACAGACATGCCAGTTAAAAAATTAAGGAAATACCGCGGCCGAAACCCCAGGCCGGGGGATTTCGACCTTTATTGGGCGCGCGCCCTGCGCGAGATGCGCTCCACCAGCCCCGAATTAGAGCTGGTCCCGAGCTCCTTCCAGGCCGCCGGCGCAGAGTGCTTTGATATGTATTTCACCGGCGTGAAGGATGCCCGCATCCACGCCAAGTACCTGCGGCCGAAGGCTTCCAAAAAGCCGCACCCGGCAATCATCATATTTCATGGCTATGCCGGCAGCGCGGGCGAATGGAGCGACAAGCTGAATTACGTGGCGCTTGGGTATTCGGTGGCGGCCATGGACTGCCGCGGGCAGGGCGGGCGCTCCGAGGACAGGGGCGGGATCAGGGGGCCGACCCTGAGGGGGCATATCATCCGCGGCCTGGAAGATTCCCCCGAAAACCTCCTCTTCCGTCAGATCTTCCTGGACGCCGCCCAGCTGGCGGGCATTGTGATGTCCATGCCGGAAGTTGATGCGCGCCGGGTCGGGACGACGGGCGGATCCCAGGGCGGGGGCCTGAGCCTGGCCTGCGCCGCACTGGAGCCGCGCGTCAAGAGGGCGGTCTCCCATTTTCCATTCCTGTGCGATTACCAGCGGGTATGGGAAATGGACCTGGCCCAGAACGCCTACGAGGAGCTGAAAAATTTCTTCCGCCAGTTTGACCCGCGCCACGAGCGGCAGGAAGAAATATTCAACCGGCTGGGCTACATCGACGTCCAGCACCTGGCCGGCCGCATCCGGGCGGAGACGCTGATGGTTACAAACCTGATGGACACCATCTGCCCGCCCTCGACCCAGTTTGCCGCCTTCAACAGGATCAGGGCGCGGAAAAAAATGATCATCTGCCCCGACTTCGGCCACGAGGCCGCCCCGGGCAGCGTGGACAGCGCGTTCAGTTTCCTGGCCGGATTGTGATCAGGCGGCAACGCCGGCCATGAGTTTTAGAATATTGGCCTGGCTGGCCTCGGCGCGGCCCAGCTCCCCGGCCAGGCGGCCGTCGCGCATGACCAGCACGCGGTCGGAAAGGTTGATGACTTCCGGCAGCTCGCTCGATATGAGCAATATGGCGCTGCCGGACCGGGCCAGCTCGTCGATCAGCGCGTGGATTTCGGCCTTGGCGCCGACATCCACGCCGCGCGTGGGCTCATCCACGATGAGAACCCTGCAGTTTGCCGCCAGCCAGCGGGCAATCACCAGCTTCTGCTGGTTTCCGCCGGAAAGCGAGGCGGCCAGAGTGTTGACGTTAGGCGCGCGCACCTTGAGGCGCCTGAAAAAATCCCCGACCTGCTCGCATTCCCTTTTAAAGCTGATCCATCCCAGCGGGGCAATTTTCCGCAGCGTGGCCAGGGATATGTTTTCGCGCGCCGTCATGCCCAGCACCAGCCCGCAGCGCTTGCGGTCCTCGGGCACGAGCCCGATGCCGCTGAGCATGGCCTGGCCGGGCGCCCTTATGGACTGTTTCAGCCCGCCGACATAGACGGCGCCGCGCGCGCAGGGATCCAGGCCGAAGATGGCCCGGGCCACTTCCGTGCGCCCGGCGCCGACCAGGCCCGCCATGCCGACGATTTCGCCGGCCCGGATGCTGAATGAAACGGAGCTGAACTTGCCCGGGCTTGAAAAATTTTCAACGCGCAGGAGCTCGTCCCCGGGCGTTCCGCCCCCTTTGCGGGAGAAAAAAGCTTCGACCGGGCGGCCGATCATCATTTCCACGAGCTTCTTTTCATTCAGTTCCCCGATGGGCCTGGTATCAACGAGGCGGCCGTCGCGCAGGACGGTGACGGTGTCGCACAGCTCGAAGATTTCCTCCAGCCGGTGGGAAACATAGATGGACGTTATGCCGCGGGAGCGCAGGTCCTTGACCAGCCCGAAGAGACGCCGCGCCTCGACCTGCGAAAGGCTGCTGGTGGGCTCGTCGAAAATGATAACCCGCGCCCCGCCGGCCACCGCGCCGGCTATCTGGACCATCTGCTGGCGTCCCACCGAAAGCTCAGCCATGATGGCGTCGGGGTTGATTTCGGCGCCGATGGCCGCGAGCGCGTGCTGCGCGCGCGCGCGCAGCTCTGAGCGCGAAACGAAGGCAAGCCTGCCGGGCAGGCTGCCCAGGCAAAGGTTTTCGGCCACGGAAAGGTTTTCGCAGAAGGCCAGCTCCTGGTGGACGATGCCGATCCCTGCCAGGAAGGCGTCGCGCGGATTGCGGAAGGATACGGGCTTTCCGTCGAAAATAATCCGGCCTTCGTCGGGCTGGTACAGCCCGGCCAGGATTTTACCGAGCGTGCTTTTGCCGGCGCCGTTTTCGCCCATGAGCGCGTGGCACGCGCCGCGCCGGATGTCAAGGCTCACGGTTTGCAGCGCCTGCACTCCCGGAAAGCGCTTGCTGATGGCCTCGAAGCGGAT
This sequence comes from Kiritimatiellia bacterium, assembly GCA_041674125.1. Lineage (GTDB taxonomy): Bacteria > Verrucomicrobiota > Kiritimatiellia > JAAZAB01 > JAAZAB01 > JAQUQV01. The sequence goes on from JBAYWJ010000045.1 coordinate 4,256, forward strand.
AATAGTTGTGTCCTGGTCCATAATGGCAAAGAAGTGTTATTATGTCAGCGCTTGGAAAAGAAACGTTCAACATCCAACGCTCAACTTCCAACTTTGAAACGAAGATAACTTTTATTTGTTGAATGTTGAAAGTTTAACGTTCAACGTTTCCATTCAATCATTCAGGTAGTTTCAGATATTCCTCCGGCACGTCGCTGAAGCCCCATTCCTTCAGCTGCCGCGCCCAGCTCCCGAGGTTTTTTTCTGAAACCCGCACCAGCTCCATTTCGTTGATGACCGGCACTTCCTTGCCGAGGCACAGCTTGTCCACTATTTTTTCGACGGACACATAGCCCCACTTGAAGCAGGGCTGGGCGAGCAGAACCGGGGCGATGCCCCTGGATATGTAGGGCAGCTCGGCGGGCAGGGCGTCCACGGCCACCACCTTGACCTTGTCGGGGTTCAGGTCGGTCAGGAGTGTTTTTGTGAATAGCGGCCAGCCGCCGATCATGGCCCAGGCGTTGATTTGCGGGTAGGCGTTCATGACCCGGACCACCTCGGCCGCAGCATCCTGCGGGGTTTCGATGTGGTAGAAGGTCCCGACCACCTTTACTCCCGGGTATTTTGCGGCTTCTTTCGCCACGCCCTCGGCCCGCTTGCGCAAATTGGGCGCGTTCTGGTTGCCGGCCAGGATGGCCACGTTGCCCTTCTCGCCGATGACTTTTGCCAGCTCGGTCATCACCATTTCCCCGGCCTTGGAGTCGTCCACGCCGTAGAATGCGAACCTTTTTGATTTCGGGGCGTCGCTGTCGAAGGTCATCACCTGCACGCCGCGGCCGACGGCGTCGTTGATGGCGCCGGTTACCTTGGCGGCGTCGGAGCAGGATATGAGGATGGCGTCGGCGCCCTCGTTCACGGCCTGGGCTATGCGCTGGGCCTGCACCTGGCCGTCCTCGGTGGGCGGGGTGCGCCAGTCGATGGTCACCTGGAGGTTGTGTTTGGCCGAAAGTTCCTTCGCGGCGGCTTCCGCGCCGCTGCGCGCGCTCAAGAACACCGGGTTGGTGGAGCTTTTTCCGATCAGTGCGATTTTGATTTTTTTCCGGGCGGCCTCCTGGGCGTGCGCGATGCCGGCGGCGATGAAGGTTCCGGCCAACAATGCGGCTATGAACCAATGAGCTATATTGTTTCGCATGCTACTATCCTTTCCGAGAATTACAGAAACATTCAACTCTCAACGCTCAACTCCCAACCTTGAATTTAAACAAAAATTTCTTCTTCGTTGAATGTTGGACGTTGAACGTTCAATGTTTCCTCAGTTCTTTTCTTTTTCTTCTTCCTTGACCCGGGCCGATTCCATCAGGATGCGCCTGGCCGTCAGGTTTGCGTTGAGCCGGTCCATGACCACGGCCACGATGATGGCGCAGCCGATGATGATCCACTCGTAATTCTGGTCCAGGTGCAGGGTGCGGATGGACTGGCGGATGAGGATGATCAATATTGCGCCCAGCATCGCGCTCAGCGCGCTGCCTTTTCCCCCTGTGAGGCTGGCTCCGCCGACCACGGCGGAGGCGATCACGTAAAGCTCGTAGCCGGTGGCGTCAGCGCATGAGGCCGAGCCGTAGTAACTTGTGCCGACAAAGGCCGCGATGCCGGCGGTGAGCCCGGAGATAAGGTACACCCCCAGCAGCACCCGGTTGAGCCTGAGCCCCGCGTAGCGGCTGGCCTCGGCATTGCCGCCGACGGCGTAGACGTACCTGCCCATGACGGTCTTGGACAGGTAAACGACTCCCAGGATCATCACCGCGAGCATGATGAGCATCGGCACCGGGTAGAGCGCGGGCCCCAGGAACTGGGCCTTTGTGACGGCCGTGAGGGAATCGGGCACGAGGATGCTTTCGGCCTTGCTGGCCACGAAGGCGATCCCGCGGAAAATCCACATTGTACCGAGGGTGATGATGAACGGGTGCACCTTCAGCCCGGTGATCATGAAGCCGTTGAGCAGCCCGCAGGCAATGCCGACGCCGAGGGATATGGCCAGCCCGAGGGCAAGAGTCGCGGCGGGCGGCATGGCGCCGGCCGAGCGCAGGAACATGGCCATGGCGATCCCGGAGAGGGCGTAAATGGAGCCTACCGAAAGGTCAATGCCCCCGGATATGATGACCACGGTGGCCCCGATGGCCATGATGGCGAAGAAGCTGGCATCGGTGGCAGTCTGCATGAGGGTGTAGGAGTTGAGGAAATTGTTGACGGTCCTGCCGGTCAGGTGATCGGCGTGCGACCCGGCGAAGAGCGAAAGGATGAACCCGATGGCCAGGATGATGATCACCAGCCCCGACTGCTGGGAGTTGAAGACGCGGTTCAAAACTTTATTGAGATTATTCATTGTGATTTTCAGCAGGAATGATATTTTTCATGCCGCAGCATGCACATATGCTGCAAAGTTAAACTTTTTTCATACAAATGCAATTTTTAAGCGGAGAATTTTTATGCCGGCCGCTGATATTTTGGCCGGTTCTGCTTTTTTTCTGCCGGGTGCTTTGCGCGCCCGCGGAAGGCGGCGCTACGAACGAGGTTGACGCGCTCCGGCAGGAACTGCGGCAGATGCGGCAAAAGCATCAAGAGGAAATTGACCGCCTTGAGAAGCGGATCGTCGAGCTGGAGAAATACGGCGCCGACAGGATGCACCTTTCCGACGAAGGCATTGAAGCCCTGGATGACATGCAGAGGGCGAAGGAAAAGGGAGAAGTAGAAACATATTACGACCGGACCGCGCTGGAAGCCTACCGGGAAACTTTGCCCGAAAGCGCCCGCAAGCTGGAGGACAACACATCCGGCAAACTGTTTGACTACCTGGCCAAGGGCTTTGAGTGGCATTCCTACTTCCGGGCCGGCTACGGCGTCAACAGCAAGGGCGGTCACATGGAGGCTTTCCAGGCCCCGGGTGCGCCGGCCAAGTACCGGCTGGGCAACGAGCAGGAATCGTATTTCGAGGCCAATTTCATACAGAAAAACTGGAATCCGAACGACAAGGGTCCGACGATCCGCACGGAGTTCCTGCCGGCTTTCCAGACCCAGTCCGGCAAGACCTGGGACGAGGAAAACAAGCTGGTCATGCGCCAGATGTTCGCCTCGATGGGCAATTTTCTGGAAAGCAATCCCTCCGCCAAGGTCTGGGCGGGCGAGCGGTTTTACCGCCTTCCTGAGCTTAACCTGAACGATTTCTGGTGGTATGACATGAGCGGCTACGGGGGAGGCCTGGAGGACATTGACCTCGGGGGGGGGCGCCTGCACATCGCCTACATCGGCTATTCCGAGGCGGCTTCCAGCTTCTGGAACAGCAACAACAAGAACGCCTACAATTACATCACCCAGAACGGCCGCCTGGCCAAAAACAACCTCAATATCAGGTTTTCGGATTTATCGGCCGGCGCCGACAAGCTTTCCGCCTGGGTTAATGGCGGCTACATGCAGGGCGGCACCACCACTAACACAAGCGGCGCTTCCTGGGATTATCCCTCCCAGTTCGGCATCGACTGCGGCGTCATGCACCAGCTCAAGTACAAGAACATGGCCAACCAGGCCGCGCTGCAGTACGGCTACGGGTGCAACAGCTCGCTCGCCGCCGGCGGCAACAACCCGCCCGACAGCGACAACTCTCACGCCTGTATTTTCCGGGCCACCGACATGTACACCCACCAGTACACCAGGCGCTTCTGCATCGAGGTTGACGGCGCGGCGCAGTACTCGCACAACGGCGCCGACAGCGGGGCGGACCAGACCTGGCTCAGCATGGGCATGCGCCCCATCTACCATTTTCACAAGTACATCGGCATCGAGCTTGAGCCGGGCATTGACTACGTCAACAACCGCCAGTATGACCTGAGCTCATACCTGCTGAAGATAACCGCAGCATTGCGCATTGCGCCCGCGGCCACCCAGGACAGCCGGCCTGAATTCAGGCTTTTCTGCACCTATGCCCAGTGGGGACAGGACTTCGAAGGCAACCCGGCCATGGGCGGCACGGCCTTCCTTGACCGCCGCAGCGGCGTCAACATGGGCGTGCAGGTGGAACACTGGTTTTAGAAGGAAAGCTCCGGCGCAACCTTTTTAATTTTCGCTTCAGCCAGTGCTTGAAGTCGTAGTAGTGGAACGGGATATCCATCCAGGGCCGGTAGCGCCAGCCCGAAAGCGCCATGTATTTGCCTATTAATTCCTTCCGGCCCTTCCATTCCAGGGGGTGGCAGAGGCGCATCAGGTCGCAAAGCCTTTCGCGCAAACCGATGCCTGCTTCCCTGAATACCGCCCGGGCGGTGTCTATCAGCGCGAATTCAAGTTCACTTTTTTTGCCGGCCTGGAAAAGAAGGTTGCCGGCCGAGAGATCCCGGAAATAAACCCCGCGGTCGTGCATTTTTGTCAGGAATATCGCGGTTTTACTGTAAAAATCATCTTGGGCCAGGCCTTCAAATTCCTGCGCGCCGCGGCTGAAAGCTGTAAAAGCATCCCGGGCCGAAAAGCCGCCCGCAAACTCATCGCAGACGTACCAGCTTTCGCATGCGAGCATCCCGGCTGGATTATGCAAAAAAGCCACCGGGAGCGGGGTGGCGATGCCCCTCCGCAGCAGCTCCTGGGCGCCGTTCCAGCTGCGCAGGGCCTTGTCGCCTTTTTTTCGCCGGAGGAAGCGCCGGATGCGGCCGGGGGGCCGGAAGAGCTTGACGACAACTTTTGAGCCGCGGCCCGGCGGGGCTACAAGCCAGACCCGGTTGCGGGCGTCGCGTAGCAAATTGGTTCCGGGCGAGGCGATTGCGTTAAGGACGCTCTCTTTGCACCCTGCCAGGCAGATTCCCGCAAGCTCCCCGCAGGCGACAAAATCGTAATCCGATCCGCCCCCCCCTGCAAATTTTATGCCGCAAAGAGAATCGCCGGGCTGGGCGGGATAGACCCGGCCCGCCGGTGTTCCGGAGGCAGAAGCAGCAGCCTGTCCCGCGCTGACTTCAGGAATTCCAGGCCATTCAATATACACCGGGCTTTCGGAAATCATTGCCGGCGGAAGGCCTGGCTTGGCGCCGTCGCGTGAAAAAAACACGGCTTTTCCCAGAGCTTCCGCCGGATAACATTCACGGACCAGGGCGCGCCGGCCGTTCATGGTCCAGGCGACGTGCCGCCGGCCCGCGGACGATGAAAATTCATGAATTTCCAGGCCGCGCCCATGGCTGATTTGCCGGACATAAACCGTGCCGGCCAGGAATCGGCGGGCGGCCTGCATTGCGTAAAAGGCCGGCCTGATGCGATAGTTTTTCACCTGCCCGCGCGCCTGGCCGTAGAAAGTGACGTGGGGTAGTTCGGGAAACTCGGCGGTGCCATCGTCAATCAACCCCTCGCGCTGGCCGATGAGCGGCCCCCAGTAGACCTGCTCCAGCGCCCCGGAGGCGGCCGCCAGGCAGCAGTAGCGCGCCAGGTAATCGGCCTGTTTTTGCTCCGTTTTTTCATGGAGCCGCGCGATCCGGCGCAGGCTCCATGAGACGTGCGGGCACGAGGTTGAGCTCACGCCGAAGGCGAGGGCGATTTCGCGCAGAACCCGCGCCTTGCGGACCAGGTTGAACCGCAAAAACCCGGCCAGGCGCCTGCCGGCTATTTTCTGATCGTAGCTTTCAGGCTCCGTCGCGCGTTCGGCAAAAAGGTTGTCGGTGTGGACGTCAGGCAGGAGACCATTCCTGTTCATCTCGTTGAGCAGGGCGATGTTGAAAAATGGCTCGAAATCGGTCACGTTCGGTCCGGCCAGGCGGCAGTTCCTGGCGGCGGCCACTTCGCGGGCGATTTTCCAGGCCGCGATAAAGCCTGGGATGGAATAACCCGCCCACTTGCGCCGGTTGACGGTTGAGCCTATTTCAACGAGCTTTATGTCCGGACCGTAGGCAGTGAGGGTTTCGGCCGCAAACACCCGCCACTTTTCCATGGCATCCCCGCTTGAAGGCATTTGAGCGGCCTCGGCAAAAGGCTGGACCAGGTGCAGGCATATGTTGAATTTTTCGGCAATCAGCCGCCGCAGGAATTTTTCGCCGTATTGCCCCCGGCTGTGGTATGAAAAGTCAACCCGCACGGACTTCAGGCCAAGCTCCTTCAATTTCTCAACTATGTAATCTTCCCCGGCCGGGTCCCCGCTGCCGGCAGCGCAGATACCGAAAAAGTCCGGGCTGACCTCATGTTCGCCGGCTGGGCGGCCGGTTTCATCGGTCCGCCACTGCCCTGAAAAGGCGAATTTGAGCTGGGCGGGTGCGGAACGTAAAAAGACAAAAAGATTTTGCCAGAATGGTCGCATTCGCATAGGATATTACATTAAGCGCTTGTTTTGGAAGAAAAAAGAAAATGAGTGAAAGGCAGGCCGGGTGCGTCCCCGCACCGCCGGTATGAAGAAAGAGGTAGGGCGAGTGCGTCCCCGCACCGCCGGGACAGGAGATATGACGGCGGGGCCGGATGCCCACGCCCTACCGGGCAGGGAACATGACGGCGCGGCAGGGATGCCGCCGCCCTACCGGGAAGGAAACAGAACGGCGCGGCAGGGATGCCGCTGCCCTACCAGGCAGGACATAATGAACAACACACAACATAATCCAATCCGGCTCCCTGAATGGAAACGCCTTGCGGCTCACTGCCGGGAGATGAAGCCGGTTCACATGCGCGACCTGTTCGCGCGCGACAGGCGCCGGGCGGAAAAATTCACCGCCAGCGCCGGAAACATTTACCTCGATTATTCCAAAAACAGGGTTACGGCTGAAACCATGCGCCTTTTATTCGCCCTGGCGCGCCGCTGCGGGCTGGCCGGGGCGCGCGCGGCCATGTTCAGCGGCGAGGCGATCAACCGCACCGAAGGCCGCGCGGTCCTGCACGTGGCCCTGCGCAATGTCACCGGCCAACCTGTTTATTCCAGCGGCGTTGATGTCATGCCGGAAGTAAAACGCGTCCTGGCCAAAATGCGTTCTTTTTCGGAGGTTGTCCGCGGGGGCGCCTGGCGCGGCTTCACGGGCAAGCCCATCCGCAATGTCGTGAATATCGGGATTGGCGGCTCCGACCTCGGCCCGGCCATGGCCTGTGAAGCGCTGAAGCTTTACGCGAGGCGCGGTCCGGCGGTGCGGTTTGTTTCCAACGTTGATGGCGCGCACCTGGCGGAGGCTGTCCGCGGCCTTTCCCCGGCCGAAACGCTTTTCGTGGTGACTTCAAAAACCTTCACCACCCAGGAAACTATGGCCAACGCGGCCGCGGCGCGCGCTTGGTGCCTGGCCGCACTCAAAAGCGAAAAGGCTGTCGCGAAACATTTCGCGGCGGTTTCAACCAACGCCTCAAAAGTGAAGGAATTCGGCATTGACCTGCAAAACATGTTCGAGTTCTGGGACTGGGTCGGGGGGCGGTATTCGCTCTGCTCGGCGGTGGGGCTTTCGCTGATGCTGGCCATCGGCCCGGATAATTTCGACCGGATGCTTGCGGGCTTTCATGCCATGGACCGGCATTTCCTCGAGGCGCCGCTTGAAAAAAACCTGCCGGTCATCCTGGCTTTGCTGGGGATCTGGTACAACAACTCTTTCGGCGCCGAGACCCACGCCATCCTGCCTTATTCCCAGTACCTGGACAGGTTTGCCGACTACCTCCAGCAGGCGGACATGGAAAGCAACGGCAAGGGCGTCAGCCGCGGCGGCGCGAAGGTTAACTGGCAGACCGGGCCGGTCATCTGGGGCGCGCCCGGCACCAACGGCCAGCACGCCTTTTACCAGCTTCTGCACCAGGGCACCAAGCTGGTCCCGGCCGATTTCATCGGGTTCTGCAAACCCGCGATAGAGCCGTATTATGGCAGGCATGAAAGCAGCCGGTCTGTCATTCCCACTCGCCTCGGCTTAGCCGCCTCTGGCGAAGCCTGGGCGGAGGCGGGAATCCAGGCCCAAGGCAAAATACTGGATTCCCTGGCCGAGCTCCCTGGCCGAGCTCGGGCAGGCGGGCAGGCCCATTTTCATGGGAATGACAAACAAAACAAAACATCATTCAGCTTCATCCGGACGATAAGCAAGCATCATAACATGCTCATGGCCAACTTTTTCGCCCAGACCGCGGCGCTTGCCTTCGGCAAGACTGCGGCGCAGGTTGCAGCCGAAGGCGCGCCCGCCGGGCTGGTGCCGCACAAGACTTTTGAAGGCAACCGGCCGACCAACACCATCCTGGCCGATTGCCTCGCCCCGGAAACGCTCGGGCAACTGGTCGCGCTTTACGAGCACAAGATCTTCACGCAGGGCGTCATCTGGAACATATATTCCTTCGACCAGTGGGGGGTCCAGCTGGGCAAGGAGCTGGCCGGCAAGATACTGCCGGAGCTGGAAGCGGAAAAAAATCCGGAGTTGAAGCATGATTCATCTACCAATGCCCTGATAAGACGTTTCCGGCGCCGGTTCAGGGAAGGACCGCGTGGAAATGCGCCTGCGTGATGATGCCATGGCCGGCATAAAGGCGGCCGCGTTCGGCCGTAAAATAAATGTTGCACAGAAACAGGGATAGTGCTAGAAATGATTACCTTTATTGCGAGCGTAGCTCAGTGGTAGAGCTCCACCTTGCCAAGGTGGGTGTCGAGGGTTCAAATCCCTTCGCTCGCTTCCTCCTCCGTTCGCCTGCGGCGCAACTACGGAGGACGGGCCAGCCTTCGCACTTCAGCCTGCTGGGAGCAAGCAATCTTGTGTTCATCTTGTCCGGCCAGCCATGATATCCCTTGCCGACAACAGCCAGAGCGGCTCCCTTAAAGAGCGCGTTGCGGAATTTTTCGCCGCCGGCGGCAGCTTTGAAAAGGCGGCCGAGGGGACGCCATACCCCTTTGAAATACGCCCGCAGCAGCAGGCCATGGCGGCGGCGGTGGCCGACGCGCTGGCGGAGGCCGAGCACCTGGCGGTTGAAGCCGGCACGGGAGTCGGCAAGACCTACGCCTACCTTGTGCCGCTCATCCTTTCGCTGGCGGAGGCCGGGGAAGGCCGCCGCGTGGCCGTTTCGACCCACACCATCAACCTGCAGGAACAGCTTATCTTCAGGGATCTTCCTTTCCTGGCGCGGAACATGGGGCTGGATTTCAAGGCGGTACTGTGCAAGGGAAGGCACAATTACGTCTGCCTGCGCCGCCTGGAAACTGCCAGGCAGATGAGCGGCGACCTTTTCAACAAGGCCCGCGAAAGGGAGCTTGAGCGCATCCGGTGCTGGGCCGACAGTACGGGCGACGGCTCCCTCTCGGACTTTACCGGCAATGCGAAGCTGCCCGACCGGGAGGTCTGGCGCCAGGTTTGTTCCGAGCACGACAACTGCCTGGGCAGAAACTGCAAGTTTGTCGGGCGCTGTTTCCTGATGAGCGCGCGCGAGCGCGCGGCGGAGGCGGGAGTGCTGGTGCTGAATCATCACCTTCTTTTTTCCGACCTTGCCATGCGTTTCCCCATGCTGCAGAACAACGGCGCGGGCGGGGCCGTTTCCACCGAAGGCGCGGGCATCCTGCCCGAGTTCGGTGCGCTCGTCCTGGACGAGGCGCATAACCTCGAGGACGTGGCGGGCGAGCACCTCGGCCCGAGGGTGGCGCAGTGGGGTATTCATCACTGGCTCAGGCGCATTTACGCGCCCGCCACCGGCAAGGGGCTTCTGGCGGCCTTCAATGAGCGGGAGCTCACCCGCGCGGCCGGCCGGCTCTGGGACGAAGCGGACCGGTATTTTATGGAACTGGCGGACTGGGCGCGGCTGGAAGGCAACGCGGGCTCCAAGCGCGTCATCAATGGCCGGCTGGAATTCAGGACCCCGCTTGCGGAGCAAATCGGCGCCGTGGTCCGGGACCTGGAAAGGCTGAAGGAGTCCGTGGAAGATGAAGATTTAAGGATCGAGCTGAACGCGGCCGCGCGCCGCGGCGATGAAATCCGGCAGACGCTGGATTTCTTTTCCAGGGAACATGAAAAGAACTACGTTTACTGGGTTGAGCGCGAGGGCGACCAGGCCGGGCGCCTGGCGCTGGTGTCGGCGCCGATAGAGGTTGCCCCTATCCTGAAAAATATCCTCTTCAATTCCTGCTCGCCGGTGATCCTGACCTCGGCCACCCTCGCGGCGGGAGGTTCGCTGGAATATTTCAAAAAGCGGGTCGGCGCTGAAGATTGCCGGGAAGCGGTGTTAGGGTCGCCTTTTGATTACCGGCGCCAGATGAAGGTGTTTATCGCCGAAGACATGCCCGAGCCGAACGACGAGCGCTTCCCGGCGGCCGTTTCCGGGGCGGTGGCACATTTCGTGAATAAAACAAACGGCCGCGCGTTCGTGCTCTTCACCAATGCCGAGCTCATGCGCCGGGTGGCGAAAGACCTCGAGGATTTTATTGCCGCTGAAAACATTACCGCCCTGGTGCAGGGGGAGGGGCTGTCGCGGCACGAGATGCTGGAAGCGTTCCGGCTGGCCGGCGGACAGGAGGAAAGGCAGAAGGTAGAAATCAAAAGGCAGAAGGCAGAATGCAGAAGGCAGAAGGAAGAGGGCGGAGGACAGACGACAGAGGGCGGATGGCAGGAGGCAGAAGGCGGAAGGCAGAATGTCAGGCATGGAGCGGACATGGATCCAAAACTTGCCCCCCGAAGCTCCTTGAGCGAAGATGAATCGAAAACTTGTCCCCCGAAGCTCCTTGAGCAAAGGGGGATCCAAAATCCAAAATCCAAAATGGAAAAGGCTGTCCTTTTCGGCCTGGACAGCTTCTGGATGGGCGTGGACGTGCGGGGCGGGGCGCTTTCCAACGTCATAATTGTACGCCTGCCTTTCAGCGTTCCGGATGAACCCCTCGTCAGGGCGCGGGCCGGGTTGATCGAGGCGGGCGGGGGAGATGCCTTCCGCGAATATTCCCTGCCCCAGGCCATTTTAAAGTTCAGGCAGGGGGTGGGCAGGCTCATCCGGACCGCGGAAGACGAGGGGATTATCGTCATCCTGGATTCAAGGATCACCAGGCGCTGGTACGGCCGGCATTTCCTGGGGGCGATCCCGGAATGCGCGGTGGAAAAAGTAAGCCTTTCAAAATGAAACAACCATGCTGTTATTCAAAATATTGAACTAAGAAAAAGTTGATTACATGGTAGTGGGCGCTCATACTGTGATTTATCAAAACATCAGGCAGAATAACCTGTGGCTCTTGACCTCCCGCCTTCGCGTAGCCCGCTTCGGTGGGCGAAGGAAGGTCGTAGCCCCTTGGGCGAAGTAGGTTGCCACAGGGATGAATGCCAAGGTAGGGCAAGGGCGTCCCGC
>JBAYWJ010000046.1:0-15284 GCA_041674125.1 Kiritimatiellia bacterium
CCCGTTATAGCCCCAGGCCCAGGAACTTCCATCGGCCTTTGTGCCGAAACTGTCGTAATAGCCGGCCGATATAACGCCCGCATGCGCCGTCATTCCCGCCGCAAAAAGGGCGACCGCCCCGATCATCATTCCGCTAAGCCAACGCTTACCTGTTTTCATCCTGAATTCTCCTTTGTTATTGGCATACATACCCATTGACATAATTCCGTTCATAATTACCGGCCTCCCATGTTTTCTTGCGTTATCTCGCTTTCCCGCCGCGCAATGCGCATTTATCGCACAACTCCGGACAGAACATCAGGCATGGCGGCAGGCCCAAATACCGGGCTAGCAGGTCCAGGTCGTCCATGCTTGGAAATCTCCGGCACTTTTCCCAATGGTCCCATGTTGCCGGAGACACCCCCAAATCAGCCGCGGCGCACTTGATGGGAATATCATTCTGTTCGCGCCAGTAACGCAATCGCTTGGCCAGCAATATCCCAATATTGTCAGAAATATTTGCATGGGCCGTGTTCATTACTTCATGCCCGTATCTCAATTCCGGTTTACTTTTTCAAATGCATCAAAACAGCGCAAGCGTTGTGATTCTACAATTTGTATAACGCGCAATCGTTTTCATAAATGACTCTGATCTTGCCCCGCTTTTTCGGACACTTCGAGCGAAGTGTTTATGCACATAGTTTGACACATTTGGTTTCATAGTCAAGCGGTAACTGTGCAGCCTGACCCGATTATAAAAGGTTTCAATATAGTCGAAAATAGCTTGGCGCGCGTCCTCCTTTGTTTTGAATGGTTGCCTGATGTTTAGGTCTGTTTTTAATGTAGCCCAGAACGATTCCATCGCCGCGTTATCATAACAATTGCCTTTGCCAGACATGCTGCTCAGTGCCTGATGCTGAACCAGGATCTGCCGGAACTGATGGCTGGCATACTGACAGCCGCGATCCGAATGAACAATCAGACCCGGCCCAGGCCGATTTCTGAAAATCGCCTGCCGAAAGGCATCCTCAACCAATTCTGTCGTGAGATGATCTCGTAAACGCCAGCCTTTGATTCGGCGGGACTTCAAATCCATGAATGCCGCTAAATATAGCCAGCCTTCCATGGTTGGAATATACGTGATGTCCGATGTCCAGACCTGATTCAAGTAATCGATGGCCATCCCTTCAAGCCGATTTGGACTGACGGGATAGTCATGGCGGCTGTCCGTCGTCCGCGGCCGAAAGCGAGCCTTCTGAGCCCCTTTAATGGTCTCTTGCTTCATGATCCTGGCCACCCGTTTCCGGCCACAGCGCACTCCGGCTTTTCGGAGCTGCTTCATGATCCGTGGGCTGCCGTAGGTCTTGCGGCTGGCCTGATGAATTCGTTTTATCTCCACGGCTAGGGCCTCGTCCGCTTGCCGGCGCCGACTGGGGCCTCGTTTAACCCAGGCATAATACCCGCTGGCGGATACTTCCCACAGTCCACACATATCCTCAACCAGATAACCGTCTGCCGCCATTTTATTGATCATAGCATACCTCCCGGCGACTTCTCTGAAAGTATGCTGGCCGCTTTTTTTAAGATGTCTCGCTGCCAAGTGACCCGTTCCAACTCTTTCCGTAATCGCTGATTTTCAGCCACCAGGTCCCGCGGCGTCGGCCCGCCCTCCCCCCCGGCGGGCCGTCCCTCCAGCGCTTCCAGATATGCCTCGCGCCAGGCCCGCAAGCTCGCATCGCTGACGCCCAATTCATTTGCCACCTGTTTCAGCGGCTTCCCGCTGTTAATCAACAGACTCACTGCATCACGTTTGAATTCCTGATCGTATCGTTTCACGGAAGACCTCCTTGCCTTTCATTCTACTTCGCCTTCCGTGTCCGTCAATACGGGGCAACCTCACTCTAATGAATAATCCATCCTGTAGTCGCGAAACTGAAAACACCTAATCCGGAATTAATCAACGGTTGTTTATAAGCAATTTCCGGGCCAACTATTTACGCGTTAACATAACATGCTGGTGAAATGCGTGTTACATATTACACCCGCAGCACAAGGTTGAGTTGCGTCCGTTGAGTTACAAAATCGCCGCCGGTTGCGTTGAGTTCAAATCGCGGCGCCGGTTGAGATTAATAATGCTGAGATTAAAAAGTTGATTATATTGCAGGCCGTGGTAACAATTATTATCCGAAAGCATTTATGAATCAGACAGACTTGCTGGCATAATGATTATGGAATTACGCGCCATACTGTTTTCATCTGGAGCTCAAGCCCCGGCGCCGGTTGTTTCCAGTTTACGGCCTGAAAATCTTGTTTCACTTAAAAAGGAACAAACCGCAATACTTCCGCTGGCCTTCATTGTGCGCAACGGGGACCTTGCTTTGTTGCGCGGAATGGCCGATGTTGTCGTGGACCGCGGAACCAAGCATAAGGCCAAGGGCCTGGCAAGCCTTCTTCTGGGGCTCGCAAAAATTCCATTAATTGCCGGCAGCTACACGGACGCCGGCCAGTTGGCGCGAAGTATCAGGTCGTTGCTGTTGAACGCCGCGCGAAAGAATGATTGTAACATCTTCATCATCGGCGTAGACGAAAATATTTTCAATGAACTCAACAGGCAGATTGACAAGCCGGCTGGAGCGCGCGAAGCGCGGAAAGATCATGCCGCCGCAAAACAAGAAGGCGGCTCTAAAACGTATATGCCGCTCATGGCGCTCATGACCCCGAGCCAGGTGCCTGAAACGCTGTGCGCCGAATTGATCGGGTCATCGGATGAAATAAAATTTCTGCGCCAACTGGTTGTACGTGCCGCCGCGCATGCGACCCCGGTCCTGATCATGGGCGAGACGGGATCCGGCAAGGAAATCATCGCCCGGTCAATCCATGAATACAGCCAGCACAAGAAGAACGGCCTTTTTATAACAGTGAATTGCGGGGCGATTCCCAGCGAATTGCTGGAAAGCGAGTTGTTCGGGTATATGAAAGGCGAGTTCACGGGCGCCGTCAGGAACAAGGCCGGGCTTTGGGAAGAGGCGCAAGGCGGCACCCTGTTCCTGGATGAAGTCGGCGACCTTGCGCTCCGGCACCAGGTGAAGATTCTCCGGGCCATGGATGAAAATCCGAAAATCCGCCGGATCGGCGATCATATCCGCGAGAGACCCGTAGATGCCCGCATTATTGCGGCGACCAATTGCGACCTGTTTTCCATGGTCAGGAGCGGCCGCTTCCGGGAAGATCTTTATTACCGCCTGAGAGGATTTACCATCAATACCTTTCCGTTGCGCGACCACCCGGAAGACATCGCGCTCCTGGCCCGTCATTTCTGGCGTCGGATTGCGGGCGATAAGGCGACGCTGTCACAGGCCGTTCTGGATGAACTTGCCGCTTATTCATGGCCTGGAAATGTCCGCGACCTGAAATTCATTCTGGCCAGCCTGGCAGGCTATTATGGCACAACCCACTTGGAGGCGAAGCATTTACGCGAGGTCATGCGCTACCACGGCCATATCTCGGGCGGGAACAAAGGACCGCTTGCCAAGTGGGCGTTTGACCTGCACCAGGTGGAATCTCTCCGCCACCTCAACAAGGCGGATGAAACCATATGCGCCGCCAAAGCCGCCCTGCGGCCGCTTGTGGATCGCAACCCGGAGAAAGACGCCGACCCCACGACGGCGATCGCCGCGCTCGGACAGCGCGTCCAGGATCTGGACATTCTCTGCCTTCATCCGTTACGGTTTAACAGCGAGGATACCTTTGAGACAATTTCCCGGTTGAGGGAAAAACTGGCCTATTTCCGCGAACTCGCGTCCGCGAATCGCCGCGAAGCGATTCTTTTCTGGAAAACCGAACTCACCGGCGAATTCAAGCAGTCCTGTTCCGCTGTTTTTGACGAAGTCGAGCGGCTGAAAAAACAGGAATGAAATCGGCCGGCCGCAAAAGAGACCCGTTTCAAGGGCGCTGACAAGGCTGTCCGTCCCTACCTTCTTACCACCCGGTACCCGGCCTTGGCCAGAATCCGGGCGTAATTGCGAATGGCGTTGCGGTCAAAGTCCCTGATATAGTCGGGAACTTTTTCCCAGGCGCAGAGATAGGGACTGATTTTTTTATCCGGTTCCTTTTTCAAACCCCAGGTCCAGCCGCAGGAAAGGCGTTCAATGACCCAGCGCCCATGTTCCAGCACGGCCATGCGCTCAATTTCCTTATCCGTAAATTTCGGCAAAGATATCCTGCCCTTTGCTTTTTTCACGCTATAGCCTTCGGTGCGCATGATCTCCGCCGCATATGACACCTGCTCGCGATTGGATTCCTTGAAATCCTCGCGCAGTTTATCCCAGGACTTGCGCACGGGGTCCACGTCCGAATACTGATTTTGGATGAGATAATCTTCATGGACCATCTCACCGAGTTTATCGAGATCATGCGGAGGAATGGCAAAATCTCCACGGCATACAAAAGCGCGGAGAGTGGCGGGCTCAAGGATCTCGCGCGGCAGTCGCACAAGATTGGGATCGTCGGCCCAGTCATCGTCGCGCAGCAGCGCGTTCGCGGCCCGCCCGCTGCAGAGAACGACCCCCAACCTGGCGCCCAGGGCAAGGGCCAGCCGGTATTCAAAGCCGGCAATCGGCCCGCCGTTAATCCCCAATACCCGGACCTTGTCGGGACGGATCCCCGCCTGAATCAAATCGATCCAGTTCTGGAGCGGCTCCATTTCCGTCAGTTTTCCGCCGCCAGTCTTCGCGAGAATATCATAGCGATCGTCGCGCGGAGCGTCTGCGGGCAAATGGCCGGAGATATACCCCATCAGGAAAAATTTTTTCCGCCCTGCGCCCTTGAGGCCGGAGGCGATTTCGCCGACGAGCCCCGGAATGCCCGCCTTCGTCCCGCCGCAAAAAACAAGCCCGTCGCAATTTTGCAGCGCCGTTTTAACGATCGGCGCATATTCGCGCGCCTCGGCGGCAGACATCCTGGCCGCGCCGCCGACCACGATGAGGGCTGACTTCCTGTTTTCTTTGCGGATTATTCCGGCGCCCGGCCCGGCAAGTTCTTTCAGGTCAACCGGGCGGTCTGGTCCGGCGGCTTTGAGCACCCGGGCAAGCTTGAGCAGGCATTGCGCCTGCTTATGTTCCGCGGGAAGCGGATTACCGGTATTGATGCGGCACAAGAAATCAATTTCATCCTCAAACACCGTTTCCGGCGCCGTTGAACCCGGGGCGAGCGTGACGCGCACCGCCCTTGCATAGGCATTGAGGGCGGCGGCCTGGTCGCCCACCAGAAGGAACAACCTGCCGATGGTAAAATGCGCCCGCGGCAGCTCGATGCCGACGGCCACGTGGGCCCGGCACGTCGCGATGGCATGCTCCACCGCGGCCCGCATGACGCGGATAAACGAATGGTCGCGGCGGCAAAATGCCTCATACTCCAGGAACGCCGCCAGGTGGTAAGGATTTTCCGGATCCAACTCGATTGCCCGCCGGTAACAATCGCGCGCCTCGCTTTCGCGGCCTTTCATTTCGCCAAAAGACCAAGCCAGGAGCCGCGACGCCTCGGCGCGCATGACAAGATCAGCCGGCAGGAGAGTGTCCCGCTCGTTCGCCTGCCTGTCGACCACCGCCTGCAGCAACTTCTGCCCGCGGGCAAAGCCGGCGCTCAGAGTATCCGCGCGGTGTTTCAGGCAAAGGGCATGCCCCAGTTCCATGCAGAGCGCATCCCGGGAAGGAGTCGGATCGTTGACGCAACTTTCCAATTCGCCGATGGCCTGGTCAAGGCGTCCGGAAATCCGGGCGAGCCTTGCGAGGCGCAGGGTCAACGCCGCGCGGCTGGATGGGGAATCCTCATATTGCCGTGCCGATTTCAGTATTTCGACTTCCCTGACCATCTCAGCGCCGGGAAGATAAGCCGAATAATTCCCCAGATAGGCGTCAATGGATTGAGACAAACGGGAAAAACGCGCGTCCGCGTCTTCCATCGTGGCGGCCAACGCGTGCGCATCGCGCTTGAGGAGTGCAGGCACCTTGAGAGCCACCTTGTAAAGGCGATCGTGCAGGATATTGGCCCAGGTGTGCTCAAGCAGGGTGCGAATCTGGATTTCCGCCTTGAAACCCCGGGAACCGGTCTTTACATCCCTGGGAACGGGGATTCCTTCCAGTTGCTTATCCGATTTTTTAATCTGCACGACATAATGAACCGAGAGATATCCGAACTCGTCCTCCTTGAGCCGCGACCGGACATCCAGGCTGTTCTTTTCATCCAAGTCGAAATTACGCCGGATGTAGTCGCACATGAGCGCCTTTTCCTGCGAGGTCTGCGTGATCACCCGCGCTCCGCAGCGGTCCGTGATCTGGTAGGAGGGATCTTTGAACTTTTCCTGCTTGCGGACAATTTTTTCCGCGTAGCTGGCCTTGGATTTTGGCCGCGCATCCACGATCGCAAACGGCGCAATGCGCTTGCAGGCGCCCGCCAGAACGGTCTTCAGAAAATCAGCATAGGCGGCATATGCCTTGTATTCCGATTTGTATTTATTCATCTCCGTCTTCAGCAGTCTATTACCGACGCTCATTGGATTGCCTCCTGTGCATCGCGGCGCGGACTATTGTTATTCTGGTGTCTAAAATGCACGTTAGTGACTGTTATTCAAGAACAATAATTCCCTTGGCAATATGGCCCATACGCTTTTTCATTCAGCAGCGTCCCAGTCAATAGCGGCATATTGCAGCGATGACAGCCAGATTGTCCATACGCCGTTTTTATACATGGCCGGATCGGCTTTGCCGTCGCCGTCAAAATCAGCGGTGACGGGAGTGCCGCCGGGCGCCATAAAGAGATATGGTCCTGAATCCGCATAGCACGCACTGCTCATCCAGATTGTCCAACCAGAGGATGTCACCAGGGCCGGGTCGGCCAGACGGTCGCCGTCGAAGTCGCCCATGAGCGCCGCCGCATTGGTCCGGACAAATTCGTATGGGCCGGATGTTGCATAACCTGACCGGCTCAGCCAGGCCGTCCACCCGCCCAGAGTATAGGTTGCCGGGTCGGCTTTGGCGTCCCCATCCAAGTCGCCGCCCAGCGCTGCGGCGCCGGGAATCAGGATGTCTTCCGTCGTTATGCCTGCATAACCGGCGCCGCTCAGCCAGACGGTCATGCCCGTGTTCCTGGCCATGGCGGGATCCGCCAGGCGGTCGCCATCGAAGTCGGCGGCCAGAGGCACGGCGTCGGCACACGTCAATGCAAAGGGGCCTTGCCGGGCATAGCTGCCGCGGCTGAACCACACATGCCACCCGTTGCTTGTCACCAGGGCCGGATCTGCAAGCCGATCCCCGTCGAAATCCGCCACGACTGGACGCTCCGCGATCACAACCGGCGGGAACAGAGTCCGCCAAGCGGCCGCCAGCGCGGGAATAGATTCCACCGCCTTGTAAGCGGCGCGGGCCACTTCGGGATAGGTCCACGCCCAGCCCTCCGCCTGCAACGCAAGGTTCCAACTGCCTTTCAGGTAATTGATTTCCTCGATCGTCCCCGTGTCCGGATTGACGGCCATTGACTCCATGTTATTCAACGGCGAGATAATCCCCATGCTCTTGAGCCGTCCCCACATCTGCTCGGCCGCGCCCCGCTGCAGGTCGGCCGCCATTGCAGAATAATGGAGAACGACAATGTTATTCGATCCGTCGTTAGGAGGAGAATAGCGGCCGCCGATGCCATAGGCCTGGTAGATCTCGGCGCTGTTCGTGTGATATCCCTCGGGGCGCTCCGCGGCGGACAAACCGAACAGACCTTGTTGGGTCAGGTAAGGATTCAAGTTGGAGACGGAAGAATACCAGCCTATTTGCGCGCGCGCATCCTCATACCGCAATTGCGGCCAATCGTTTGTCCAGCGATCCACGCCGCAGGGCACCAGGGGATAACCCGCGTGCATGATGAACCCGCTGCCGTTATCGGTGGGCAGCGGGCCCATGGTTCCCGGAACGTTTCGGCCCGCCAGGGCGGCCATGGCCACCCCGATATATTCCATACCGAATCCCTTCCATGCATTGACGCTCATGACACCGTTGGTATCGTACCCGTGGCTGAACCCGCCATCCGCTGTCCTCAACAAGTCCCATCTGATTGCGGCCAGGTGTGCCAAGGCATGATTGAGCTGGTTGGCCGGATCCCCTATCATCTGCAGGGCCACGCATAAATCAAGCAGGGCATAGGCCGTGTCACCGGATGCCCATTCGCTGCCTGAGGCTGCTTCCATTCCCCAGTTCTTCGTGAAGTGCGGCCAGAGGGCGTCCTTGCCGGCGGGCCCCACCGGGACGACTTCAAGCAAAACACGCGCAATGTTGGTGACGATCGCCGTGGACTGCGCGGCGTCGCATACGCCGGCCTTGACGCCGAACGCCAGGAGTTTTCCCAGCTTGGCCGTGGCGGTCACGTTCTCGAAATCACGGGCCGGAAAACCGGAGCGGTCCCCTACCATGCCGGAAGTCGGATCGTAGTTGTCGAGAAGCATCGCCAGCGACGTCACAAATGACTCGCCGCGGCGGTCGAGCGCGGGCATTTCAACCAGCAGGCTGACGCGATCTACCTCGATGGAATCCCCGGGCATGGCCATGTCCAGGAGCCAGGTCACGAACGACACCGAGCCCAGCGTTGCGGGATCCCACGTGGCGGTGAAGGTTTTCGGGTAACTGCCTTGAATTTCCGACCCGGACCATGACTGCGAAAACCGCTCTGCTTCGCTGCCGCCGTCAAAGCCTTTTATTTCCACCTTGAAACTCAAATCAGACCGGCCGGCGGGCGACTGGATGCCGTTCACGACCACCTGCATGCCGACCAACTTGGGCTGATAGGCTGTAAGGATCGCAGCCGAATACATCGCGGTCGGCACATAGGTCTGCTTGACAGTGAGGGGATGGGAAATGGCATACCACATTCCCGCATATTCCCAGAGGGCCGAACCGACCAGGCGCTTGACAGTGGCCTGGTAACTGGAAGACGAGGCCCGGACGTATTCCGCACACCCGTTCGGGTCGCTGTTTATGTCCGATAAAAGTCCCCGGTCGCCCCCCGTGGAGTTATAATACCACCCCGCCGGAGGTTGGCCGGGCAAGGGCCGGGAGTGGTCATCCACCAGGCATGCGTTGGTCTGCGCCGCAGCGCCAATGACCGACACGGCAACGAATAGTGCCCCCATCAAACATCTTAATAACTTAGTCTTCATCATGACCTCCTTCTGCTGCAATTTCCATATAGACAGGTTCAAGGCACCGGTTCTGCTCCCGGAACGATCAGCGCATACGGTCCACTACGGCCATAGCCGTTACCTGACAACCACAAATACCAGCCCTCCGATGCTGTATAGATAACCGGATCTGGCTTCCGGTCACCATCATAGTCGCCAACCGAGGGCGTGCCCGTGATTCCTAAATCCATTGGCCCTACCCGTTGATATCCCAAGCTGGAGTACCATGCATACCACGCCGAGCCTGTCACCATGGCCGGGTCCGCTTTGCCATCTCCGTCAAAATCCGCCGCCAATGGAGTACCGCCCCTCACATCCAGGTTTGCCGTACCTTCGGCATATCCGCTGTCCGACAGGCTCGCGGTCCAAGCGCCAGATGCCGCATTAACGACAATCAAATCGGCCATACCATCTCCATCCGCATCCGCCATCAATGGCGTTAAGCTGTCGGCGGAGGAGGAGCCGAAGTAGCGAGTTTCCGGGTAATACCACCCATTACCCGATCGCCACAACGTCCATGAAGATGAGAACTGGCAGAACTCAGCCACATCAGCTTTTCCGTCACCGTCAAAATCGCCTGACACCGGAGTGGATATGAAAGGATCATATTCGCCGGCGAAGCGGGCTGATACGCATTGATACCCTGATCCCGACAGCCATGCGTACCATACGCTATTCGTGCACAGCGCCGGGTCGGCCTTCCTGTCACCGTCAAAATCGTGTCCCGCCATGGCAAAGGGATGCCAACTGGCATACAGCGTATGGTTTGAAGTGATGGTAACAATTGAGGTGGCGGCGCAATACAATCCTGCGCCGTTGACGCCAGACCACCACCCTTTGAAATGGCAGCCTTCAAGCGCAGGAGTCGGTAATGTGCCGTAGGCCGCGTCATATTTCACCGTCTTGTCCGTCGGGCTTGCGACTCCGCCCCGGGGGTCAAAGAGCACCTGCACTTGCAGTTCCACTGATTCCGAAGTTGGAAGTCTTGTCAAAAAACATTTTTCTCCGCCGACCACCATGATACGGCTCTCGTCATCGAAATACAATGCGGCCGGATTGCTCACGGGACATGCCAGGCGCTGAAAGGGGGCGCCATTCAGACTCCGATATATTCCCCCGTTCGAGCGATTCACGAGCCACAAGTGATTGCGGCAGCATTCTTCTGCCTGTTGGGCGACCAAGGCTTGCCCGCTTTCAGCGACATAAGGCGCCCACGCCGTCCCCACGTTCGGCGAAACTGAGTTCGTATCCAAAAGCCGGGGCGGAGGAGTTGTGCCAGGCCAAATAAAGCCTCGCAAGTCGTACCATCCGAAGATTTCTCGAGAAACCGCCTTAACAATCTTATTGCTCTCATACTGAAAGCTGGCATTCCAGAGCAGGGACGTGTGGCTCCCCGTTATCAAGGAATGAACATGGAGCCCGGACTGGCTGCCACAAGAACACACCCCCCACACGAGATTCGAGCCTGCTCTCCTGAGTCCATAACTCGAATCCCAGCTCCAGCCCCACAGGTAGGATAAAGCGTTGGAAATCCCGGCCCGGGGGTTGACTTCCATGATGCCGCCGCTGGAAGCAGCGAAGAAACGTTGAGTATTCGCCGTCCGGAGCGAGGCAAGGGACGTGAACTGCGCGGGCCAGCCCCAAGAAGATATCAGCATATCCGGGTCAAATGACAGCGCGCGAAAAACGGTCACCGGAGCAGTGGCATCGGCCGCCCATAGTCGAGGCTCCCCGTTATATCCGGTATAAGCCGCCAGCAGAAAGCCATCTCCTCCCGTGAAAACGCAAGTGTTTGAACCCGGAAGATCGTCGAGGCAGAGCCAATTTGGATAGTTCTCGTCGGTGCCATCGCACACAGAGAGAGGCCAATCCGCTGCATGGCAGACTACCATGCCGGCGAACCATATAAGCACCAACATTATCAAACGTTTCATGCTCATTCCCTTATTACGTTCCAAGCTTGTTGCGGTTACACACAGCGCTTGTTCTTTTGACACTCATATTCTTCAATCAATTTCCGGCCATCTTCTATACAGGCCTTGATTGTTGAGGGTTTGAAGATACTATCCGGGGCGGTGAATTCAAGAATGTTAACAAGCCTCGCCTCCTGCTCCACGGTCAGATCGTGTTCAAACCTCAGGATCTGGTCGAGGCGCGCCCTGACGGCCTTGGATGAGAGTTTCGTTTTTTTGCGAGTTGACATATATATTGCAGCTTTCAGTTTGGCTTTATGAGCCTGCTACTCCCGTCGCCGCTCATGCAGCGGTTCGCGCTTGAACGCGGCGGATTGATCTGGCTCGCTGGTATTTTCCAGATGAACGGCCAGGGCTAAGGCGATTTCAGAGACACGTCAGGGAAGTACGTCTTGAACCGGTCTTCGTCAGCCGTTGCCAACGTCCAACCCATGACCTGGGCATGCGCGCCGATGAAAAAATCCGGGAGGGGGATGGCGGGCGCATCCTTGCCAGAGTCGGCCTTGCGACGCATCCGGTAGGCCAGGTACGCCCGCGCACAAACCTCCGACGCGGCGGCGGGTATATCCAGCACGGCTACCCCCCAACTCCGTATCCGGTCAGCCACGGTTTCCGGTTCGGCATCGCCCACGCACACCTCCGCCACGCTGACTGCGTTCACGGCAGCCCCGTCACCGGAGACACCCTCCGCGATCATGCGGCGCGCCCAGCGGCAGAGTTTAGCCCGCTCGTCCGACGCGTAGATCAGCACGTTGGTGTCCAGCAGCATCATGGCTCGCGCGTCAATCCCTTGAGTGTTTTCCAGTCCATTTTCGGGCGGAGCGGCGCGCCGGCAATTGCGCTAAGACACTGCGCCCGGGTCAATCGCGCTTTCGGCTCCGGACGCGCCAGGCGCACAAGCATGAACTGGCCTTCGCCGAACCGCTGGACATCGAATACGTCGCCCGGTTTGGCTATCGGCAACACAATACGTTTCTTACTGTCGGCTCTAGTCGTCATGGTGGGATTGTCCCACTATTGGCATGCCCTGTCAATGTAAATGTGGGATTCGGAATGCGGCTGGTTTTGTCTAATGGCGGATGCGCGTTGCCCGCTGTCGCGCAAATCAAGAGAGAACACCTCTCCGGTGATTGTTCCAACGCAAACAAGGTTCCCGGCAAAATTTAGAGCCACGGCCGAGACAGGCGCGGACGCGGGATACACGCTCAGACATTTGCCAGTTTCCAAGTCCCACATACGCACACTCCTGTCCTTGCTCCCCGAGACGGCGCGCCGGCCATCCGGGGTCACACTCACGCCATAGACGAGGTCATCGTGTCCTTCCAGCGTGCGCAGGCATTTTCCATTGCCCAAGTCCCATAACCACAGAAGATGGTCCCCTCTTCCAGAGACCGCCCATCGCCCGTCCGGCGTCACACTTACAACCGGAACTTCGTCATGGAAGAGTATACGAGGCGATGGGGACGGCACTTTGCGCAAGCATTGACCGCTTTCCAAATCCCAAACCTGCAATAGATGCGAATCATCTACCGAAACAGCGTAGCGACTGTCCGGTGTCATGCTGACAATAAAACGTCCGATTTGCTGAACGGTCAATATGCGCAGGCATTGCCCACGGTTCAAATCCCAGATTCGGATGGTTCCGTCTCTGCTTCCCGAAAGCGCTTTCCGCCCATCCGGGGTCACGCTTACGCTACAGACTCCACTGCGGTGGCCTTTCAAGATGCGCAGGCAGGCGTAATTCTCCAGATCCCACAATTGGAACGTGTTTTCTGGGCCCGGTATAACTGCCAACCGCCCATCCGGGGTCATGCTGACGACGGACAACTGCCCATCATAGTGCGTAGGAAACCCTTTGGCAGCATTGAAATCACCTTCCAAAGTGCGGATGCAAGCACTTTTCTCCAAATCCCACACCTTCATGACACTATAATTACGGACTGAAACCGCCCGCCGGCCATCTAGCGTTATACTTACGCCATCAACCATAAAACGGCGGCTTTCCAAGGTGCACTGGCTCTTTCGCTTCTCAAGGTCCCAGACCCGCAACGTCTTGTCATAACTTCCCGAGACGGCAAACAGCCCATCCGCCGTTACGCTCACACTGGTAACCCCCCGACTATGTCCTTCCAAAGTTCGCAGGCACTCTCCGCTCTCCAGGTCCCACACCCGCAATGTATCGTCATAACTTCCAGAGATTACGCGGCGGCCGTCCGGCGTCACGACCACGGCTTCGATACTGCTGTTATGGCCTTGCAGGATGCGCAGGCACTCCCCGTTTTCCAGGTCCCACACCCGTAGCGTTTTGTCCACCCCCCCGGAGACCGCCCACCGCCCATCCGGTGTTACGCTCACGCTCAAAACCCCGTAACTGTGTCCTTTCAGGATGTGCAGGCACTCCCCACTCTCTAAGTCCCATACCAGCAACGGCAACCCCGATTTCATGAATAATGCGGTTGGATTGAATGCATCCTCAGTATAGGCCGCCACAGCTCGGCGGCCGTCTGCAGTCACACTTACGCTCTTGACCGCTTCGTTGTGACCTTTCAACGTGAGAAGGCATGCGCCACTTTCCAGATCCCAGACCTGCATTGTGTGGTCATCACTCCCTAAAACCGCGCGGCGCCCGTCCGGCGTCACACTAATACTCAATATAGCCCTTCGGCTGGACTTATCCAAACTGGATCCAAGGAGCCCACGGTGGTCGCTTTCCAATGTGCGCAGGCAAATACCGTTTTCCAGATCCCACACCTGGATCGTGTTGTAGTCACTGCCGGAAACTGCGCGGCGCCCATCCGGCGTTATGCTCACACTCAAAACTCCTCGAGGCCGGTTTTTGACAGCCTCCTGATAACTTAAGGCGATTATATTTCCATCGTCATCCATGCGAAGAAATCCACGGCATAAACTGCCAACATGCCCTTTCAATGTGTGCAGGCATTGCCCGCTTTTCAAATCCCAAACGCGCAATGTATTATCCGCACTCGCCGAGACAGCGCGCCGGCCATCCGGCGTCACATTCACGCATTTTACAGCGTCGTTATGGCCTTCTAGCGTCAGACACAATGACGGCTTAAAATTGGAGAAGGCTATCTTTGGCCAACGATGCAAGATATGCGGTTCTGTCAATGTCGGCAGTAATGATGCCGCGGCATCATGCACCGCGCCGGCCGGTTCAGTGTTAAAGGCGTGTTGCCGGACGAAACCGGGACGCAGCCCATGCTCAAGCAACGGGTAGCATTGTCCGCTGACGAAACCTGCAAACTCCTCCAGTCGATCGCGTTGTGCGGGTCGCTGAATAATCCGATCGCACTCCTCCTGAATTTCCTCCTCGGTCCACATGGGGCAGGATGGCGGCGGCGCGGGCAGTGTCGGTTCGGTCTCCGGCACTTTTTCGCCGCCCGCCAGCCGGTCCAGTCTTGCGCTCCATGCCTTCGCATAAGCGATGATCTCCGCTGTCCATCGTTGCACACGCTCTTCACGTTCGCGTTCCTCGCGCAAATCCGCCTGAGCCTCCGGCAGGTTCTCCTGCGCCAATCGGTAGTCGGCGATCAACTCGAACACCTGCCCCACCCGGCACCGCGCCTCGACGAAACGGAGGTCGCAAAGCAACACAACCGCTTCGTCCCAATTACCGGCCGCCGTGGCAAGATGCTGGCAAATATTTTGGAAGAAGTAGCCGTCATCCGGGCCGGTATGCCAGCCGTCGGAGCATTTCTTCCGGTAGGCATCCAGCAGTTTCTGGTGGGATGCCCGCAGTTCGCCAGCAATGCGCATGGCGTAATCATGGAGCAGGTCGTGAAGACGGAAGCGCCGCAGAATCTTGCCATCGGCGTCGGTCTTCTGGTCGAGCTGGATCAGGGAGCGCTCGAACAGGTTCACCAGCAGGTCTTCGGTGTCAAGATCGTCGAGGTTACCGGTATGTTTCCAGAGGACGACGGCGGCGGCATCGGGTACGGTGCTTTCGGTTTCAAAGACCGCCAGTTCGGCAAAGCGTTTCTGCTCCTCGTCGGACAACATCTCCACGCTGGCTTGCATGGCCTGCCAGATGCTGCGGTGCTGTTCGTTTATGGACTCGCGGTCGGCGATTTTGTCGAGGTCGGCGCGGCGCAACC
>JBAYWJ010000047.1:0-15272 GCA_041674125.1 Kiritimatiellia bacterium
CGCAGCTCCAACGGGGCGCCGGCCAGCGTTATCATTGACGGGGCCGGCACAAGCCGCTGCGTCAACATCGCCTATGGCGTCAATACGACCAACCGGTTTGTGGTGTCGGGCCTCACAATTTCAAATTCGTATGACAGGGGCATTCTGTTTTATTCGCCCAATAACAATATTTCCTGGACCGGAGCGGTTGAAAACTGCGTGGTCGTGGACGGCAAAAACGGGCCGGGCATTTTCGACAATCACTACCACAGTGCCCGGACCATAATAATTTCCAATACGGTGGTTTCCCGCAATGAAGGACAGGGTATAATAATATATTCCACGCTGGGAACCGGCAACCCGTCTTCCCTGGTTGTGGATTGCGTTGTCGAAAACAACACTTCTTCAGGCTTGTCGTATCACAATGGCACCCACACGATATCGAGGACCATAATCAGGGGCAACAGGAGCTCTGCCAGCAGCGGCGGTTTCAGCATGGGTGCCGGGACCTATTACATGTATAACTGCCTTGTATGCAACAATACGGCCGCGGGCATAGGCGGCGGCATATACAAGTGGAGCGCCACCGGGCCGCTTTACATATACAACTGCACCGTTGTAAGCAACCTGTCCACGGTGACGGGCGCCGGCGGCGTGCGTTCCGCGGCCGCCAACCCGATCGTGAATTCGATTGTATATTCAAACTATTTCAACGCCAGCGTGGACAATATCTTTGGCTTTGGCGGCACAATCCTGACCAATACCTGCACGTCTTCCACCAATGCCTTCCCGGGTCCCGGCAATATAACCAACAACCCGCGCTTCAAGGATTTTGCCGGCCAGGATTTCCGCCTGGGGCCGGATTCGCCGTGTGTCAACCGGGGCTTGAATCAGGGCTGGATGGATGGCGGCCAGGATGTGGACAAACGCTCGAGAAAAGACGTTTTTTCGGGTGTTGTAGATATGGGTTGTTATGAATATCTTCAACAGGGCATGGTGTTCAATGTGCATTAAAATCATTTGGCCGGGAATGGCGGCTTTGGCGCTGGCCGTTATTGCATCGGGCTTGGCCTCGTGCAAAACAGAAAAATCATTCGCCGGCAAGCCGTTGCAGCTGGCGCTGGATGGAAGGACCGATTACGCGATAGTCCGGCCGGCAGCGCCAACTGACGTGGATGGATACGCCATTGGTATTCTCACCAATTACCTGTTTTTAAAAACCGGGGCGTCGTTCCCGGTCGTCAATCCCGACCAGCTGCCGCCGGAGGAAAAATGTATTTTCGTGGGGCTCAGCGCTCCGGCCCTGAAACGGGCGGGGAAAAATCCGCTCGCGTTGATGGCAGACCAGGATCATGTCGCGCGCAGTGTGGGCGCGGATATAGTTTTATACGGCAAGGGCGTTCACGGCAATCTCTATGCCGTGCTGGACTTCATGGAAACCGAACTCGGCTGGCGCTGGTTCAGCCGGTCTGATAAACCGGTGTGCATTGTCGAGCGCGAATTAAACATCAAGCCGTTCGGCAGAATTAAAAGCGTTTCCTTTCCCTATCGGCGGAGTTTTTACAACGCTACTGAATTCTGTTACCAGCACGGCATGAACGTGGGGTTCAGCTCGATCAATGAGCTTTGCAGGGCTCGGTATGGCAAGGACCGATTCCCGCCCGGGGTGGTCTCGGCCCTGCCGCGGAAGGATTTTATCGGTGTGCATTCCCTACACCAGTATATCCCGCCACTGCCTTCGAGCCATATCTGGGAAGAATACCAGTGGATTGAAAAAAGTAATTATTTTGAGACCAACCCGGAATTCTTCACGATGGATTCGCAGGGCAAGCGCGTGCCCAACCGCCAGCTCTGCTTCAGCTGCCCGGGCCTCCGCAAGGAGCTTGCAAAAAACATCCTTGAGCACGCCCGCCGGCAGGGCGCGGATGCCCCGATTTCACTTGGCGCCGAGGACGGCGCCCAGCCGTTTTGCGAATGCCCGGAATGCCGCGCGCTGGAGAAGAAATACAGCAGCCCCGGTGGACCATTGTATGATTACCTGCTGGAACTGGCCCCGGTCATGCAGCAGGAGTGCCCTTCGAATGTTATCAAGGTGTTGTCCTACCGGCGCATCCAGACCCAGAAGCCGCCGACCCTGGCTCCCGGAATGAAATTGCCCGATAATGTCTACGTGGTTTTCGCTCACATAGACGACGGGGTCAACGTTGACTGGAATAATCCGTTTAACCGCTCCACTTACGAGGATTTGGTCGCCTGGGGCAAAATTACCAGAAGCCTCTGGACATGGTCTTATCCGCTGCCTTCCGGCAAAGGCACTTTCCTGCCGTTCAGCAACACGCGGCGCCTGGTGCAGACCATGCGGGCCATGAAAGAAGCGGGGGTGGAGGGCGTCTACCAGGAATATTACAGCCTCCGGGTGAGTTACGGCTACGGATTTTCCGACCTGCACATTTACCTCTATTACAAGCTGGCCCGGGATGTCAATGCCGATGAAAAGGCGATCATCCGCGAATTCACCGACTGCCAGTACGGCGCCGCCGCGGAACTCTCGCGCGAGTACCTCGAAAACCTCGAAGATGCTACGGCAGCCATGCCACCGATTCAGCAGTGCCCGGTAAGCTACGATGACTTTCCTTGCCTGACCGCCGAAAATATTCACCGCTGGCAGGTTTTATTCGACAAGATGGAAGCGCAGGTTGCCGGCGATGACCGGCGCCTGGCGAACCTGCGGCGCCTGCGCCGCGAGGTTGACTTTGCCGCGCTGCTTAAGTGGTTCGACCTGGCCAGGGCTTATCCGGAATATTTCACGGATTATAATGTTTTTGCGGGGCGGATCACCGCTGCCGGGAAAGGGGGGGAATCCGATTTGAACGACCTTCTGACGGTTATCAAGGGCGGGGGCAAAGTCAAGCCCCTGCCGCCGGAATTTGATGGCATCCCGCCGGAAAAAATCAGGCAATTTGTTCCCGAGAACAAGGGCCAGGGGAAGAATGCCTCGAAACATAAAACCATACTTGACCCCGAAGCCGCGTTCGGGTACGCGGCCACGGTCTACTTTATAGATGACCGTGATCTTCCATTCGCTTTCGGCTTTTTCCAGAACCGCATCGGCGCCACCGAGTCGCCCTGGGGCACGGCCGGTGCCCAGCGCGAGCTGAAGCTGGAAGACATTACCCCGGGAGTTTACCGGGTTTACAGGCTGGGAACCATAGAGGTTACGCCTAGCTGCCGGATCTGGCTGCAAGTCAACCAGGGCTGGGCCACAGTTCTGGACCTGGGCGAGCGCCTGCATAATACCACCGATCCCAGCGCCGCAGCCAACCGATGGGAGGCGCATGTGTCGCTTAAATTCGACGGCCACGCCTACGGCGGCAAGGCGGCGGAAAATATTGTACTCTGCGACCGGATCATTTTGGTGAAAAAATAAATAAAACAGCAAAGGAGGCTATGAGAATGAAAGTAACGAATGCGCTGCGAGCCATGCTTTTTTCGGTCACAGTTATGGCGGCGGCCATGCTATCGGCCGGCGAGCTCGTTTTGGGGGTGGAGGGCCAGAGCAAGCACCAGGTCGTGGTGCCGGAAAAGATCGAAAATGAGAAGCTTGCGGCCAGCGTGGATGCCGCCGCCAAACTGGTTCAGACCGCCTTTGCCTCCAACGGCATTGCCCTGAAAATCGTGAAGGAATCTGAAAAAGATCCGGGGCTGCACGGCATTTACCTTGGCGCGACGGAATTCGCGAAGAAAAACGGCGTTGACTTTTCGAAGATCCGCGGTGGCGCATTCGTTCACAAGGCAGTTGGCAAGGACGTGATCGTGGCCGGGGCGGACCTTGACGAGCCCCTTTCGCGGCGCGGCGCAAAGATCGAGCAGGGCACCCTCTTCAGCGCCGGGGAATTCCTCTACCGCTACGCCGGCGCGCGGTACCTGCAGGCGGATGCGGATGGCATTGAATTCCTGCCGAAAAAAATAATCTATATTCCCGACGACCTCAACATGGTCAAAGAGCCCTTTTTCAAAGAGCACCTGCTCTGGGGCAGTGTTCCAGGAAACATTTATTTTTACATCCTCCAGCACGCCGACTCCTGGCGCAGGATCGGGGGCTCTTCGCACCACATTATCAGCGTCATCACGCTTGAAAAATACGGCAAGACCCATCCTGAATATTTCGCCATGCACAATGGCTTGCGTGTGCCGGAACAGGGTAATGCCAGGGATGTGCAGGTCTGTTACTCGAACCCCGAGGTGCGCGAGCTGGCTTACAAGGATATCCTGGAGCAGTTCGACCAGGGCTACGAGATTGTCGCCGACGGCCAGCCCGACGGATATTCACCCTGCCAGTGTAAGGCCTGCGAGGAGCTTTACGGCGTCAAGCCGGCTACCAAGCCCATAGACGGCATCAACTACCTCATGGACCCGGCCTGGGGCGAGAAGCTGTGGATCATGCACCGCGAGTTCGCCGAGCGCCTCCTGAAGGACCGGCCCGGCAAGAAATTCATGATAATCGCCTACGGTCCGGCCGTTCATCCGCCGACAACCTTTGACACATTTCCCGCCAACACCCTGATCCACATGGCGCACAGCGACGCAGAAAATTTCGAACGCTGGAGCAAGATCAAGGGGGTGGCCGGCTACGCGGTCTATTATTATCCCTTCAACGGAACGGGCTATATGCCGAAAAATACCGTCAATTCTTTTGCGGAGGACATGGAGCGCTTCGTTAAATATAATGCCCGTATCATCAATATTGACATGCCGCCGCTATCAAGCCGCACCACTTATATTGACGGCCCGGCCCACTACGCCTATTACCGGCTCGGGATCGACCCGGAATACAAGACGCCGCACGAGCTTTTCGATGAATACGTGGAGGCGGCCTTCCTGGAAGCGGCCGACCCGATGCGCAAGTTCTTTGCGAACCTGCAGCTGCGCGTGGACGCGCGCCGCCAGTTTGCCACTTACATGAAGAGGGCGCCGGCCGGCTGCGATTCCATGTTTATCGTTGGTGCATTCTGGCCCGTGGATTACATCGTTTCCCTCGATGAGACGCTTTCGAAAGCCGAGAAGGCCGCCGTGACTCCGCGTGTACAGCGCAGGATTGCGAAGGTGCGAGACAGTTTCGATTACCTCAAGCACGTTTCATTCGTCATCCACGAATACCGCGGCTACCTGAAAGACAGGGACAAGGCGTCGCTCGACAGGCTGATCGCCGCGCTTGAAGCGCGCAACGCGCAAATTGCGGCATTGGCCGGTAAAAACGAAGAAACCAGGAAACGCCTGCTGATTGCCGATAGAACCTTGGACCGCGCGCCTTTCAACTGGGATCTTGCAAAGGTCAAGAAGGAGGGGCTGGTTGAGGATACTGACAAGGACCTGGAGGTGGCGAGGGCGCATGAAAAGCCGACCCTGGATTCCAAATGCTGGGACGGATTGGAAGCGGTTCCCTTCGTTGAATCCAAGAAGTACGCCAAGGGCAAGATCAACGCGCAGACATCTTTCAAGCTGCTTTACGACGACGACTCGCTCTATGTGCGCGTCAGCGCTGAACAGCCCAAGGACCTGATGCAGTTTGTCAATCGCGGGCGCGACGCCGAACTCTGGCACCAGGAATGCATCGTGGTCAACCTCTCGCCCAAGGCTGATAAGAGCCAGTATTATTACTTCACCTACGAGCCACTGCCGGGATGTTTCAACGACGCCCGGCACGGGTTCATCCTCGACCAGAACCATCCGCGCTTCGGATGGAACGATGAAAGCTGGAACGGCGAATGGACCTATGAATCCAAGTTGCTGCCGGAAGCCGGGCGCTGGGAATCCATGGCTGTGTTTCCGTTCAAGACTCTTGGGGCTGCGGCGCCGAAAACCGGCGAGGAATGGAACGCAAACTTCGGGCGGGTTCATTATTTTACGGATGAAAACGGCAAAAAGGGCCGGGAGCAGCAGGTGTGGAACGGGAATCTGAACATGTCCCAGATAACAGGGGACGCCTCGATGGGGATCATAAGGTTCAAGTAAGACCGCTGGCGTCACAGAGTGACGCCAGGGCTGTAGCAGATTAAAACCTTAACCATGAGAAACTATGACGAAAAACAAGAAAATTGTTGACGATGGTTAAGAAATTCGAAATTCGAAGCGCGAAATACGAAACAATATCGAAATTTAAATGTTCAAAATTCAAAACAAAGATGTTTTCCTGTATTTTGTCATTGATAAGCTCTTGGTCATTTGAATTTGTTTCGGAATTCCCTGGCCGGAGCTCGGGCGAAGCGATATTCGGATTTCGAATTTGGGTTGCGGGTACAGCCCGCGTTAGACTGTAGGCTGAAGGTGAGGCATGGCAATATCTCCGGCAAAGCAGTTGGTTGTTGTGCAGCCAACAGTCTTCAACCTTGGCTTTTCTGCGGGATGCGGATGAGAAAAAATAATATTACAAAGCCTGCATATATTGTTTCAGCGTTATTATTTCTGCTGGCGGCGCTTTCCGTTTCCGCCCAAGACTGGCGGAAGCTGGAGGAGGAAAAGCGCTATGACGAGGCGCTCGTCGCCCTGGAAAAGCTCGCGGCCAAAGATGCGGCCCGCCAGGCTGAATTCATGCGCTCTGCCATGGAGATTGTCTTGAACCGGCTGAAAAAACCGGAACTTGCGCGCAAGTACATCGAAATGACAAAAGACGAGGACTGGCGCGCGTTTTTCTTGTTTTATTTTTACAATGCGACCGGTCAGCCCGGGGAAGTCCTGAAAAGCCTGCAAGAAAAGGGCATTGCGGATTTTCCGACCACGGTCCAGACCGAAGCGTACACCACGATCGGGAACATATACAAGGCGCGGAAGGAGACGGATAAAGCCCTGGAGGCATATCGTAATGCGGTTGAAAGCAAGGGCGGGGCCATACTTCCCTGGAGCTGGGCATGCAAATATGCGGCCGATATTTACATGGAGAAGGGCGAACCAGACAAGGCTGTTGAAATGTACAAAAAGTGCCTCAAAAACGAGGTTTTCCTGGCCTCGCGAAATGAGTGCCTTTTCAACTATGCGAATCTATTGCTTAAGGAGAAAAAAACCGCCGAAGCGCTGGAGCTGATCGAATCCGAAAAAAAGTTCTTTGATAAAACCGGGAAGGGCTACTGGAAAGCGGTGTTTTACATGGAATACGCAAAGATCCTGAACATTAACGGGATGAGGGTCAAGGCGATCGACATGTATGGCGTGGCCGAAAAAAGCGGGGCGACCGAGACCATGCGCAAGCAGATTGAAGAAAAGCGCGGCGCCATTACTAAACAGATGATTTCGGAGCTGTGAAGCCAGCCGTCTTAGAGGAATTTGACAGTTAAGATAAATTGAAAAGTTGCCACAAAGACGCACATAATTCACAAAAAGAAATTAATTATTTTTTGCCTGATAACTTTAACCACGGATGGCACGGATAACACTGATTGTTACCGGTCGCCAGGCAACCAGCAATGGCTTCACCATCCGTGAAATCAGTGCCTGTAATCAGTGGTTAATTTTTGGGTTGTGGGCATAAGCGCGTTGGCAAGAAAGGGTTAATAAAATGAAATTTCCGGAAAAATTCACATGGGGCGCCGCCACCGCCAGCTACCAGATCGAGGGCAGCCGGGGGCTGAAGGAAGGCACGATCTGGGACAAGTTCTGCGAGTATCCCGGCGTAATAGCGGATGGCTCGAACGGCTCGGTGGCCTGCGACCACGTCAGCCGCTACGCCGAGGACGTCGGGCTGATGCAAGAGATCGGCATCCAGGCCTACCGTTTCTCTCTTTCGTGGGCGCGGATCATGCCCGGGGGCGAGGGGAAAGTATCTGCCGAAGGGATCGGCTTTTACGACCGGCTGATCGACAAGCTCCTGGAAAACAAGATCGAGCCCTGGGTGACACTTTACCACTGGGATTTGCCGTACTCGCTCCAGCTCCAGGGAGGATTTATCAACCGCTCCATCCTTGAAAAATTCCGCCGCTACGCGGACGTGGTCGGGAAGCATTTTTCCGACCGGGTGAAACACTGGGTGACGGTCAACGAGCCCATCAACATCATTTCATGCGGCTACCTCGGGGGCAACCACGCCCCGGGCTGGCGGCTGCCGGAGCACGACGCGATGCTCTGCTGGCATCACCTGCTGCTGTGCCACGGGGCAATGGTGCAGGAACTCAGGAAGCACGGCGACTCTGCCACGAAAATAGGCGGCGCCATCACGGGCTGGGGCTACATCCCCGACCATGACGACAACCCCAAAGAGATCGAGGCCGCGCGCCGCCTGACCTTTGACTGTTTCCGCTTTCGCCACATCAACTGGTTCGCCGACCCGATGATCTTCGGCGAGTATCCCGAGTCCGGCATTAAATATTTCGGCAAGCACATGCCGAAAATCGACCCGGCGGACATGAAGGAAATCGCCCAGCCGCTGGACTACTTCGGAACCAACATCTATTTCAGCCACCGCTGCGATGCTGCCGGCACAATCATCGAGCCTCCCAAGGACGCCCCCCGCACGCCGGGTGACTGGGTGGTGACGCCATCGGCGTTGCGCTGGAGCCCGCGCTTTTATTACGAGCGCTATAAATTGCCGATAGTCCTCCTTGAAAACGGGGTCTGTTCCGACGACCGGGTCGGGGAGGACGGCTGCGTCCACGACACATTCCGCATCGAGGCCATGAAAGGTTACCTCAAGAACCTGGCGCTCGCGATCGCGGATGGCGTCCGCGTGGACGGGTATTTCCACTGGAGCCTGATGGATAATTTCGAGTGGACCCAGGGCTATAAAATCCGCTTTGGCCTGGCGCACGTGGACTACGCCACCCAGAAGCGCACCCTGAAGGATTCCGCGCGGTTTTATGGAGAGATCATCAGGTCAAACGGCAAAATATTATAGTAATGATGCGCAAGAATGGAATTTTGAAACCGTTTCAGTGTCATCCCGTAGGATACAGGTTAATAGACTGTATACTGTTAGGGGAAACGCGAGGGAAACAGGATAGCCTGCCAATATTATATAAACAACTGTTCAATTCTATTCATCTTGAGGAGTAAATAATGCCTTTTACCGCCTATTGCCTGGATCATGGAAATTTTACCGTCATTCCCCGCCAGATGCGCGACAGTTTCCGGGACATGCGCTCCTGCGGATTTGACGGGG
This sequence comes from Kiritimatiellia bacterium, assembly GCA_041674125.1. Classification (GTDB taxonomy): domain Bacteria; phylum Verrucomicrobiota; class Kiritimatiellia; order JAAZAB01; family JAAZAB01; genus JAQUQV01. The sequence goes on from JBAYWJ010000047.1 coordinate 9,125, forward strand.
TGGCGCTGAGCTTTTCGGAAAGCGAAATGCGCTATTCCCGCCGGGCGTTTGAAATCCAGGTGGCCTGCGCCCACGAGTGCGGGCTTAAAGTGCATGTTATTCCCAGCCGCATCGGGGGCCGCTTCGCGGGTGCGCCGTTGCTGTACTGCAACTGGCTGGTGGAGCATCCTTCCAGCCAGACGCCGGAAAATCCAGCCATGGCCTGCATCCAGGACGCGGAATTCCGGAAATGGGCCCATGAATACATCCATACCCTGTTTGCAGATTACGAACTGAATGGTCTGATCTGGGACGAGCCCAAAAGCTCCATGGTGTTGACCCGGCATCCCGCGACAACGGCGAAATTCGGGCCCGACCCGACCCCGGAGAACATGGCGGACGATTTCGCCCTGTTCATCGAGGAAATGACGGCGACGGCCCGGGCCGCGCGGCCGGACATCGCGGTGACGCTGTTCAACATGCCTTCGGTTAACGCCTTTTTCACATCGCGCTGCGCGCATATCAAGGGGCTGAACTATCTCGGGTTCGATGGCGCCTGCTGCCGGCAGAGTTATTTCCGCGAGCCGCCCCGGAAACTCAAGCATTATTTCTCGGAGACCTGGGACCGGACCCGGTCCGAGTGCGCAGCCGGCGGCAAGAAAACCTTCGCGCTGGTCGAAAACTTCATGGTTCCGGAAGGGCTCGTGCCGGAATTGCGGGAGGGGCTCGCGGCCTTCTTGAGGCAGGCCAAACCGGATCACCTGTCCTGCTATTATTACGGCCTTAATAATGCGGAACCGGAAAAAGTGCACGCGACCGTCATCGAGATTATCCGCGAGCATTACCTTGTGCAACGGCCTGTAAAATCATAAAACCATATACAAATATGAAAAAAGGAGATTGTACAATGCGTGTCATTAACATGGTGTTTGGTGCGATTTTAGCTTGTTCTGCTGCTGCCATCGCGGCGGATAAAACGCAAATGCTACTGACGGAAAAAGGCGCAAGCCATGCGCCGATTGTTATTGCGCCGGGAGCATCTCCTGTTACGGTGCAGGCGGCCGGGGAGCTGGCGAAATATATCGAGAAAATAAGCGGGGCCCTGCCGCAGGTAACGAACTGGGCCGGCGGCTCCCTTCCGGAGAGCGCGGTTTGGGTGGGGATCCAGTCCAACGTGCCCGGGCTGGATGCCGGTATAAAAGTTGAATTCGAGCATCCGGAAGAAATTCTTCTGGCCTGTGATGGTAAAAACGTCATCATCACAGGGCGTGACCGGATGGCCGGGACCAACCATGTCGAATTTGGCACCGCCAACGCGGTCTACACCTTTATCGAGGACAAGCTGGACGTGCGCTGGCTCTGGCCAGGGAAGCTCGGGGAAGACATTATCACGAACGACACGATCTCGATTGCCCCCTTTGAGTACCGGTTCCATCCGCCTTTCCGCCAGAGGATCTTCTGGCCGCGCCAGCCGCGGGACTGGTACATGCACCAGCGCATGCTGTATGATTCCTGTGACCGGCAGGGCGGGCATGCTTTCACCGACTGGTGGGACAAGTACCATGAAGCCCGCCCGGAGTATTTTGCCCTCCAGCCCAACGGCACGCGCGCTGCGCCACGGGAGGGCTCGACCGTCAAGATCTGCATTTCCAACCCCGGCGTATGGTCGCAGTGGCTCGATAACGCGGAGCAGAAAATCATAAAAGATCCTTCCCTCATGATGCTCAGCGCCTCGCCCAACGACGGGCCGTGGCATTGCACCTGCACGAACTGCCGGGCCTGGGACCATCCCGGCGCGCCCCCGGAAGTATTGACCGAACGGCATGTCAAGTTCTGGAACATCCTTGCCCGCGGGCTGCGGGAACGCTTCCCGGACCGGGAGGTTTACGTGGGCGCCATGGCCTATGCCGCCTACGGCAAGCCGCCGGTGGCCGAGCCCCTGGAAAAAAATATTGCCATTGCCCACGTAGGTTTTTTTCCGCTGACCTCCGAAGAGAGCCGGGAACAGCAGAAAAAGGAGTGGCGGCAGTGGGCGGACAAAACCACACTCATGTTCTACAGGCCGAATCTCTGGTACTGGTCCGGCGGGGTCTGGAGCCTGCCCGAGGTGGCTTTTGAAAAGACGATCGAGGACTTCCGCTTCCTGGCCGACAACCGGTGCACGGGAATCTCCGTGGACACCGTGCGCGGGCACTGGGCAACCCAGGGTCCGCAGTATTACCTCATGGCGCAGCTGGCATACAACCCTTGCCAGGATGGCGAGGCGGTGATGAAGGATTATTACCGGCGCGGGTTCGGCCCGGCCGCGCGCGAGATCGAGTCCTACTGGAAGATGATGGAAAAGGCGCGCGACACGATTGCGGCCCAGCCGGACTTCAAGCTTGGATCCTCAAGCCGCTACAAGCTTCCGGCGATATTCCAGAGGGTATACGACGATGATTTCATGGCCAAAGCCGACGGGCTTTTGAAGCGGGCCGAGGCCAGGGCAGCGCGGGGAGATGACATTTACCGCAGGCGGGTGGCGTTTGTGCGCGCCGGGTATGATTTCGAACGGCTCTTGATCCGGACCATCCCGCTCATGACCACTGTCCGCGAAGGGCAGGGCAAGCCCGCGGCGGAGGCAGCCGTTCAGGCCCAGGCAAACTGGAAGGCCATGGAGGACATTGCAAAAAAGGCTGAGCCATTTGCCATAGCGTTCAAGGCCCTCCAGGGAGCGATCCAGGGAAAAGGCTACCAGGGCGGCATGCAGGATTATTTCGGCCCCCCTTCCGAGGAGATGATTGCGGACCAGGCAAAGGGCGGCATCCAGCTTCGCCAGGCAGAATGGAAGCCGGCTTTCTCCGACGATTTCCGGCGCTCCGAGCCCGGGCCGGGATGGGAAATCATCCAGGGTAAATGCAGTGTTGAAAACGGCTGCCTGGTTGTTAACGGGGAGGCGCGTTTGATGCTTTCAAAAACCTTTTCCGGACTGCAGAAAATCACTTTCGACGCCGTCGCCACCCCGAGCCCGGGCCTTTCGGATGTGAGCCCTTTCATCCATGCCGGGACGAACGGTTTCGGATCCGGCTACATGCTCCAGTTCGGCGGAGCTTACAACCAGCGCAGCGCCATCCACAGGATGGGCAGGCTCCTGCTTGAGACAAAACGCGTCATTGAGCCTAACAAAGTTCATTCGGTTGCGGCCGAGTATGACGGGGTGATGGTGCGCCTGGCCGTAGACGGCAAAACAGTGCTGGAATACGCGGAAAAGAAACCGCTCCTGGGCGCGGGGCACGAGCGGATCGGCTTGTATGTCTATGAGGGCATTGTTAAAATAAGCAATTTGAAGGTGTATACGTCCGAAGCTGTACAAAAAACGGCTTCGGCCGACGGGGCCGGGTTTGAATAAGGGGTAAAGATGAAAGGGTTCATTCTTTTGGGGATGACTCTTGCCTGCTGCCTTTGCGGCGCGCGGGCCGATTATTACGCCGCTCAGGGCGGCCAGGCCCCGGCTTATCCCTACACGACGTGGGCGACGGCGGCCAGCAACATACAGGACGCTGTCAACGCGGCATCGCCTAACGCCACGGTCTGGGTGGGCGCCGGGCGCTACACCGTACCGACCAATGCGGTTATATCGGATGGCGGAACCAATGTAATCTATCTCGACAAGCTCCTGACACTGCGCGGCTACAGCGGCATCCCGGAGGACACTGTTATCGACGGCGGCGGCAGCAACCGCGGAGTGGCGGTGTATTACAACCGCGACAATTTCACCAACTGCTTCGTGCTGAACGGCTTCACGATCACCAACTGTTTCGCCAAGTCGGGCGGCGGGATTAAACTTTCGCCCAACACCATGACCTGGACTGCCACGGTGCAAAACTGCGTCATCACGCACAACACCTCGACCGACGGCGACGGGGCGATAGATATCTACAACGCCTGGAACAACAAGCCCTGGACGCTTGTCGCATCCAACGTGGTGATCCGGGACAACGGCGCCGTGGGTTTAAACACATATCCATATTTTGGCGAGAACGGCGGCGTGCGTTTGACGGATTGCCTGATTGAGAAAAACCTGGGCGGTTTGAACCTTTGGCGGGGAAGCAATGTTGTCCGGAACTGCGTGATAAGGGGCAACTACAAGACCGCCGTGGGCGCCGGGATGTATCTGGCTTACGGCAAGCATGTGTTCATAAACTGCCTTTTTTACAATAACGCCGACGTAGCGGCGACGCCGGCGATTATCTACACTTCTTACAGCGTGCCCGAGTTCTACAACTGCACCATCGTTAGCAACAGCGGGCGCGGCCTGCATGCCCAGACCGATAAAATCCTGGTCTGGAACAGCATCGTCTATTCAAACAGCGCCGCGAATTTCACGCTCACTGTAAATTTCACAAACTCCTGCGTGACGCCGACCAACAGCACCACCGGCCCCGGCAACATCACCAATTATCCGCGGTTTGTGGATTTTGCCGGCCAGGATTTCCGGCTTGCAGCGGAATCGCCATGCATTAACAGGGGCTTGAACCAGGACTGGATGGCGGGCGCCGAAGATTTGGGCGGACGCACCCGGAAAGACAGGTTCTCGGGCGTGGTCGATCTGGGGTGCTATGAATATCATCCGCAGGGACTGATGTTCATTGTGCGTTGAGGATAATGCGCCCGGCCCGGGATGCGGAACATTTACAATTCAAAAGAGGGAAAAAATGAGATTTTTATGCCTGTTCTCACGCCTGCTTCCATTGCTTTGCCTGCTGGCATCCGGTTGTGAGGGGCAGAAAATGATTATTACGGAGAAAGGGGCGGCGCGGGTTCCGATTCTTGTCGCGCCCGGCGCCCCTCCGGCGACGGTGCAGGCGGCCGGGGAGCTGGCAAAATATATCGAGAAAATAAGCGGGGCCCTGCCGCAGGTGACGAACTGGGCCGGCGGCTCCCTTCCGGAGAGCGCGGTTTGGGTGGGGATCCAGTCCAACGTGCCCGGGCTGGATGCCGGTATAAAAATTGAATTCGAGCATCCGGAAGAAATTCTTCTGGCCTGTGATGGTAGGAACGTCATCATCACAGGGCGCGACCGGATGGCGGGAACCAACCAGGTCGAGTATGGTACCGCCAACGCGGTCTATGCGTTTCTACAGGATAAACTTGGAGTGCGCTGGCTCTGGCCGGGGCCGCTGGGGGAGGATATTGTCAGGCATGACACGCTCGCGCTCGCGCCATTTGAGTACCGGTTTAATCCCCCTTTCCGCGTGAGGCATTTCTGGCCGCGCAATCCAAGGGATTGGCACCAGTTTCAGAGGACGTATCTCTATTCGTTAAATATCGGGGCCGGCCACGCGTTTACAAAGTGGTGGGAAGAATACCACGCGGAGCATCCCGATTATTTTGCGCTGCAGCCCGACGGGTCGCGGGACGCTTTCCCCAGCCCGCAGGATGTCAAGATTTGCGTATCTAATCCGAAAATGCAGGCCCAGTGGCTGGACAATGCCGAAAAGGCTTTCAGCGAGCATCCTGAAAAAATCATGTTCAGTGCCTCGCCAAACGACGGCTCCATGTCGGGCGAGTGCGTCTGCAAGAACTGCCGTGCCTGGGACAACATGAACGGCGCGAAGGTTATGCTTTACGGGAAGGGCGGCTCTGCGGAATACGTCGCCCTCACCGACCGCTACATCCATTTCTGGAACATCCTCGCCCGGGAGCTGAAAGAGCGTTTCCCCGGCAGGGAAGCCATGGTGGGCGCCCTCGCGTATGGGCCTTACATTACGCCTCCCGTGTCCGAGGTGCTGGAAAAAAATATCGCGATATTTTACGTGGGCCATTTCCCCCTGGCCGGCGACGAGCTGACACAAAAAGAAAAGGAAAGATGGAAAGGGTGGGCTGAAAAGGCTTCCACCATGGTGTTCCGCCCGAACCTCTTCCATTATTCCGGCGGCTGGCTCGGCCTGCCGACCATCGCCACGCGCAGGACCATCGAGGACTTCCGGTTCCTGGCCGAGAATAAGTGCGTGGGCATTGAAGTCGACACTTTGCCGCGCTGCTGGGCGACCCAGGGGGTGCAGTTTTACCTGATGGCCCAGCTTGCGTATGATCCCATGCGGGACGGGAACGCCGTGCTGAAGGACTATTACCGCCGCGGCTTTGGAAAAGCCGCCGGCGAAGTTGAGCAGTATTTCAGCCTAATGGA
>JBAYWJ010000048.1:0-15220 GCA_041674125.1 Kiritimatiellia bacterium
CGCGATGGTCCCCGCCATATAAAACGATTCTGGCAGCCTCAGGATATTCGTCCGCAAAAGCCCGGATACCGTTGAGATCATTGGAGCTGATATTACGTTTGCGCTTCACTTCTATCGCGGCAAAGGCATCAGAGGCATACACTACAAAATCGACTTCAAGTCCCGTGGACGTACGCCAGTAATAAACAGCGCCGTCCGATTGGCGCCACGACAGGATGGCTCGCAGGTGCTGGAGAACCAGTGTTTCAAGACTGGCCCCGTCAATTTCCGCCGGGGCATCCAGCGGCCCCCTGGGCCGGAGGGCGCGAAAGACACCGGCGTCAAAAAGGAAAAACTTAGGGTGCTGGATGATGCGCCTGCGGGCGCGTTTCTTGAAAGGAGGAAGGCAAACACCGATGAGAAGATCCTCGAGAATTCCAAAATAACTTTCAGCAAGCTTACGCTTAATCTGGCATTCGCGGGACACTTCGCTGATATTCAGCAATTGCCCTTGCGAGAAACTGGCAGTCTCCATAAAACGGGAAAAGGAACTTAAGTTACGCGTCAAGCCTTCCTGCATCACTTCTTCTTTCAGATACGTCTGAACATAGCTTTGGAGGTATTCGTCCGGGGGCACATGTTTGCGCGGGTCATAGATGGAAGGAAGAAGGCCGAATCTGACCGCTTTCTCAAAGTCAAAGGAACGCCCAAGTTCAGCGGCCGTCAGGGGATGGAAATGCCTGGTGACGGCTCGCCCACCCAAAAGATTGACACCGGAGCGGCGCAGTTTACGCGCGCTTGATCCAGTCAATATAAACCACGGGTTGCTGGCCTCAATTATGCGATGAACTTCATCAAGCAAGGACGGCAGTTTTTGAATTTCGTCAATTATTATTGGTCCATCCGTGGAAACGTTGACCATGTTACCAAGACGCTGCGGATCAGCCGCCAGAGCATTAAAGGTCCGTGCTTCCAGTAAATCAACGAAAACCGCATCTGGAAATAGATGGCGCAGACAATATGTTTTTCCCGTGCCTCGCGGCCCAAGAACAAAACATGACACGCCTGGTTTAAACAGGTTTTTTCTGGCAAACATAACGCCAATATACAATGTAATATGGCGTTGTCAATGCCATTTTACAAGAAGGCATCACCTGAATGATTCATTGATTCAGGCGCTGGTCATGGAGCGGAAAGCAAGAACGCTCAGGCTTGTGCCCATGATTGCTCCGGCGATATTGGCCAGCATATCGCCCCAGGAACAGGCGCGCTCAATCCATGGCAGGCTCCCCTGGAGGATTTCCATGAGGGCGCCGTAAGAAGCTGCCAGAAGCACGATCGCGGCCGCCGCCACCCATGGCCGGCGGCTGATGAACCCTGGCAAAGCCCGGCCCAGCAGGAATGCAAATCCACCGTAAAGCAGGGCGTGCAATATTTTATCCTGGTGCGGCAGAAGTTCCGGCGCCTCATCAATAGCGCCGGCAGGCATGAGGGATAAAACAAAAAGACCGGCGGCATAGATCCCGCAGATCAGCAAGCGCTGCTTAGGAGTGATGTTCACAAACAACAGTTCCTTACATGGTTATCATCGACAGCCTGACATGGGACATTGCCAGTAGACGTTGCGCAATATTTCCAAACTCTTGCCTGCCATCAGCGATTCTATCAGACAGGAAAGCCATACGAGGCCAGGCGGTGCCCCGGGCGGGCTGACTGTAGCGCGCCACGTCTTCAAATGTGGCGCGTCATCTGTTTGCCTGGATGGAATCACCAATCACCGCCGAACAGGATAGTTCGGCGCTACATGATGACAAGAATCGCTCAACCCAGGCGCAAAAACATCATCTTTACCCGGGCCGGATGGCGGAAGGCGTGTAATTCGGGACAATTGCTTTCAGGAGCCGCCGGACTTCTTCCGTTTGCCCCTGCCCGGCAGCGCGCAGGATATCGTCCAGGAGGGCGTCAAGCTGTTTTTCGTCCGCGGGCGATGCGGCCGCCACGGCGGCCGGCTCGCCGTTGGCGACGAATATTTTTTCATGCCGCGTGCGGCGGTATTCCTCGCCGTCCTGGAAAAGCTCCTCGAAAAGCTTTTCGCCGGGCCTGAGTCCGGTGAAGACGATTTCAATATCCCGGCCCACTTCTTTGCCGGAAAGCTCGATCAAATCTTTGGCCAGGTCCACGATCTTGATCGGCTCGCCCATGTCCAGCACGAAAACGCCGGTCTTGCATTCCGCGCCGGCCAGGGTGGCCGCCTGGAGCACCAATTGCACCGCCTCCGGGATGGTCATGAAATAGCGCTTCACCTCCGGATCGGTCACGGTCACGGGCCCGCCGCGGGCAATCTGCTCCCGGAACATGGGCACCACGCTGCCGCGGCTGCCGAGGACATTACCGAAGCGCACAGCCACATAGGGGCGCCCGGTGCGCAGGGCCGTGACCTGGACCATTTTTTCGGCCACGCGCTTGGTGGCGCCCATAATGTTGGTTGGATTGACGGCCTTGTCAGAGGAAATCATTACGAAGCGCTCCACGCCGAAGCGCTCCGAAAGCCGCAGCAGGAGGCGCGTGCCGGCCACGTTGTTTGTGATGGCATCCTCGCAGTTAGACTCCATCATCGGCACGTGCTTGTGCGCCGCGGCATGGAAAACCACCTGGGGCTTTGAGTGCTCAAAAACCGCCTCCAGGCGCGGCCGGTCACGGATGTCGGCCACGACCACGCTCAATGCGGTTTTCGGCCAGAGCCGCCGCAGCTCCTGCTCGATCTGGAAGAGGCTGTTTTCGCCATGGCCCAAGAGGACCAGTCCGGCCGGCCCGGAGCGGACTATCTGGCGGCAGAGTTCGGATCCGATGGAGCCACCGGCGCCGGTGACCAGGATGCGCTTGCCGGCAATCATTTTCTCGACATCCTGTGAATTAATCTTAACCGGATCCCGGCGCAGGAGATCCTCGATATCCACCGTGCGCAGCTGGCTGACGCTGATCTGGCCCGAGAGGATTTCGTACATGCCCGGCATGGTGCGCGAAGGCACGCGGGCGGCCTCGCAGAGGGTCCTGATCTCGCGGATCACTTTGCCGGGGGCGGTGGGAATGGCAATGACAACCTCGTCAATACCCAGCTTTGCCGCCAGCTTCGGTATATCCTTCCTGGTTCCCAGGACGGGGATGCCGTGGATGGATTTGTGCTGCTTGGCGGGGTCGTCATCCACGAATCCGACGGGATCGAAATTTATGTGCCGGCTGGAGAGCATTTCGCGCGCGATCATCGAGCCGGCATCGCCGGCGCCGACAATCAAAACCGCCTTGCAATCGGTTGCCCGGTCAGCGCGCCTACGCCGATGCGCCATGATCCGCACGCTGAAGCGCGTCCCGCCCACCACCACCAGGGTCAGGAGCCCGTCAATGAAGGGCACCGACCGGGGCAAACGCCTTCCGGTTTCGAGGCCGAGGATGCCGGCAAAGAAAAACAAACCGGCCACGATAAGGGTGGCGCTGCCGACGGCCAGGATGATGCTTACCAGCTCATCCACGCTGGCATAGCGCCAGTAGCGGCGATACAGGCCGAAGAAAAAAAATATCGTCAGTTTTACAACAAGCGCCAGGAGCGTGAAATGCACCAGGGCCGGCACGTAAGAGGCCACCCACTCCGCACTATCCACCCGCATGACCAAGGCCAGGGTCGGGGCTACCGCAAGGAGCGCAACATCCAGTAATAATAAATAACGGTTACGCATTTGATAAACCTAACGCGGCCTTTGGCCGCAAACCAAATTTTACAGGCCGTAAGGCCGACCTCCCGGAGAGTCGGTACAACATACACTAAATCTGCCGCCATTATATCACGGCCTGCAGTTCGGATCTGCTGTAGGCCTTCATAGCATGAAGGCAAGAGCCGCGATATTATCGCGGCCTACAATAAACCATTGCAGCCATTCCCCGCCCCGACCAAGGCTGGAGCTCAAGCGCAAAATGGAAAAGAGATTTTATGACCGCCCCCGGTGAAACAAGGCTTGCTGCTCTTCAAACCCGGAATGGAGCCGCGGGTGATGATGCCTTAAAGCAGACTCAAAGACATCATCAAGATTTTCAAGAGCCTGCCGGGTATTAGCATGACGTATGTCCTCCCTGCGCATTTGTTCCAACTCTACCCCAACCTGCTGCCAACGCCTGCGCCACTGTAACATTATGTTGTCATTTCCTTTTGTCATTGTCCAGATGATAGCACAACGCGATTTATTTTCAACAGGACAGTACGAAGCAGTTTTCCGTGCAACACGTGTAATTCGCACGAGAAGGCGGCAACCGCGTTTAGACCTCATGAATCAACAAGTGCGGTAGAACCCGATTCTCAACCTCTCATCCTCTCAGCTTCTCTCCATTCTGACGGATCAATCACCTGCAGCCCTTTAAAAAATCCGGCGTAGAACCCCCGATCGCGGGTGAGCAAACGATCGCACTGCACTAAAGCATGGGCGCCGATCAAAAAATCCGCCACTATACGCGCCCGCTTTCCGCCTCCTGAACGGTATTGCTTCCAGATGATGCCGGCTCTGGCGGCTGATTCCTGATTCATGGGTGAAAAACGAACTCCAAGTTCGCGCAGCGTTTTTTCGCCGTCTTCCCGGGCGGGAAACACGGCCACTGTTTCCGCCCACACAGAATCACAGGCCACAATCGCGCCAATCCGCAACGATTCACGCAAGCACTGTCCCGAAGCCGATCCGAACCTGGGGTCCGCCAGGAAAACATCCAGCAGCACATTGGTGTCCACCGCGGTAATCATGCTTTGCCCCGCAATTCTTTAACCAAGGCATCGCTGGTTTTTCGCAACTTGAGACAACCTATCACGCGGCTTACGGGATCGCGTCCTACCGCTTTAACGGCGATCAAGCGCCCGTTTTCCTCATGAAAATCCAGGACTGTTTTAGGCGTTATTCCCAGGCTTTGACGCAGCGGTTTGGGAATGGTCACCTGCCCACGTTCGGCTACCACGGCATTCATAATAAGCTCCCTCCATGCATAAAAAGTATGCAATCAATTCTGTGTATACATACTACACGCCCCGGGCAAAATTGCAACGATTATTATTTACCGAAAGAAACGCCGTCATTTCCCTGCCCCGCCGAAGTCTTTGACAAAGGGTGTATCGCGACCTACAGTTTCTATTCAGTTCTGCTGTAGACCATTCTGCAGGAGGATCTGCCTTTGGCGGAAAATTCCTATACGTCAACGATAGTTGGATACTGTGGCCGACTTAATGTTTGACCAAGCGCTTGTTCCGGACCCGAATACCGCCCGGACGCGGTAATAATAAGTTTTACCGGAAGGCAGGCAGTGCGTCCAATTCCCCACCCTGTCCTCGGACTTGCCCTGATGATTGAGCCACGGGTAGCAAAACTCACGATTGGTTATTAAATCCCGCCAGGCTTCTCCATCCTCGCTGCATTGGACATGGTAGCTCACGAAATCTTTCCGGCGCACGCTCGCCCAGGAAATAACAATACCGGGCCCCTGCAGCATGACCGGCCGGGCATCCGTCATGACGGGCCTGACCGGCAAATTTGGATGGAGAGCATCGGAATCAATATTATAAATTGCCGCATTGTCGTTGCTCCAGCAAACGCGGAATGCATCGGGATGGTCACGGACAAAATCGAGCGAAGCCGGAGTATACCACCGGCTGACTTCGAGGATATTTTCGGGCCAATGCCCGGACTTGCGCCAGGCATCGCTGGAAGCGCCATCGCGCAGATTCACCAGCAGCACCCAGTTTGTAGAATCTATAACCTGCGCAAGCACAACCGGGAGGTCATGGCCTGGAATTGATGCGCCCTTGAGCCAGAAAGATCTGTCTGCGCACTGCACGCCGGTCAAGGGCCGCAAATAAAAAGCCGTCAGGGGATCGGTCACAACATGTTTAATACCTGTGGCCCTGACCGTATTTACAGCATCCGCCCAGTGGTGGTGATCGTTGGCCGGCGGTATCTTTTTCAACGTAAAGATGCGGCTGTGCGCATTCTCCCAATCGCCAATCCGCACAGGGAAAAGCAGAACAGCCAGAACCACCAGGGCCAGGGCGGCAGGCACTGCCCGCCTGGGTCTTTTCGCGGCATGGCGCACCATGCCGGCCAAACGCACGGCGGCATAGGCCGCCACATATCCGAGCGGTATGATATATCCAATCCGGTACAAGACCGATGAGGCAGAAACATGTCGCAGGAACATGTCAACTGTGAAAGGGTTGAACCATGTCAGCAGGGGGATTGCCATCCCTCCCGCAATGTATGGATTGCGGGCCAGGGGTTTCCAAAATACAAAAAACATTAAATAAGCAAAACATCCCCATAAAGTCACGACTTGGAAACAATCGCCAACGGGATTCATGATGAGCAGGTTCCCGGCCCAAGAACCTAGCGCCTTGAGAGAAACCAGCCTGTCGAGATACGCCGTTTCCGGCGCCTTGTGGAAATGCAACCAGAAAAATCCCGCCACAAATAACAGTGTGCAGCCGCCCGCCACGAGAAGAACGCGCAAGCCGCGCCGGTCCAGGAGGGCCGGTGTCCCTCCTTTTGAGAAGCGCTGCAGCGCGCACGCCAGTCCCATGGCCCAGCAGATGAAAAAGGCAAAGAGCGCCTCCTGGGTATGGATTTTAACAAGCGCCAGGCCGAAAATGGGGAGCAGCCATAGCGCCCTGGCGGCCGCAGGCGCCCCGCGCAGGAATCGGAGCGCCAGGGCCGCCACGGCGAGAAAAATAACGAAATTTAGCAGGGCCGGCGCATAAATATAATACCTGAAAAAAGCAAAGACTGAAACGCCCTGGTGGGCCAGCGTGAATAAAACCGCCAGGACCGCCAGCCAGGCTTTTAAAGTTGCAGAAACCCGCTCCTGCGCGGCCACAATCCCGAAAAAAGAAGCGAGGCACAAGGCAAACAACAAAGTATTCGCAAACGCCAGGGGCCACATGGCCTCGGCCAGCGGCAGGCCGCTTATTGCGCAGAGAAATGCGGCCACCCAGTACCAATACGGTCCCTGGTGAAAAAAGGCGGATCCCGCAAGCGCATCAGGAACCGGAGCTTTGGCATGGATAAACTCAACCTGGTCCTGGATTTTACCGAGGTGCGTCCAGGCATCCGCCGGCAGTTCGGCATAAGGTCCGGCATATAAAAAATACGCCATGACGCCCGCCCCGACGCAGGCGGCGGAAATCAACGGCAATAAAAAGCGGCGTGATAATGCCCGGCCTGCCGCCGGCGCGACGCAAAATTTATCCGCGGTGCGATTTTCCAAGTCGGTCTTTGGCCGCAACCATATCTTTGTAGGCCCGCATAAAATGCGGGCAAGAGCCGCGATACTATCGCGGCCTACAGTTCCGCCCAAAGCGGATCCGCTCAAGGCGGAATACTTCACTGGCCGAGCTCCCTGGCCGGCGCTCGGGCATAGGCGGGCAGGCTTCTCAAAACTATAACATATCTTAACGGAACGATCTATCAGATGGCGGACAAGGACGGCGCCGGCCAGAAGGGCGGTTATGCCCGCCCAGGCCGCTGCGACCCAGGAAGGCGATGCCTTTATCCATGCAATGATGAACAAGTCGGCCACCAGCAGGCTGTATGAGATCGCGACGCTGAAAAGGATGGGAGCCGCGCGCAGCCGCATGAGCTTCCAGGCCAGCCAGCCGGGGAGCAGGAAAACCAGTCCGTAAAGGACAAGGAATATAATTGAGGCATTCATTACGGATGACTTCTGCAGACCTTCACAACCAGCCTCGGGCTGATCCGCCTGTGGCGGGCATAAAGAATTTGTTTCAATCCTGCCACCATACTATGGCGGCCTACAGTAAACCCACCGTCATTATATGACGGCCTACAATTCCGATCTGCTGTAGGCCTTTCCGTAAGTGACGGACAGGCAAGAGCCGCGATGATATCGCGGCCTACAGTTAATTCTTCTGTAGGCCCGCATAGAATGCGGGCTCTTATCTGACCCCCTGTCCGTTCTACCATCGAAGATTTTCCACCTCTCCTTGAAAAGGCCAATCCTCTGCCCGAGCGACCATACCGGCCCGCACCGGATTCTTGCGCACATATTCCCATTTTTCAGCATAAGATTCGGAAGACCTTAATACATGATCAAAGAAACCTTCCTGCCATACGCGAACATTTTTTTGATCAGCATGGAGAGCTTTTGTTATTGCCCGTTTCAATCCTTTTACCGCAAGGCTTATACTGCCTTCCCTGCCGACGCGAACGAAGCAATGGACATGATCCGGCATGAGCACGTACTTCCCAAATGCAACCGAATGACGTTGCGCGGCACGTGCCGCCTGGTGAAAGACATGGATCACAGCATCATCAGCCAGCAAAGCTTGTTTTTGCCACGTGCAGATTGTCACAAAATAAATCGGATCTGGAAGAAAGACATCCGATAATCGAGGCGGACGCCCATGTTGACTGGAATATTTCATTTTCGATCCCGCCGCGATATCCCGACCTCCAGGAGAGTCGGGACGGCCTATAATTATTCTTTTGTAGGCCCGCATAGAATGCGGGCATTCTTCCCAAACCTGCCGCCATATTATGGCGGCCTACAATTCCGATCTTCTGTAGGCCCGAATAGTATTCGGGCATTGTTCCTTATTTTGCCGTGATACTATCACGGCCTACAATTAATTCTTTTACAGACTAATCCGTCAGCTGACGGACTGCAGGCGGATAAGATGAAGGCATTTCATTCTTATCCGAAAAATCTGTTCGCCGATATCCGGTACATATTGCGTTTCTGGATTGAAGCGATTCCCGGCTGGCGGCAGATTTGCACGAACGGCGTGCTATCAAGCGCCTCGGCCGCATGGAAATGATGCCGGTCTATCAGGCCGTCGCTGAGCTTCGATTCCACCAGCAGCCAAGGCTTTCCGTTTTGAACAACAAGGAAGTCCGTTTCCTGTTTCTGCTTGTTCCTGATATAAAACAACTGAAAATCATCGCCGCTCGCATCACCCCATAGTTGTATTCTCGTTTTAAGCTCACATGCCACATAATTCTCAAAACGGGCGCCAGGATCGGCGATGCGCGTCCAATCATAAAGATAATATTTACCCGCCTTCAAAAGCGACCGCTTGATATTGCGGGCATACGGCCGGATGGAAAAAGCCAGGTAAAAATCATCAAGACGTCTTAAATAATTTTTCGCCGTAACCGGGCTGATCTGGAGGTGGGAAGCCAGAGAGGAAACTGACAAAGGACTTCCAACCATTCCAGGCAGCAGTTGATACAAGTCGTAAATATGCTCCCGGTCCACGATGCGAGTAAGTGCGCCGATATCCTCGCGAATGACCGTATCCAGGTAATCCCTGGACCACTTGGCATGGAAAGCGCGAGATTGATGCAGAAACGTCTCGGGAAATCCGCTGTATTCGAGCAACCGCATGAGCAGCTCCTGATCGCTGGGACCGGGCGTAAACTGTTGCAGTTGCCCCTCGATGAACTGCCCGGCCGAGGCCGGGACTGTAAGCGTCGCTTCTGATACGCCCCTGATTTCTGAAAACACCAGAGGCATCAGGTGAAAAGTGAAATAGCGCCCCGCCAGGCTGTCACCGGCCCGCCGCTTGAGATCGAGCTTGGCCGAGCCGGTGACAATGAAATGATACCGGTCGGATGTTTCATCAAAAGCCGCCTTCAGTATATTTTTCCACTTCGGCATTTTGTGTATTTCGTCGAAGCAGACCCATCCGGGGCGGTCGCCGGCGAGGGAGTCGGCCGTAAAAAAAAGCTCATTTTCTTTATAGCGCTGTCGTACGCTGCGCAAATCCCAGAGATAATATAATGCGCTCGATTTTTCGTCCACGAGCTTTTGTCTGGCCAGGATGGTTTTGCCGGCCTGGCGCGGGCCGGTAATGAATCGCATTTGCCGGCCCCACTTGCTGGCAAAAGCTATTGCGTATAATGCGCGTTTTATCATTCCAACCATTCTATATATACATATATAATAGTCAAACTATTTTTTATATTCCCGCAATATAGTCACAAGCAGGAATGAGGTGGTATGCGTTTGTACAAGGAGAAAGTAGATACGAAAATAACTGACGCCTAGCTCTTTCTGACAAGGTTCCGGGCAACCTCGACGATGTCATCGGCGCGCGGATAATAGGCTTTTTCCAGCGGCGCGCTCATTGGCGCAGGGCAATCGGGTAAAGCCAGGCGGGCCGGAGCAGCTTTAAGACTTTCGAATGCTCGCTCTGTGACACGGGCGACGATGTCACCCGAAACGCCGCCGGTGAGCCAGCCGACGTCGGCCACTAGCAGTCGGCCGGTTTTACGAACGGATTTGACAATCAGCTCCAGGTCGAGCGGCGCCAGAGTGCGCGGATCGATTACTTCGGCATCGATTCCTTGAGCCTTAAGTATATCCGCAGCCAGCATGGCTTCCTTCAGCATGTAAGAAATGGCCACGATCGTAAGATCTTTACCAGAGCGGCGCACGATCCCTTTCCCGATTGGAACCGCATACGCGGCTTTCGGCACATGGCACTTTTCAGAATAGAGCCAGCGTTCATCAATGAAGATCACCGGGTTATCGTCGCGGATGGCGGCAATCAGGAGTCCCTTGGCATCGTAAGCCGTGGCGGGCATGACTACTTTCAATCCCGGCACATGGGCGAACATGGCGTGCAGGGCCTGGGAATGCTGGGCAGCCTGCTCACCGCCCCGGTTGATGATGGCCCAGACAACCAGCGGCACAGACACGCGCCCCCCGAACATATAGCGCCAGTTGGCCGCCTCGTTGATGATGGGGTCAAAGGCATAGAACATGAAATCCATGCGCGGATGGACAACCACCGTCCGCATTCCGGCCAGGGCCGCGCCAACCGCCGCGCCGGTCACGGCATTCTCTGAGACGGGCGTATCGATGACCCGGCTTGATCCGAAACGCTCCAGAAGCCCGGTGGCCGTATTTCCAACATACCACGGGCTTTTTACCCCCTGCCCGATCAAGACCACCGAGCGATCGGCCGCCATGGCCAGATGGAACGCCTCGTTAATGGCATTGCTGTATGGAAGAAGGCGTGATTTCTTTTTCATAGCACCTTAGTTTTGCATCGCGTTAGTTTGGCGCAGATGCGCGGCGCGGGGGGCGCTGCTGTATAAGCATACCGCAAGCCACACGCAACAAAGCAGATTCGCCAAAATAACGCGACTTTCCTTTCCGGCAAACACCGGCGTTTCCGAAAAACATTTTTTTATAATCTTTTGGGTTGAACTAAAAAACGGTGCAAAAGAACAGTTTACACGCTGTCATTATTGAAAAATATTTTAAAAAACAACGCTGGTGTTTGTGCAAAATTAAGGCAGGAACACATTATCATAAAGCTCGTTCGCGTGCGGCTCGCTGCACTTCAGGACACTTTCGCTGGCGGACCGGATTCTCTCCGCCTCGCGCCGTTGAATGACCGCTATTTCAGCCGCGGTGCAGATTCCGCGCCGCACAAGCATCGTCTCCATTATCTTCAGCGGATCGCGCTTGCGCCAGCGGGCTATTTCCGATTTCGGGCGGATATCGGAATGAAGCCCCTGGACGTTGTCGTCAGGTCCGACGTGGCCTCTCAGGCGATACGTCAGGCATTCGATAAAAACAGGCCCTTTCCCCCGCCGGCATAAACTAACCGCCGCGCGCGCCTTCTGATAGACAGCCACGGCATCATTGCCGTCCACGCGCCAGCTTGAAATGCCGAGCGAAGCGGGCGTTTTGGCTATATTCATTTCGGCACGGCACTCCCGGATCGGGAGGTGCGTTGAATAGAGATTATTTTCGCACACAAAAATGACGGGGAGGCGGTGCAATGCGGCCAGGTTAAGGGATTCGTAAAAAACGCCCTCATCGGTGGCGCCGTCGCCGAAGAACGCCACGGTCACCCGCCAGTCGCGGCGGATTTTGCACGCCAGGGCCGCGCCTACCGCCAGGGAGATCGTGCCGGCCACGATCGGCGCCGAACCGAGGAAACCGCAGTCCGGGTCAATCACGTGCATGGACCCTCCCCGCCCGCGCGAGCAGCCCCCGGTTTTTCCGTAAAGCTCAGCCACGAGCGCCTTCATATTGCCGCCCTTGGCCAGGTAATGACCGTGGGAGCGATGATTCCCGAACACATAATCGCGCCTGCCGAGGGCGGCACACACCCCTACCGCCGCGGCCTCCTGCCCCGAGCACAGGTGCACCGGGCAGCGGATGCGCTTATCCAATATCGGCTGGACAAAGCTCTCCTCGCAAAGCCGGATACGCAGCATAGCGCGGTAAAGCCGGATTAGTAATGATTTGGAATAGTATTTCATCTGAGCAACATTCTCTGCAGGCCTTCACAGCATGAAGGCATTTATAAACCATGCCGCCATGCTATGGCGGCCTACAGGTTCTGATCTACTGTATGCCTACATAAAATGGAGGTCTGTCATTTAAGCCGCCGTAATCGGGCGCATGCTTTGTCCAGTTCTTCATCCGTTTTGGCATAGCAGAATCTTACCAGATTCTCTCCGCCATTATCGTGATAAAAGGCCGATCCGGGCACGCTGGCCACGCCAGTTTTGCTGAGAAGGAACATAGCCTTTTCCTTGCTCGTCCGGCCGGGCAGATTGGAAACATCGGCCATGACATAGTAGGCGCCTTGCGGAACATAAGGCTTGAGCCCTATGCCGGCCAGGGTTGAGCAGATTAGATCCCGCTTGCGGTCAAACTCTTCGCACAGCCCCGAATAAAACGAGGGCGGCAGACCGTCAATCCCGGCCGCGACCCCGAGCTGGAGGGGAGCCGGGGCGCAGACATAAACCAAGTCATTGACATATCCAATCATGTCGGCCCACTGCCGCCGGCAAACGCAGTAGCCGATTCGCCAGCCTGTAATGCTGTAAGTCTTGGAATATCCGGAAATCGTTATTGTGCGGTCGGCAACTGAAGCCAGGGATCCCGGACTGATGTGCTTCCGCCCGTCATAAACAAAGTACTCGTATATCTCATCCGTAAAAATGAAAATATCGTGGCGCCGGGCGAAAGCGGCCACCTTTTCCAGCTCGGCCGCAGTCCAGACCTTGCCCGAGGGGTTGGCCGGCGTACAAATGAGAATGGCCTTGGTGCGAGGGGTTACGGCGCGCTCCAAGTCTGCATCGGTAAAAGTCCAATCCGGGGGCCGCATGTTAACATAGCGCGGCACAGCCTCGACCGCCAGAATGGTGTTGATGTGGTAGCCGTAAAAGGGCTCAAACAATATGACTTCATCTCCCGGGTTGAGCAGGGCCAGGCAGGCGCAATATAGCGCGCCGGTTGAGCCGGCGCTCACGACAACCTCGTTTTCGGGATTAGCCGTGATTTTGTTATAGGATAACATCTTGCGCGCTATGGCTTCGCGAAGCTGCGGCAGGCCGTCGTAGCGGGTATAGCTGTTGTAGCCATCGTCCATGGCGCGCTTGGCGCCGGCGCTGACCGGCGGGGGCACGCCGGTATCGCAGACGCCCTGCGCCAGGTTGATGCCCCCGGCCTTTTCGCACTCAATGGTCATGACGCGTATTTCAGCCTGGGATATATCCGCGGCGCGTTTGCTCAATGATAAAGTCATTATAACTCTTCGAGGTTACGGGAACTTATTTCTGACAAATTTTACCACTGATTACACGGATGGCACCGATATTCGCGTTCATCTCACGACCCTTTTCCATTGCAGTTTGGCATATTTAAAATTCAGAAGCAACGCAAGACGCAGTCCTGTTAAAGCCAGATATCCCGTCATTTGTGCCAAGTGCGTATCATTAAATGCAGAAACTACTTTCGAATCAGCTATGACAGCATTATCAACAATCAAATCAGGAATTAACCTGCCGATTTCATGCGCCTTATATGCAACATTGAATACCTTCTGCTGATCGACACAATGGCCACGTTCCCGCAATTCGATGATAAGCGCGTTTTCGTACAGTTTTTCATCAAGACCAGGTTTCAATTCATTTAAGACTAACATCGCTGCGCCAATGATATCAGCGCTTAATTTCTCATGAATCAAATTCTCCATATCCGTACGATCCGTGCCATCCGTGGTAATAAATATTTCATTTTCCGTAGAAGGATCGGACGGTTTTGATTACGTATTCTACTTCCCGGTTCGTGATTTCAACGTTCATGGGCAGAGAGCAGACCTCGCGGCTCAGCGCCTCGGTTTCGGGAAAGCCGCGGTCTTCCAGCTTCAGGGCGGCATGCTTGTAATAAGGCTTGCGGAACTGCGTCAGCACTTCAACCCCGTTGCGCTTGAGATAATCGGAGAATTTACTGCCTTGTTTTGAGCGAAGCGTGTAGTTCTGGTAAACGTGCGAGAAGCCCGGCCTGGAATAATGCGGCAGGAGCAGGTCGGGCAGGTCGGATAGCGCAAGGCGATAGCGCCCGGCAAGCGCCTGGCGCTGCTTTATCCATGCCGGCAAATGCCGCAGCTTAACATCGAGAAATGCCGCTTGGAGATTATCCAGAAGACAGGTAAATCCATGGCCGTGGTATTCGCCGGTCTGCCTGTCCTCCCCGTTGTAACGCATGCGCTGTGCGAACAGGGCCACTTTCGGGTCATTGGTGGTGATGGCGCCGCCATCGCCATATCCGCCGAGAATTTTAAAGGGATAAAAGCTCCAGCAGCCGGTCAGGCCGAAAGAACCGACCTTTTTGCCCTTGATTGCCGCGCCAAGGCTCTGGCATGCGTCTTCGATGACCTTCAGATTATGCTTCCGGGCAATCTTCATTACCGACGGCATGTCCGCCGGCCAGCCGCTCAAGTGGACCGCCATAATGGCGCGCGTGCGGGACGTGATAGCCGGCTCTATCTTGGAAACATCGATGTTGAAATCTTTGCCTACGTCAACCAGCACGGGCTTCGCGCCGGCGTTGACCACGGCCGAGCAGGTCGCCACGAAGGTGTGCGCCGGCACGATGACCTCGTCGCCGGGGCCGATCCCGGCGCCCAGCAGGGACATGTGAAGGGCGTCGTAGCCGCTGTTCAAGCCCACGGCGTATTTCACACCGACAAACTTTGCCAGGTTGCTTTCAAAAGAGCTCAGCTGCCCGCGCATGATCAGGTCGCCCTTGGACATGACCTCGAAATAAGCCGCGTCCAGTTCCGGCTTCAGCATCTTGTAAACACGCTTGGGATCCACGAATGGCACTTTCATCGGCATGATATTATGTCCTTATATTGTTCACCACGGATGAACACGGATTGACACAGATA
>JBAYWJ010000049.1:0-15146 GCA_041674125.1 Kiritimatiellia bacterium
CGCAAGGTGGCGCCGGAGTTCGAGGGAATCGTGGTCTGGCGCGAGCACAAGATCAAGCACATGGATGCGATCGTCTTCATGACCTCGCTCATGGTCAAGAACGTGCCCACGATCTGCATTGACGGCCGGATCACCTTCGTCTCGCGCATTCCCCCCAAGGAGGACCTGATCGCAGCCATCCAGAAGCGCATCAACGAAAAACTCAAAATCAAGATCAACCGGCGGCGCGCGGCGCTTTACGTTCTCGGCAAAACTAAAAAGGAATGCCACGAATTGGAAATCCGGATCAGGCAGGCGATCCGCGAACTCGGCGCTGAGGTGAGCGTGCAGGTCGTCACCGAAAGCCGCGAAATCCAGTCCTTCGGCGTCGTCCGGACCCCGGCGGTTGCCCTCGCCAGGTACCAGGTCAAGGCCGAGGGCGCCGTGCCCGAGGTTTCAATAATCAAGGAATGGCTCAAGGATATCTGAGCTGACCGCGATGGCACAGATCCCGTTATTCATGGCAACCGGATGGCTCGGGTCCGGCAAAACCACCCTCCTCAAAAACCTGCTGGAGCGCCACGCCGGGGAGCGCAAAATTGCGGTGGTCCAGAACGAATTCGCCCCTTCCGGCGTCGACGGCCTCGAGCTCAAACGCACCGGCAAGCCGTTCCGGATACTGGAGCTCAACCGCGGCTCCGTGTTTTGCGTTTGCCTGTTTTCCGATTTCTGCCGCTCCCTGAGCGCCCTGGTGGACGAGTACCGGCCCGAAGCGGTCGTCCTGGAGGCCACCGGGCTCGCCGACCCGATCGCCGTGGCCCAGCTGCTGGAAGCGCCCGACCTTAAACAGCGGCTTTTTCTGGGCCATATCTGGTGCCTGGCGGATGTTTCCGCCTACGCCAAATACTCCCGCGCGGCCGGGCAAATCGCGCACCAGATCCGCGTGGCCGACACCATCCTCCTCAACAAGTGCGACCGCGCCGGGGCGGAAGAAATTGAACGGGTCAAGGCGGAAATAGCCGCCCTCAACCCCTTCGCGCGGGTTGAGTCCACAACCTATGCCGGCACAAACCTGGATGGCCTCTTCGAGACGCCCCTGGCAGCCCCCGTCGCCGGCCGGATAACCGGCGAAGAGCCCGCGGCGCGGCCGCAGGTGGAAACGGTTGTCCTGCGCCAGGCCGGGCTGGCCGCGCGCGGGGAGCTGGAGGAGTTCATCCGCAAATACGCGCCCGGGGTCTGGCGCCTGAAGGGATTTGTCCCCTGCCGCGAGGGCTGCTTTTCGGTGCAGCTCAGCTACGGCAGCGTGAATATTCTTGAAGTCTCTCACTGCGCCGGCCCGGCGGTGGTCACGGCGCTCGGCGGCGGCTTCGACCCCGGGCGCATGCGTGCGGACTTCGCGCGCATTTTCCGGGGCTCCGCCCGCGCCTGACAAATATTTTTATTTTTTCCTTTGACATTCCCGCGAATTGTTTCTATACATAGAAACATATATGGAAACCAGCCTCAAGGACTACCTGCGCCACGCGGGCGACTGCAACCTCGTGCCGGTCACGCGCGAAATCCTCTGCGACATGGAAACGCCCGTGGCGGTCTTAAGCCGCTTCAGCGGCAGGCGCAACGCCTTCCTGCTGGAAAGCGTGGAGGGCGGCGAGCAGTGGGGGCGCTATTCCTTCATCGGGGTAGACCCGGAGCTCCTGTTCGAGGCCGCCCACGGCCGCGCATCAGCCAACCAGCTGGCCGCGGGGCTGCGCTCGGTCTACCAGGGCGTCAAGCCCGCCCCCGCGCCGGGGCTGCCGCGCTTCATCGGCGGGGCGGTGGGCTTCATCGCCTACGAGGCCGCGGGCGAATTCGAGCGCCTGCCGCCCCCGAAAAACACTGCCGGGGCGCCGGAACCCGTCAGCCGGTTTTTGCGCGTCGACAAGCTGATCGTCTTCGACAACCTGCGCCACACGCTCCAGATCGTCGTCTGCTCGCGCCCGGGCGGCTCCGCCTCGCCCGAAAAGGCCTACGCGGCCGCCCGCGCGGAAATAGACCTGATCGAGGAAACCCTGCGGCGGCCGGCCGGGCACAATCCGCCCGCGCAATACCCGGCGCCGGAATTCAGCGCCGGCATGCGGCCGGAGGAATACCAGGCCATGGTCAGGCAGGCCCAGAAATACATCGTCTCCGGCGACATCATCCAGGCCGTCCTCAGCCAGCGCTTCAGCGCCCGCACCGCCGTGCCGCCCCTGGAAATCTACCGGGCCCTGCGCCTGCTGAACCCATCGCCCTACATGTATTTCCTGAAAATAGGCGACCATTACCTCGTGGGCTCCTCGCCTGAGACCATGGTGCGCCTCACGGGCAATCGCATCGAGCTCAGGCCCATAGCCGGCACGCGTCCGCGCGGCGCCACCGAGCAGGAGGACCGCCGCCTGGCCGACGACCTGCTTTCGGACGAAAAGGAAAAGGCGGAACACGTCATGCTCGTCGACCTGGGGCGCAACGACGTCGGGCGCGCGGCCGAGACCGGCAGCGTGCAGGTGCGCGACTACATGGCCATCGAGCGCTACAGCCACGTGATGCACATCGTCTCCCACGTCGAGGGCATCCTGCGCAGGGACTGCGACGCGGCCGACGTTCTCAAGGCGACCTTCCCGGCCGGGACCCTCTCCGGCGCGCCGAAAGTCCGCGCGATGGAGATCATCCACGAGCTTGAGCCCGCCCCGCGCGGCTCCTACGGCGGCGCCGTCGGCTACGTCGGCTACGACGGCAGCATGGACTTTGCCATCACCATCAGGACCATCGAGGCCCGGCGCGACCCCGCTAAACCCGCCGAAAGCGAGGTGTCGGTCCAGGCGGGCGCGGGCATTGTTTACAATTCCGTGCCCGAGCGCGAATTTGAGGAAACCTGCCACAAGGCCCGGGCCATGAAGGCGGCGGTGCTCATGGCGGCCAATGGCCTGAAGCTGGAATAGCCGGCCGCGCCACGGAAAGGGAGGCGATCATGATTTTGATGATAGATAATTACGACTCGTTCACCTACAACCTTGTCCACGCTTTGGGCGCCCTCGGCGCGGAAACCAGGGTTTTCCGAAACGACGCCATCGGCGCCGGGGAGGCAATCGAACTCAGGCCCGGCGCGATCGTCATATCGCCCGGTCCCTGCACGCCGAAAGAGGCCGGCATCTCCGTGGAGCTCATCCGCGCGGCCTCCGGCCGGATCCCGATCCTCGGCGTCTGCCTGGGCCACCAGGCCATCGGGGAAGCCTTCGGGGCGAGGATCGCGGGCGCAAAGGCCATCATGCACGGCAAAACCTCGATGGTCACGCACAACGCCGCAGGAATTTACGCCGGCCTTAAAAATCCTTTTGTCGCCGGCCGCTACCACTCGCTGGCCGTCGTGCGCGACTCCCTGCCGCCGCAACTGGTCATAGAAGCCGAGAGCGAGGACGGCGAAATAATGGGCATGAGGCACCGCGAGCACAAGACCTTCGGGATCCAGTTTCACCCGGAATCGGTCCTGACGCCCTCCGGCAAGCGCCTGCTGCGCAACTTCATCGAGCTGGCCGCCGGCAAATGACCCGCCGGCGGCAGAGCCCGTCAATTCTGCCGGCTGGAAGCCAGGGCCACGAGGATCATCTTGGCCGCGGTGGCGAAGTCATCGTCCTTCCTGAAGAACCCCTCCGTGCCCAGCTTTTCCGCTTCCTTCATGTCGTCATGCGTACCGTGGGCGGTGATCATGATTACAGGCAGGGTTTTGTCGGTTTCCCTTATCTTGCGCAGGACCTCGATGCCGTTCATGCCCGGCATTTTCATGTCCAGGCAGATTATGGAGGGCCGGTCCCGGGCGAGCATCCGCAGCCCCTCCTCGCCGCTGGCGGCGCCGGCCACGTGGTAGCCCTTGGCCTTCAGCCAGAATTCCATGGGCCGGCGGAAACCATCCTCGTCGTCTATCAGCAGTATGTGAATGTCTTTCGGTTCCATCTTTTCTCCTTCAGTCGCGGTTCAAAGCGGGAGGGTGAAGGTGAAAGTGCTGCCGCTTCCGGGCGCGCTGCCCACCTGTATCTTCCCGCCGTGTTTTTCAATGATTTCCTTTGCAATGGGCAATCCCAGCCCGGTCCCATTGTGGCCGTTGGGATGGCTGGAGCTGACCTGTTCGAATTTGTTGAAGATTCTGTGAAGATCCTTCTGCTCGATGCCGGCGCCCGTGTCCGAGACGGAGACTTCGGCCGCGGCGCCCGCCGACCGCAAGGTTACCTTGATTTCGCCCCTGGCCGGCGTGAACTTGAGGGCGTTGCTTAAAAGGTTGTTCATGACCTGCGTGATCTTGTCGCCGTCAACTTCCGCTTCCACGGGCCGGTCTGGAAGTTCAAAAACAGGGCGGATGCCTTTTTCATTGAACCAGCCGGAAAAAGACGCGGTCGATTTGCGGACCAGGTCCGCCAGGTCCAGGCGGGTTTTGCGCAGCTCCATCTTGCCGGCCTCGATCTTGGAAATGTCGAGAATGTCGTTGACCAGCCGTGTGAGCCGTTCCACGTTGTCCCTGGCCAGGGATAAAAATTCCTTCTGGTTGTCGTTGATGGCGCCGGCGGTCTGATCGAGGATGACCAGGAGGTTTTTCTGGATCGCGGCCAGTGGGGAACGGAGCTCGTGGGAAACGTTGGCCACGAAATCCGATTTCATCTGCTCCACTTCCTTCATACGGGTGATGTCGGAAAGGACCGAAACCATGCCGATGGTCTTGCCATCTGCGTCCTCGATGACCGCGTTCGAGGTTCTCAAGACGCGGCGCGTTTCCGAGTTTTTGCCGTCCACCTCAATCTCCGTCACCGATTCCGGGCTGCCCTTGGTGAGCACGAGCGAGTGCTCGTCTTTGAGCGTTTCTTTCAGGGCCTGGCCGACAACGGCCTGGCCCTGGCGGTCGCCGAGCAGCTTCCGGGCGGCGGGGTTGGCCATGAGTATGTTTCCGTCGTTGCCCACCACGACCACGCCGTCGCCGACGTTGCGCATGATGGAATCCATATTGTTCTTTTCATTCGCCAGCCGCTTGTTTTCCTTCTCGTAGTGCTCAACCGCCGCCTTCACTTTCCTGTCCACCTCGGACTTGAACTGGTCGCGCAGGGCGTAGAGTTCCCTGAGTTCATCCGCGGAAGGCACGGGCAGGTCGGCTGCGGCCGATTCCGGGCCCGGCGCGCGCGCCGGCGGCATGCCGGCGGATTTGAATTTGTCCGCCGTGCGCAGGGCCTTGATGAAATCCTCCCCCTCGACCGTGTTTTTCTGCTGGGACCTTGACGGCGGCTCCCTCCGCCTGACTGGAGCCGCGGGTATTTCCTTTTCCTTTTCCTTTTCCTTTTCCTTTTCCTTTTCCTTTGAAATGCGGCCGTAGGCAACGTCATTGGCCTGGACGTGCCTGAGCCCTTTGTCGGCTATGGCCTTCTTCATGCCCCCGGATTCGATCAAACGCTCCGGCTTCACGGAAAGGCATTCCAGGAAAGCGCGCAATTCGGCCTGGGCGATGCCGGGATTGATGGTTATACTGTCGATATGGAGCACTTCAAAATAACGGGCCAGGTCCCTGGTCTGGGAGGCGTCGGCCTCAACCGGCTGCCCGTTGACGATGAGCTTGCCTTCTATGAAGCCGAAGGCGAAATCACTGCCGGAAGCAAGCTCTTCCTGCAGAAGGCTGAATGCAGCCGCGATACTTTCCTGCACCATGCTGTGAGCGGGGGGATAAAAACGCACGTTCTGCAAGGCAAGGAAAATTTTGTTAAGTATGTTTACTGATTCAACCATGGCTTCGCGCGCGAAATTTAACGGGAAACAAAACGTCACGGAAATTTGTTTTAATCATAATGAACACATCGGGCCTGTCAAGATGAATTGACCCTTTATTTCCGCCGGATTTGACTTGCCGGACGCCGCCTGCTGTAGTATAGAACGCTCACGCTATTTGCGGGCTGTGGCGCGGGCGCGGCGCAAAAACTTAACCGATCGAGCAGGCAACCGGATACGATGAAGGCCGAAGACATTTTATCCTTAAAAAACCAGGCCGGGGACGAACTCAAGGCAGCCATGGGCCCCGAGGACCTTGAAAAGGCCCGCGTTAAATACATGGGGCGCAAGGGGCTCCTGCCCGAAATCATGAAGGGGCTGAAAACCATGCCGCCCGCGGACCGCCCACTGGCCGGCCGCTATTCTAACGAATTCAAGGAAGCCTTTGAAAAGCTGCTTGCGGACCGGCAAGCTGAATTCAACGCCGGCCGGGGCGGCGGCCAGGCCGACAATTTCGACCTGACCCTGCCAGGTTACTGGCAGGCGCCCGGCTCCATCCACCCAATCACCGCCATCATCGCGGAAGCGATCGAGATATTTTCCTCGCTCGGGTTCACCGTGGCCGACGGCCCCGATATCGAGACCGAATACCACAATTTCGACGCGCTCAACATGCCCGCCGACCATCCCTCGCGCGACACCCAGGACACTTTCTGGCTGAACCGCAACATGCTCCTGCGGACCCAGACTTCGCCGGTGCAGATCCGCGTCATGGAAAAACAGAAGCCGCCCGTCCGCATCATCGCCCCCGGGCGCTGCTACCGCCGCGACACGACCGACGCCACCCACAGCGCCAACTTCCAGCAGATCGAGGGCCTTTATGTAGACCGCCAGGTGTCAATGAGCGATTTGAAAAGCGACATCACCTACTTCGCCCGCCGCATGATGGGGCCGGAGGTTAAAGTCCGGTTCCGCCCCCATTTTTTCCCGTTCACCGAGCCGAGCGTCGAGTATGATTTTTCCTGCCACCTCTGCCGCGGCCGCGGCTGCCGGATCTGCAAGCAGAGCGGCTGGATCGAAATATCCGGGGCCGGCATGGTGAACCCGAAGGTCTTCGCGAAAGTCGGCTACGACCCGGAAACCGCCACCGGTTACGCTTTCGGCATGGGCGTGGAGCGCATCGCCATGATCAAGTTCGGCATTGCGGATATCCGCATGCTTTATGACAACGACCTCCGCTTCCTGCGGCAACTGCGCAATTAGAGAAATTTTGCAATGAAAATGCCATTGAACTGGCTCAGGGAATACGTTGATTTCGAGGCCGATGCCAAAACGCTGGCCGAGCGCCTGACCTTCGCCGGGATCGAGGTTGAAGCCATCGAGGCCAGGGGCGCCGTGCCGGGCGGCATCATCATCGGCGAGATTACCGAGGTTGAACCGCACATGCACGCCAACCACCTCCGCGTCTGCCTCGTCAACAACGGCACGGAAATCCTGCGGGTGGTGACCGGGGCTGATAACTGCGAGGTCGGCGCGCGTGTCCCCCTGGCCATGCAGGGCGCCACCCTCCCGAACGGCACGGCGGTCAAGGCCCAGAAAATCTCCGGCGAGATGTCGCAGGGTATCCTCTGCGCGGAGGATGAACTCGGGCTTTCCGAGGACCATTCCGGCCTCATGATACTGCCGCCCGAGGTCAAGGTCGGCCGGCCGCTGGCCGAGTTCCTCGGCCCGCCCGACCAGGTGCTGACGCTCGAAATCACGCCCAACCGCCCGGACTTGCTGGGCCTCATCGGGCTGGCGCGCGAGGTGGCGGTTCTTTTCGGGTCCAGGCTCAAATGGCCATCCTGCGAGCTGGCAGAGGAGGGCGCGGCCGTACAGGACTGTTGCGGTGTCGCCGTCGAGGACACTCTGGATTGCCCGCGCTACAGCGCCCGCCTGCTGCGCGGAGCGGCCGTCGGCCCGAGCCCTTTCTGGCTCAGGCGCCGCCTGGCCCTGGCCGGGTATAAGAGCATCAACAACATCGTGGACGTAACCAATTACGTCATGCACGAGTGCGGGCAGCCGCTGCACGCCTTCGACTTCAACCTGATCGCCGGAAGCAAAATCATCGTCCGCCGTGCGAAGGATGGCGAAAAGATAAGGGCTCTCGACGGCGTCGAATACGCCCTCAAACCCGGGATGCTGGTGATAGCCGACTCCCAAAAGCCCGTGGCAATCGCCGGGGTGATGGGCGGCGGGGAAAGCTCGATCCAGCCGGGCACTGCCTCCGTCCTGATCGAAAGCGCCTGCTTCCACCCGCCCCTCATCCGGCAAACCTCCAAGACCCTGGGTCTCTCCAGCGAATCCTCCTACCGGTTCGAGCGCGGGGTGGACATCAGCCTGGCCGATTTCGCATCCCGCCGCGCCTGCAGCCTGGCGGCCGCGGTGGCCGGCGCCAAGCCGGCGCCCGGAGTTGTCGACGTTTTCCCTCAGGCGCCCCGGGAAAGGAACATCGTCTGCCGCTACCGGCGCGTCTCCGGTTTGCTGGGCATGGAAGTGCCGCCCGGGCGCGTCAGGTCCATTTTCAACGCCCTCGACCTGCCGGCACGCGAGGACGGCGAGGAACGCTGCGTTGTTACGGTCAAATCAATGCGGCGCGACCTTGAGACCGAGGCCGACCTGATCGAGGAAGTGGCGCGCATCCACGGGCTCGAAAACATCCCCTGCCTTGACCCGCGCTGCCACGTGGTCGCCGCCGCCGATGACCGCCCGGTCCGGGCCCCGATGCGGTGCCGGCACATCCTGGCCGGACTCGGGCTGCAGGAAATCATGAATTACAGTTTCGTTTCGGAAAAAACGCTCGACGCTTTCGACGCTTCCGGCGCCGCGAACCGCATCCGCATACCGCGCCCGGTGAGCGCCGACCAGACCTGCCTGCGCGACTCGCTCCTGCCGCAACTGGCGGAAACCATGGGCCGCAACCGGGCGCGCCAGGTCGGTGAAGCCGCGTTTTTCGAGCTGGCGCGCGTGTACGCCTCGGCCGGGTCCGATCCTTTCCGCGAGGAAACACGCGTGGCCGTGGGCCTGATGGGCGCGGTCAACCGCGACCCGCTTAAAAAGCGCCAGGCGCTCCGCGAGGCCGAGATGTTCTCGTGGCTGAAGGGGATTTTGGCGGGCTTTTACGCCAGGCTCACGCGCGAAGACGCACTCTCCGGGGCGCCCAGGGAAGACGCCTCCGGCCTGGCCATCACCGGGTCCGTCCCGCAGGGATTTTACGCCGCCTGCTTCAAGCCGCGCCGCTGCGCGCAGATCACGCTGCGCGGCAAGCCCTGCGGCATAATGGGCCTGCTTAAGGACGAATTGCGCCGCGAGTGGAGGATTGTCGAGCCGATGGGCCTCATGGAATTCGCCCTCGATCCTTTCCTGGAAAGCGCCTTCAAGACGCCGCAAGCATCCGCCCTGCCGAATTTTCCCCCGATCACGCGGGACATCGCGCTGAAGGCCCCGTTCACCGTGCGGCATGCCGATATCACGAAAACCATCTGGAAAAATGCTCCGAAAGAATTGACATCGGCCGCATTGTTTGATATATACGAGGGCAAGGAGATAGGTTCCGGCATCAAAAGCATGGCCTATAGCCTTACGTATCAATCGGCCGAAAGGACTTTGACGGACGAAGAGGCAAACCAGCTTCACGACGCCGTCAAGAAGCAGCTCAAAAAAGAGCTGATGGTGGAGATACGGGAAGGGTAGACTGGACAGTTAGAACGGAGTCGTTGTGTACGGATTCTGGCATTTAATTGGTTATCTCGCGGCCCTGCCACGGCGGGCCGCTTTATCAGATTGCGGAAACATTGGATTGTCGGCTTCCATTCCGCGGTGCAAACTGATGCGCCTGCGGTCGAGCGGTGAAAAGGCAATCGTCACGCGCGTTGTGATCAATACTTTTTTGCCGCGGCTTGACCGCCGTCTTTTTGCCTGTTCTTTAAAAGTTTAAGACTCCGTTTGAAAATACCCTGCCCGGCTCGTGGCTTCGGACCCACCATCTGGCCCAATAATTGAGCTGTAAGGGAGCTTGAATCAAATGGCGCCCACACGCCCCCGCAGGGGGGACTTGGAAACCATCTGCTAAAGCGCCCACTTTGTTTGTAAGGAACAGAGGCTGGTTACGACACGGCTGCGGCGGGGTTTTTTTCGGAGCTTGAACTAATGGAACTGTTCGACCAGGGCAAAGGCGGCGGGGAAGGGGCGCCCTCCCCCCTCGCGGCGCGCATGCGCCCGCGCTCGATAGATGAAATCGCCGGCCAGGAGCACCTGATCGGCCCCGGCAAGCTGCTGCGCCGCGCGATCGAGTCCGACCGGATCGGAAGCATCATCCTTTACGGCCCGCCCGGCTGCGGCAAGACATCCATGGCCGAGGTCATCGCCCGGCTTACCAGGAGGCGCTTTGAGAAAGCCAGCGGCGTCACGGCCAACGTGGCGACCCTGCGCGAGATACTGGAGACCGCCCTCAACCGCCGCAGGCAGAGCGGCGTGGAAACCATCCTCTTCATAGACGAAATCCATCATTTCAACAAGTCCCAGCAGGACATCCTCCTGCCCTACGTCGAGGAAGGCCACGTCATCCTGATCGGCGCCACAACCCACAACCCGTTTTTCTTCATCAACAGCCCCCTCACCTCGCGCTCGCAGATATTCGAGCTCGAGCCGCTCTCAGAGCCGACGATGCTCGCGCTGCTCAAACACGCCATCGGCGACAAGCGCGGCCTGGGAGAATTGCCCCTGGATGCCGACGAGGACGCCCTGCTCCACCTGGCCCGGGTGTGCGAGGGCGACGCGCGCCGCGCGCTGAACGCACTTGAAATCGCCGCCCTGACCACGCCGCCCGGCCCCGGCGGGCGCATCCGGGTAAGCCGCGCCGCCGCCGAAGACTCGATCCAGAAAAAGGCGGTCGTCTACGACCGCGACGGCGACGGCCACTACGACACCATCTCCGCCTTCATCAAGAGCGTGCGCGGATCTGATCCCCACGCCGCGCTCTACTGGCTCGCGAAGATGATTTATGCCGGCGAGGACCCGCGCTTCATCGCGCGCCGGCTCATCATCCTCGCCGCGGAGGACGTCGGCAACGCCGACCCGCGCGGGCTGCTCGTGGCGGCGGCGGCGAAGGACGCCGTTGAATTTGTCGGCATGCCCGAAGCGCGCATCATCCTGGCCCAGGCCACAACCTACCTGGCCACAGCCCCGAAAAGCAACGCCGCCTGCCTAGGGATCGAAAAGGCCCTCGCCGACGTCAAGTCCGGCAAGGTCCTCCCCGTGCCAAAGCCGCTGCGCGGCGCCGGCTACTCCGGCGCAAAGCGCCTCGGGCACAGCGGCTACAAGTATGCCCATGACTTCCCCGGCCATTACGTCGACCAGGAATACATGCCCTCCGGAGCAATTTATTATGAACCGACCCGCCAGGGGTATGAGGAGATCATCTTGCAGCGCATGGAGCGCCTGAAAAAGAGCGCGGCCGCGCGCGGCCGGCCCGGCGCCGGCGCGGCAATGGAAAACAAGCCCTCCCAGGCCCGGGAAGGGCGGTTATCCGGGACAAAGGCAGGTCAAGATGGATAAAAGGCAAGGCATCAGGAACCAGGTCCGCGCCGCCCGGCGCCGGCTTGAGCCGGCGTTCGTAAGCACCGTCAGCGCCGCCGTGCAGCGCGAGGCGCTCAACCTCGAGGAATGGCACGCCGCCGAGAACGTCTGCTGCTACCTCGCCATGCCGGTTGAAATCCAGACCGGCGCCATCATCACCCGCTGCCGCGCCGGCGGCAAGCAGCTCTTCGTGCCCGCCTACATGCAAGCCCTGCGCAAATACGCGCCGGCTTTCTTCGAGCCCGACGACGATATCGCCCTGGGCCGCTTCAACGTGCTCGAGCCGGTCAATCCAAAGTGGATCAAGGCGCACAAAATCGACCTGGTCTTTGTGCCCGGCCTGGCCTTTGACCGGCGCGGCGGTCGGCTCGGACACGGCTGCGGTTATTACGACCAGCTCCTGTCCCAGGCCCCGCTTCGCTCCGCCTGCAAGGTCGGCCTGGCCTTCGACTTCCAGCTTTACGAGCGCCTGCCCCTGCGGGCCGGAGATGTGCAGATGGACATAGTCATCACCGAGTCGGCCGTGATCCGCTGCCGCCCGGACCGGGCATGAATTTTCAATCAACAGGAATACATATGAAAGAAAGCAGAGGCAAATATGACGCAATGGTGGATGGGAGCCCTGGTTGTTCTCCTGGCGGCGACGCTGGGCTATTACATAAGGTACATCATCGGCCGCTACGCGGCCAAGGCGGCCGAGCAGAGGGCGCAGCGCTTCCTTGAGGATGCCCGGCGCGACGGCGATGCAATCCGCCAGCAGGCGGACCTGCAGGCCAAGGCGGCCATGCTCAAGGTGCGCGATGAATTCGAGGCCGAAATCAAGACCCGCCGGCAGGAACTGGCCGCGCTCGAGGAGCGCCTGGCCCAGCGCGAGCTGAACCTGGACCGCAAGGTGGCCATGATCGACAAGAAGTACCTTGCGGTGGAGCAGAAAACCGCCGAGATCGAAAAGAAGGAGACTGAAATCAGCCAGCAGCGCGAGGAATACGCCGGCCTGGTCAAGCAGGAGCGCGAAAAGCTCCAGCGCATGGCCGGCCTGACGCAGGAAGAGGCGCGCCGCGCACTGATGACGCGCACCGAGGAAGAGATCCGCGGCGAAACCGGCATGCTGATCCGCCGCCTCCAGGAGGAGGCCAAGGAAACCGCCGAGCGCGAGGCCAAAAAAATCATCGCCGTCGCCATCCAGCGCTACGCCTCCGGGCACGCCAGCGAGATCATGACCAGCACCGTCAGCCTGCCGAGCGACGACCTCAAGGGCCGCATCATCGGCCGCGAGGGCCGCAACATCCGCGCCCTGGAATCAACCACCGGGGTGGACCTGCTGGTAGATGACACGCCGGAGGCAGTGGTCATATCGGCCTTCGACCCGCTGCGCCGCGAAATCGCCAAGCAGGCCCTCGAAAAACTCATAGCCGACGGGCGCATCCACCCGGCCCGGATCGAGGAAATAGTCGCCAAGGTCAGGGAGGAGATTGACGAAACGGTCCGCGCCTCGGGCGAGGAGGCGATCTTCGCGGTCGGGCTTCAGGGGCTGGACCCGGAGCTGGTGCGCACGCTCGGCCGGCTCAAGTTCCGCACCAGCTTCGCCCAGAACGTCCTCATGCACTCGGTCGAGGTGGCGCACCTCATGGGCATCATGGCCGGGGAGCTCGGGCTGGACGCCGTCCTGGCCAAGCGCATCGGGCTCCTGCACGACATCGGCAAGGCGCTCGACAGCGAAGTCGAAGGCAACCACGCCGTGATCGGCGCGGACTTCCTGCGCCGGCGCAACGAAAACCAGGTGCTCCTGAACGCCGTCGCCGCGCACCACAGTGACGTCGAGCCCGAGAGCGTCTACGCTCTGCTCTGCTCGGCCGCGGACGCCATTTCCGCCGCGCGCCCCGGCGCGCGCTCCGAGGTCACCGAAATGTACGTCAAGCGCCTCGAGCAGATCGAGGCGATCGCCTCCGGGTTCAGCGGCGTTGAAAAGAGCTACGCAATCCAGGCCGGGCGCGAGGTGCGCGTGCTGGTCATGCCGGACAAAATCGACGACGCCGCCGCCATGCACCTGGCACGCGACATCAGCAGGAAAATCCAGCAGGATTTGCAATATCCCGGCCAGATCAAGGTGACCGTCATCCGCGAAAACCGCTTTGTGGAATATGCAAAATGAATAGAAGGCACACAGGCGCAAAGGATGAAAGGCCTGAAATCTTTTTCGCTTTGTGCCTTTGCTGCTCTGCGAAGTAAGCCTTCGCTACGAAGCACGAGCTGCCTGTGTGCCTTTGTGCCTTGGCAAATATGAACACCGACCAGCGCAAAATATACCGCGTCGGCGAACTGACGCGCCTGATCAGGAACGCCCTCGAGGACTCCGTGGGCGAGGTCTGGGTCGAAGGCGAAATATCCAATTTGCGCCGCCCCGCCTCCGGACACTGGTATTTCACCCTCAAGGATGAAACCGCCCAGGTTCCCGCGGTCATGTTCCGCAACGCGCAGGGCCAGGCCCTCTGCGAGCTCAAGGACGGCATCAAGGTGCGCCTCTTCGGGATCGTCAGCGCCTACGAAAAGAGCGGCCATTACCAGATCATAGCCCGGGCAATCGAGCCGGCCGGCGCCGGCTCGCTGCAGGCGGCCTTCGAGGCCCTCAAGAAAAAGCTCGCCGCCGAGGGCCTCTTCGATGCCGCCCGCAAAAAGCCCGTCCCGCTCCTGCCGCGGATGGTCGGCGTGGTCACCTCGCCGACCGGCGCGGCCATCCGCGACATACTCACCGTGGCCGGAAGGAGGTTTTCCAACCTGCACATCGTCATTTACCCCGCGCGGGTGCAGGGCGAGGGCGCCGCCGCCGAGATCGCGGAGGGCATTGATTTTTTCAACGCCGAGGGCAAGGCGGACGTGCTCATCGTCGGCCGCGGCGGGGGCAGCCTCGAGGACCTCTGGTGCTTCAACGAGGAAATTGTGGCGCGGGCCGTGGCGCGCTCGCGCATCCCGGTCATTTCGGCCGTGGGGCACGAAACCGATTTCACCATCTGCGATTTTGCCGCCGACCTGAGGGCGCCCACGCCCTCGGCCGCGGCCGAGCTGGTGGTCGGGCTTAAGGAAGGCTTCCAGGAAAAGCTCTCGGCCTTCAGCCGCGGCCTCGCGCGCGCGGCGCGCGCGCGGCTCATGGAGCTAAAGGCCCGCCTGGCCGCCTCCTCCGGGAGCTACGCCTTCCGCGAGCCGGGCAACATCGTGCGCCAGGTGCGCGAGCGCCTCGGACACATCGCCAGCCTGCTCGGCGGCTCCCTGCAGGGCCTGCTGCGCGAAAAGCAACAGACGGCCGACGAGCTCGCCCTGCGCCTGGCGCACGCGCTCAAGGGCGCGCTGCGCGAGCGCAGGGCCGGCCTGCAAAGCCTCGGCGCCCATCTGCGCGCCATCGGCCCCGCCGCGGTGCTGAAAAGGGGCTACAGCATAACCTTCGGCCGCGGCGGCGCCATCCTGAAATCGGCCGCGCGGGCCAGCCCGGGCGAGACCATCTTCACGCGCCTGGCCGAGGGCACGCTGGAGTCAAGGATCACCAAGACCGGCGGAGCGGCGGCCGGGCAGGAGTAATATTCAACGCCAAAGGAAACGCAGGAGGCCGACATGATGAAAACAAAACCGACCCGCAAGGACAGCTTCGACAGCGCCCTCGCGCGCCTGGAGGAGATAGTCCGGGACATGGAAAACGGAAACCCGGCCCTTGAAAAGATGATGGCGCAGTACGAGGAGGGCATGCGCCTGATCGAATTCTGCAACGCCCGCCTGAACGAGGTTGAGAAAAAGATTGAAATCCTGAC
>JBAYWJ010000050.1:0-15097 GCA_041674125.1 Kiritimatiellia bacterium
CATCCTCACCAACAACCATATCGTGGGCGACGCCGATAAAATCACGGTCAAGCTGCACGACGGCCGCGAATTCGAGGCCGAAAACATCGGCAGTGATCCGCAGTCCGAGGTGGCGGTGATAAAAATCAAGGGTGATAATTTGCCATTTTTGGAGCCGGGAGATTCGGAAGCCCTCGAAATAGGCGAATGGGCCATCGCGATCGGCAACCCCTTCGGCCTCTCGGAAACGCTCACGGTCGGCGTGATCAGCGCCAAGGGCAGGAACAACCTGGGCCTGACGGATTACGAGGACTTCATCCAGACCGACGCCGCCATCAACCCAGGCAACTCCGGCGGCCCGCTTCTGAACGTGGATGGCAAGGTCATCGGCATGAGCACGGCGATATTCAGCCAGACCGGAGGCTCGCTCGGTATCGGCTTTGCCATCCCCATCAACATGGCGATGGCCATCAAGGACCAGCTTGTCGCCGGCGGAAAGGTCACGCGAGGCTTCCTGGGCATCCTCATGCAGGATCTCACGCCGGACATCGCGCTTTCCATGGGCCTAAAGCAGTCCGCAAGGGGCGTCATCGTGGTTGAAGTCATGCGCGGCTCTGTCGCCGGGAAAGCGGGACTGAAGCAGGGCGACGTCATCGTCGCGCTGGACGGCAAGCTCGCCCAAAACGCAAACATCCTGCGCAACCAGGTCGCGATGCTTACACCCGGCAAATCGGTCAAGATGAAAATCATCCGGAACGGCGCCGAAATGGATTTGACGGTTGTCGTAGGCTCCCAGTCCGAAACGGCGGACGCATCCACCCCCAGCCCGGCTTCGGAGCAGATCGGCCTCAGCATCGGCAACCTGGACCAGGCGTTGGGAGAGCAGCTCGGAGTAAAGGCCCCGGGCGGCGTGGTCGTAAGCGCGGTCAGGCCGGACAGCCCCGCCCACCGGGCCGGCATCGCTCCCGGCAACGTCATCTGCAATATAAACCGGCGTCCGGTCGGATCGGTTGAGGATTACAATACCGCGCTGGCCGCGGCTGAGGAAACCGGCCTGGCGCTTATCCTGGTCCGTGACCGGGAGGGTGCGCGCTTCCTTACCATCAGGCTGAAATAAATTCCGGCTGGATCATGCAGCGCCGGGCGGCGACACATAAGCCGACAAATCCCACCTGCAAGGTTTTAGTTTTTTACCGGTCGCGAAGGCGGCCTTTAGGCGGCCGGCATCGAGACTGGCTTCTTCTTCCGATACGGTTATGGCGACTGCTTCCCCCGGCCGGCGGGCATGGAGTATGTTCGCCAGCATGAGCGCCTTTTCCAGACCGTCGCCGCGTCCGAAGTTCCAGACTTCGTCCGGCTGGGCCAGGCGGCCGTCCCCGTCATAAATGGATTCAACGGGCATTTTTTCGACCATGGCGATCAGTTCATCGTCGCCGAGCTTCGCGGCGCCGACGATGGAAACCGGGGAGCGCTCCATCGCCGCCAGCAGGAAAGGCTCAGCCTCAACCAGGTTCAGGTCGCGGCCGGCGTAAAAGGCCAGGTCCGCCTCGGGTCGAAATGCGCGGGCGGCGGCTATGCGGGCGACCAGTTCCTCCCTTTCCATGCCGGGATCAAGTCCCAGTCCGGCGTCCTTCCGCGGCACGATCTGCTTTGCACCCGCTTCCGGCAGGGCCGGTACCACGCGGCAGAACTTTATCAACTGCTCCATGGCGACCTTGGCATTGAGGCAGCTGCAGGCAAATTGGCTTGAAAGGGCCTCCACGTCGCGGGGCGCGTTCAAATCTATTTTATGTTTCACCAGAAATTCTTCAAGGTCGTTGAGCACTATGCCGCCGGGCAGGGGCGGGGGCTGAAACTCGTCCTGGTCTATTTCCGAAAGCAGCTTGTCGCGCGTGCCGTCGGTCAGGTGGAACGAGCTGTCCTCTTCGTACGCAAAGGCGCGCTCCGCGCTGATGTAGCGTTCGGATCCGCGTACTTTATGGCGGATGAAAAAGCATTTCTGCAGGTCCCGGCGGTGGCGCACGAAATTGCCAAGGATTTCCGGCGTTAAAGATATGTTCAGGAAATCGCGCAGTTTGTTACCGAAATGACCGTAAGATTCCGCGTCAATGGTGGCTTCCTTGAAGACTGCGTGAATCCACCCGGTTTCATGGGAGACCACCGTTACCCGCTCGTTTTCAATGGCGCGCCGCGCCTGGGCCGAGAGGGCCGTGCCGTTGAACCACATTTGCTTCGTAACCAGGCGGCGGTTGTTGGTGAGAATGCCGCTGTCCAGATCCACGAAGTTCTGCGAGTGGAGCGGGGTGGCCATCATGAAGATCGAGGAGAGCGGAATGCGCGCGACGATGAAAAGAGCGGCGGCGTAGAGCGCCGCCAGCGACACGCACTCCCCGGCGCCGTTGCGGTACTCCGGCTTGAACCGGAACGCGTCCATGGCCTCGACGGTTTCGGTTTTCCAGTAGGGAATGACGTTGCCGGAATATTTATCCAGGCCGAAGTGCTTGCGGATATCAATGTCAAAATAATATTTATCGCCCTCGTAGCCGAAGAGGGCGTTGGATTGGCGCAGGGTGCCGGGGGCGATGAAGTTTTTGAAGCGGCCCAGTTCGCGCTCCTTGGTGGTAAGCCCCCAGGTGTCCAGGTCCAGGTTGAAGGCATAGTGGTCCATGATGAACTGCTTCAGGCGAAGGATCCGGCGGTAGGGCTTCATTTTTTCCAGGCCTTCGAACCATTTGTCGCTGCGCCAGGACCATATCCGCGGCGACATCAGGTTGGCCAGCAGGAGCGCGTACATCAGCTCCGGAAAGACGAATATCTCCATGTCGGAGAGGGTCACGGCCGAAGATTTTTGCTCTAACTCGCGTTGTTTTTGCACATTCATATCTGCTTGGCCCTGTAACGCACACGGACGGCTGCGAGGAGAAGGAGGAGTACCGCCGCGCAGGCGTTCCTGACCTCTGCCGGCAGACCCGCATGCCCCGCATGCAGCGATGACACCGTTCCCGGAATTGTTGAAAAAAACACGTCCATTGTCAAACCGAAGATCAGGGAGAATACCGCCACGGTCAGCAGGTAGGCGACGGCGCTCCTGGGGCCGATGGATTTCCAGACGGTTGCGATGGAGGCGGCGCTGGTGGCCGGACCGGCCATGAGGAAAACAAAGGCGGCCCCGGGGCTGAGACCGTTCATCAGCAGAGCCGCCGCCACCGGCACGGAAGCAGTGGCGCACACATACATCGGCACAGCCACAAGCATCACCAGGAGCATCGGCGCTATGCCCGCGCCCGCGTGCCGGCCGAGAAAGTTGTCGGGCAAGACCGTGCCGATCAGGGCCGCCACGAGCAATCCTAACAGCAGCGGACCGCCGATATCGCGCGGTAAAGCGACAAATCCGTAGCGCAGGGCATCCGCAAAGCGCGACGTTTTTTTATCTTCGCAGCGGCATGCGGCAGGGTCCGCCGCCGCCGGCGCGGCCGCGGCTTCCGGGCCGCGATCGAGGCGGTCAATCAGAAAACCGCCCGCCAGCCCGCTGATGACGGCCGCCAGGGGGCGCATAACAGTAAAGACCGGCCCGAGCATGCCGTAAGTGACGAGGATGCTGTCCACGCCGGTCTGGGGGGTTGAAACCAGGAAAGCGGCTGTTGCGCCGCGGCTCGCGCCGTTCTTCCTGAGGCTTACGGCCAGGGGCAGAACGCTGCACGAGCACAATGGCAGCGGCACCCCGAGCAGAACCGCCTTCAGGATTGAAAACCTGCGGCCGGGCCCGAAATGCCTCTCTATAAAATCCGGCCTGAAGATCATCCCGGACACGGCGGCCGCGGCGAAGCCGAAAAGAAGGTAGGGCGCCATCTCTCCGGCTGCGAGCCAGAAGGCATGCAGAAACCTGGCCGGAAAAGGTATGTTGGCAACAGTAAGCACGACACGCAATCCCTCCCGTGGGGCCGGAAAGCCCGGATAAACACCGGCGCCGCCGTGCAGATGCGGGACAAATATGGCTGCAGGTTCAGGCTTTGACGACTTTGCCGCTCTTGATGCAGCGGGTGCAGACCCTGCGGGTCAGGACCGTGCCGTCTTCAATGATCTTTATTTTCTGCAGGTTCGGCAAAAAGGTCCTCCGGCTTATGCCGGTCGTGTGAAGGCCGATCCCGCCCTTTGCCTTCGGCAAACCGTGGCGGGTGATGACGTTTCCGGTGTGAATACCTTTATTGCAGATATAGCATACTTTTGGCATTTTTTTGCTCCCTTTTTTATGCGTAAAAATGAACCGGGGCTCCAACTGCGCACGGCTTCACGCCCGCCCCGGTATAACCCGGCGCAGCGAACGGTATTTGTCCTATCCGGTACCGGGCTTTTATTAGTACACGACTTGCCCGGCCAAGTCAAATTTTGTTTACAAAAAAAACCCGGAAATAATTTTCGGTTTTTTAAGGTTTTTTATTTGCTTTCGCGCGGACATGATGTTATGTTTTATAAGTATAAAAGCATGTGATTCAGCTATTCTAAACGCGCTGAAAAAAAAGCCGGCGACAAACCGGAAAATGATTATCATGCGGAAATCATTTATTTTATTCACGGCCGCATTTCTCGCCTTGGCTCCCTGCGCATTTGCCGCCACGAACGCTCTACTTTACTCCGACGACTTTGAAGGCTATACCAACGGCACCCCCCTGACCGACGGCGCCGGCACCAACTGGTTTGCGACTTCCGCGGATGCGATCGTGCAGACCAACGTCGCCGCCGAGGGCAGCCTGAAAGCGGCACTGGTGGGCCCCGACCTTACGCTTTCCAACCGGTATTCCGCGGCCTCATCCACGAATGTCTGGCTGCGGATGCAGTCGCGTGTACTCACCTATGATGGGCCCACGAATGTCAATTACGATCCGGATGCGACCATCGCCTTTTACTTTGACAGCGCCGGTTACTGCGTGGTCTGCAACGGCACGAACGGCTGGGTGACGCTCACGCAAACCCTGGCCGGCCTCCCGGCCGCGCCGGTGGACACAAACGCGTTCACCACCCTCGATGTCTGCCTGGATTACACTAACAAGACCTGGAAAATCAGCGTCAATTCAGTCGAGCTCACCAACAACCTGGCCTTCATCAACACCAATGCCACCATGTGCTCCGGGTTTGACGTGTGCAATTCCGGCACAAACGACGCCTCTTACCTTGACAATGTGGCGACTTACGACGCTTCCCGCCTGCCGGTGCTTTCAGTTTCGCCGTCCGCCCTGACCAACACGGCCAATGCCACCAACGCGACCCTGGCCTCGCAGTCATTCCAGGTCATCGCCACCGGCGACGCGGCCATGGATTACCACATCATCACCAACAGCATCACCCCCGGCTGGAGCCTGGTGCTCACCAACAACGGTTCGGGCATGCTGACCAACAACGCCACCAACACCGTCTGGGTCCAGTACAACACGGCCGCGCTGGCGCCGGGCGTTTATTCCAATTCCTTCACGGTCATATCCACGAACTGGGGCGTGCAGACCCAGGTCGTTTCTGTGGTCGTGGATATCTACAGCCTGAGTCTCAGCCCGACCGGCATGATGAACGCCGCCCTGCGCGGTTTCAACGCCACCAGCCAGACCTTCGGCGTCAGCGCCGGGGGCGGGGCCATGCATTTCAACACGGCGGCCGACGTGCCCTGGCTCCAGCCAGTCCCTTCCAGCGGTTACATCGCTCCCGGTGCCACCAACATGGTCACGAATATATTCACGACCCTTTCACTTCCCAGCGGCGACTACCTGGGCCACGTGGCCGTCACCAGCCCGGACGGCCCGGGGACAACCGGGACGGTTTCCGTCGCCCTCAGGATGTACGCCACTCCCGTGCTGGGAATTTCGCCCTCCGTCATCTTGCAACCCGTAGACCGGGGCGGCAACCCGACCAGCGCATACTTCGATGTCTGGAACAACAGCGCCGCGCCGGTGGTGGGCATTTCATACCACGCCCAGGTCTTGAGCGACGCCGGCAACATTATCCAGGGAGTGTCCCCGACCGACGGTGTAAGCACCGGCCAGCACAAGAGCGTGGGAGTGTTTTTCAACAACCTCTCGGATTACTCCGCGGGAACCTACACCGCGCTCGTGGCGGTGGCCGCCACCAACTACGGCTCCGGCTATGCCGGCTACTGGAGCGCCCAAACCAACGTTGCGGTTGTGATCGTAATTTCCGCCGCCGACGCGCCTTCCTCCATCTCCGCCACCAAGGGCGACTATGAAGACCGTGTCAACCTGAACTGGCGGCCGGTGATTTCGCCGGCGGGCGGTTCTGTCACCTACAACGTCCTGCGGCATACCACCTTCGATCCGGGCTATGCCAGCATCATCGTTTCCGGGCTCACTTCCACGAATTTCACAGACACAACCGCCTCCCCTGGTGCCAGGTATTACTACTGGCTGCAGAGCGTGAACCATTATGGTTATCCCGGAGACCTGAGCGCCTATGACAGCGGCTACCGCCGCCTCGCCGCCCCGGGCGGCGTCTTCGCCAGCGACGGCGAGTATACGAACAAGGTTCTGGTCAGCTGGGCCTCCGTGGACGGCGCCGCCGGATACAATGTCTACCGCTCGACCGGCGGCACCCCCGACATCCTCAGCCACATCACCGGGACGGAATACAGCGACATAACCGCCGTTGAAGGCGTCGAATACACTTATTACGCCCAGGCCACCAATTCAGTCTGTGGAAGCCTCCTGAGCGCCGGAGAGGTTGGGTACATCTTCAGCCGACCGGCGGTCTTCAACGCGAGCGACGGCACCTACGCCGGCAAGGTCCGGCTCACCTGGAACGCAGTGAGCGGGGCCAGCTCCTATGAAATCTGGCGCAGCACCCAGACGCTGACACCGCCTTACGGCGGCGGCACCAAGATCGCCGAGGTTGCCGGTTCAATTTACGATGACGCAACGGTCGTGGCCGGCAGGAAATACTATTACTGGCTCAAATCCAAGAACGCCACCGCGCTGAGCGCGTTCTCGGGCCGCGAAGAGGGATTCTCCGCAACGGCTGCGGTGGACCTGTCGCCCTGGAACCTCGTCTTCC
Organism: Kiritimatiellia bacterium; assembly: GCA_041674125.1. Lineage (GTDB taxonomy): Bacteria > Verrucomicrobiota > Kiritimatiellia > JAAZAB01 > JAAZAB01 > JAQUQV01. The sequence goes on from JBAYWJ010000050.1 coordinate 7,030, forward strand.
TGCCGAAACGCATTGCGGCCGGCGGCCGCCCCGACGTGATCTCCTTCCGTCTCGCCAACAACGGCGGCGCCGCGCTCTCGGGCGACAACGGCACGGTGCGCATGACTTTCTACGCCTCCGCCAATGCCGTCTTCGGCGATGCCGACGACCGCGAGATAGGAACTGTGGAACAGCGCCTCGAACTCGGGATCGGGTCGCACGGAATATTCCGCGTCTCCGGCGGCAGCCTGACGCTGCCGGCAGCTTCCGGCACTTATTATATCTTCATGCGCCTGGCGCCGGCATGGCCTTCAACCTTGTGCGCCGCCGCCGAAGGAGGGTGGGTTATCCAGCGGAGCGGTGCGGTTGCGGCCAGCGAGTCCGGCTCGATCAATTACCAGGCCATGAGCGACTACGACGGCGACGGCATGGGAGACATGACTGTCAACGGCGGCGGGCTATGGGACGCGCGCACTTCGGACGGAATGGAAATCGCGCGCAACGCGCAGTTTGGCGGAAGCGGCGTGCCGGTCATGGGCGACTATGACGGCGATCACAGGACCGACCCGGTTGTTTACAACCAATCAACGGGCTACTGGCAGGGCTTGCTTTCCGCAAGCGGCTACGCGCCGGTCAGCGGTTGGTTCGGCGGGCCGGCTTTCCTGTCCGTGCCGGGCGACTACGACGGCGACGGCAAAACCGAGGCCGCGGTTTACGATTTCCATCACTTCCTCTGGTATGCGCTGAAAGTCGGCGGCGGAACCGTCATGTGGGAGCTGCAGTTCGGCAACAGCGGCTTCGAGCCTGTGCTGGGCGATTATGACGGCGATGGCAAGTGGGACCTTGCGATATACAACGAGGGCAACGGGCAGTGGTTTGTCCGCACCATATCCGGAACGCTGCTGGTCTCCGGCGAGCAGTGGGGCGGGCCCGGCTTCCGGCCCGTGGCAGGCGATTACGACGGCGACGGCCTGTGGGATTATGCGGTTTATGACGTAAACTCCGGCCGCTGGTACATTGTGAACATGCACATCGAAATGCTCGCGACCGGCCTGCTCTGGGGCGCACCGGGATATTTGCCCGTTTCCGGCGACTTCGATGGCGACGGCATCTATGACCTTGCGGTTTACAATGCCGCCGCCGCCAAATGGTACATCCGCACTCTCGGCGGAAATTACATCGCGCTTGATGCCTCATGGGGCGGGCCCGGGCGACAGGCTGTCGGCGGGGTTGATTGATGTTCCCTTCCGCCGCGCTGAAAGATCCATTTATCCTTCTTCGCCAGAAAGCCCTGTGGCTTGCCGCCGGGTGCTTCACTTTCCGCTGCCAGTCCATTCCAAGGCAGTCTTGAACCGCAATTCTCCTCTTCAACATGCATATTTCCAACCTTAAGATTCACCTGCTGTGGCTGGTTCCGCTCGTGGTATTTGACGTGTTTTTTTTCACGTGGCTCTGGAAAAAGCTGGACCGGCAGCGGGCCGTGCCCGAACCCCGGCGCGTTGAAGCGCGGATATCCAACCCCAGGTTTTCTTTTCCAACCGGCCGGGAAATTGATCGCTCCAATACCGGAAACTTTCAACCCACGGCATCCGGGAGGACGGAATCAGCGCTGTTCGGCTCGGTGCGTACGGGATGGGCGGGGCGGAAGCTGATGCCAACCTTTCATGAGGGTATTGACGTTGCGCCCCTGGAGCGCGACCGGGCCGGGCATCCGCTCGACGATGTCATGGCCGCTGCCAGCGGAAAGATTGTTTACGCCAACCGCGCGGCCGGCAATTCCAACTACGGCAAGTATGTGGTCGTTGAGCACATGACCCGCGCCGGAAACATATACACCCTCTACGCCCACCTGGACGAGATTCAACCCGGGATCTCGCGCGGCCGGGTGGTTGGGGAGGGGGCCAGCCTCGGCAAAATGGGGGCCACATCCAACGGAAACATCCCAACCGGAAGTGCCCACCTCCACTTTGAAATCTGCCTGCTGCTGAACGCCCGCTTCGAAGCCTGGTTCAAAAAGCAGAAGCTGACCCCGGACCACGGTCTTTTCAACGGATGGAACCTTCTCGGCATCGATCCGCTTGCGGTATACGAACTCCAGGAAGACAGCCCGGAAAACGAATTTGATCTCAGCGCCTTGCTGGCAGGCATGCCGCGGGCGTTCACGCTGGTGCTCAAGTCCCCGCATCGTATAGATTTTTTCCGCCGATATCCGGGGCTGTGGCAGGGGCCGCACTGGAGTGGCGGGGTGGCGGTTGTCGCCTGTTCAGACAACGGCATCCCGCTCTCCGGCCGCCCCGCCACTCCCCACGAAGCAGCCGCGCTGGGCCGCGCCGGTCACGCCGTGATCAGCTGCGACCCGAAAGTTCTCGGCCGCAACGGCTGCCGGATCGTGGTCTACGACTGCGGCAAATGGCGCCTTGGAGAAGAAGGCAGGAAGTGGCTTTCTATGCTGGTCCATTGAACGCTGGCGCTCATTCATACCTCAGGGCGTCAATCGGGTTGAGGGCGGAAGCCTTGCGCGCGGGCCAGAGCCCGAAAACAATACCTATGATCGCGGAAAAGCCTACTGCGACGGCTATTGAGTAGGCGGTCACGATCGATGCCCATCCCGCCAGGCTTGAAACGGCCGTGCTGATTATCCAGCCCAGCGCGATCCCAAACAGGCCGCCGGCAATGCTTATGACCAAAGCCTCGGTCAGGAACTGGGTGAGAATGTCACCGCGCTTGGCGCCCACCGCCTTGCGGACGCCTATTTCGCGCGTGCGCTCCGTCACCGACACCAGCATGATGTTCATGATGCCGATGCCGCCGACCAGCATAGAGACGGCGGCGATGGCCGAGAGCAGCCATGACATGACCCGGCTGGTTTCAGTAAGCGCCGCCTGCATTTCCGCAACGTTCTGGATGTTGAACGATTCATGCCGCGAAGGCGGCAGGCGGTGGGTGCGGATGATCAGGGCCTTGATTTCCTCCTGCACCTGCTCAAGGTAATCCTGGTCGGCAATTTCCAGCTCGATCGTGTCAACGTATTTTTTGCCCAGCAGCCGGTCCATGGCGGTGGTAACCGGGATGGTTATGTTGTCGTCCTGGTTCCAGAACTGAGTTGCGCCCTTTTCGGGCAAGATGCCGATAACCTGGAAGTTTACCTTGTTGATCTTGATGTATTCGCCGATGGGGTTTTCGCTGTCGAATAGCTCGCGCACGAGTGTCATGCCGATCACAGCCACGCGCGCCTTCGCGCGGACCTCGTCTTCATTGAAAAAGCGCCCGACCACCGGCACGGCGGCGTGCATCTGCGCGTAGACCGGCTCGGAGCCGACGATGCGCGTGTTCCAGTTTTTCCCGCCGTAAGTCGCCTGGCCGCGGCCCGAGACAAGGCCGGCCACGTTGGTGACGATCGCGATTTCGCGCGCAATGTCCTGGACGTCCTCGCGCGTGAAGCGCGTTATCATGCCTTCCGACATTGATATGCCCTGATGGCGGGGCGGACCGGGCCGGATGATGAGGAGGTTGGATCCCATCGATGCCAGCTGGTCCTTGATGGATTTCGTCGCACCCTGCCCGATGGCCAGCATGGCAATCACCGCCGCGACCCCGATCAGGATGCCGAGCATTGAAAGGGCGGAGCGGACCTTGTTGGCCTTGAGGGCGCGCCAGGCCTGCTTTAAGTTTGAGGCGAGCCCGGCCCCGATCGCTCCCCAGCCGTCCGAACCGGAATTTTCGATTTGATGCTTCCCGGCGTTGAGGTGGCTGTTCAGGTCCGGAGATCCGATTTCGAACTTGGAGACATTGCTTTCAATCTTTCGGTTCGGCACATCGCTCTGGATGAGACCGTCGCGCATGTGGATTATGCGTCCGGCGTAACGCGCGATGTCGTCTTCATGCGTTACCATGACAACCGTGATCCCGGCGCGGTTAAGGCCGCTGATGATTTCCATTATTTCCACCGCGCTCGTTGAATCCAGGTTGCCGGTGGGCTCGTCCGCCAGGATCAGGCGCGGGTTGTTGATGAGGGCGCGCGCTATGGCAACGCGCTGCTGCTGGCCGCCCGAAAGCTCGTTCGGAGAATGGTCTATCCTGTCGGCGAGCCCCAGGGCAGCGAGAATTTTTTTCCCGGCTTCAACGTCGGGCTTGTGGCGGGCGTAAAGCACGGGCAGGAGCACGTTTTCCAGCGCGGTTGTGCGCGCGAGGAGGTTGAAATGCTGGAACACAAAGCCGATCGAGCTGTTGCGCAGCTCGGCGAGGGAGTCGTCGGATATTCTATGGATCTCGTGGCCGAAAAGCGTGTAATCGCCGCTGTCGGGCACATCCAGCAGCCCGAGCAGGTGGAGCAGGGTAGACTTGCCCGAGCCCGAGGGGCCCATGATGGCGGTAAACTCGCCCGCGCCGATGCTCAGCGACACGCCGCGCAGCGCATGCACGGCCGTTTCACCGCGGTCGTATGTTTTGACAGCATTGACTATTTTGATCATAAAGACAGGCTCTGATGGGCATAGCGTCAAAGGCACAAAGTGTCAGGGCAAAAAAAAGCGTCATACCAGTTAAAAATTGATCATGAACGCTTCAGAGCTCTCTGGCCGTGCCGGGCATCCAGTTCCACCGGCCGCGCCCGCTGCCTTGCGGCTGAGTTAATTCGCCGGCAAGCTACCGCCGCCGCTGGCGGGACGGCATGAAAGGATTTACCTCCGCCTTCTTCGCGTCAGGTATCCTGGTGGTTGGCAAGAGCACCGCGTCGCCTTCCGCCAGGCCGGTAATTATCTCGACATTTTTGCCGTCGTTCATCCCGGTCTCAACTTTTGCGGATGTGTTTTTTTTGCCACCGCCCGGGTCGCTGCGCCAGACAACAGTGTTTTTGCCGTGCCCGTGCAGGGCGGCGGAAGGCAGGATGAGCACGTTGTTGGTCACGGCCGTGACAATCAGGATATTGGCGGTCATGCCGCTGCGCATGAATGGCGGAGCCCGGTGCGGCAAAATGTCAACCATGTACATGGTGACGTTGTTTACGGTCTGGGCATCGTAGGCGATCTGGTCAACGACCCCGGTTATGGAGACCGCGGGATAGGCGTCGAGCGTGAGCTCGGCCGGCTGGCCGCGCTTTACGCGGCCGATATCGGTTTCGTCTATCTGCGCCTGCACGATCAGGCGGTCGGCAATCACAAACATTTTTTCGTTGGCGGTCACGGTCTGGCCCGGTTCTACGCTCCGGGCAATGACGTCGCCGTCCACGGGGGCGATGATCGGCATGGGATTGTAAAGCTTTTCCCACCTGACGACCTCATCCGTTCCCTTCGAGCGGGCCGCATCCAGCAGGGCGGCGCGGTCGGTGGAGCTCAGGTAGCCCAGGATCTGGCCCTTGCGGACCAAGGCGCCCTCATCCACCAGCAGCTCCTCGATGCGGCCGGAGATGGGCGGCTTGATCTCGACGCGGTTTTGGGGCTTGACCGTGCCGGTCGTGGCCACGGTCAGGCGCATGCTTCCGCGTTCAATTTTAACGGCGGTAAATTCCGATGCATCCTCCTTGCCCCAGGCGAAAAAAACGACCGCGGCCGCGGCTGCCAGGACCGCCAGGATTCCGGTGATGATGATTATCTTTTTCATGTTATTGGCCCACTATTTATGCATTCAACCGGCGCGCAATGCCGCCCCCGAAAGCTCGGCTTCAGGGAATGACGGACATCCCCGCCGCTTTCTTCCATTCCGCCTGGGTGACGATGGCATTCATCTCCCTGCTCAACATGCTCTGCTGGTTCGAGATCAGATCGTTGCCGATCGTGTCCCAGTCCTGGAAAGTCATCAGGCCGTTGGAGTATTTGATATTGGCGATTTCCATGCGGGTCTCGGCCGCCTCGAGCAGCTCGGACTGGAGGCGGACGCGCTCCGCGGAGTTCGCCCAGCTGGTGAATTTTTCCTCAAGGGACGACCTGGTTGAATTGACCGTGCTCGTTAACTGTGACTGCGCCGCCCGCAACGAGGCCTGGGCGGAACGGTAGGAGAAATAGGTCTGCGCCCCGTCAAATATGCTCAGGCCGATCGAGGTGCCCACGCTCCAGGATTCATCGTGGGGGATTACGCTCGTGTCGTCGCTCAGTCCGAAATCAGCCGATACCGACCAGGTGGGCAGGAACCCAGAGCGCGCCACCCGCACCTGCTCCCCGGCTATGGCGCACTGGGCTTCCGCCGTGTGATACTCGGGAGTGGTCCGGGCAAGCTCGCCGAAATCAGGCGGATCTTCAGGCGCATTTTTTATCTGCTGCCAGGTGCCGGTTACCGCCACCGGCATGTCCTCCTGGCGCCCGAGGGCCTTATTGAGGTTGCACCGGGCCACGCTGATCTGGCGCTTGGCCTCGGTGACATCCTGCAGGGCCTGGCTGAAGAGCGCCTTGCTGCGCAGGAGCGAGCCGCGGTCTTCGGTGCCGGATTCGAAACGCATTTCAACGAGGGCAAAATTGTCCTTGCGGCGGGCGGCTATGTTTTCCGCCAGCAGCAAATAGTCCTGGGCGTAGAGAAGCCTGGCAAAAGCCGAAGTGATTTCCGCGCTCAAATCGGCCTTGACCCGCTGGAGGCTCAGCTCCGCCTGGCGTTGCCGCGCGCGGCTCTGGTTGAGACGGGCGGCATCCTGGAAACCGTTGAAGAGGTTCTGGTCGGCGGAAATGCCGGCACGGTAGGAAGTCGTGGACTGGTAGCCGGTATCCAGCTCCTGGTTGTTGCGGCTTGCGCCGGCGCTCGCCGAAACCTGCGGCAAAAACGGGCTGTAGGATGCAAGCAGGTTGGCCCGCGCCACATTGACTCCCTCGCGCGCCGCATATAAATCGGGATTGTTCCGGCCGGCTTCGAGCAGGCAATCCTCAAAAGACATCGGCGCCTGGGCCAAGGCTGCGGCGGCGCAGAGGATTGTCACGAGAAGTAGTGGCGTTTTTTTCATTTGGCGGATTTCATTTAAGAATGAATAGTTGCAAAATTAGACGCCCGATTGCCCTGCAAAGTTCCGCGTCTCGTAAAAAACAAAAAATATTCCAATCGTTGACAAAAGCAAGCACTATTGAAAACAATCACAACCGTATGGCGCGGCCTTGCCGGACTGCAGCAATAACGCACCACAACCCGTCACACTCCGCCAAGCACTTTGTAGAGGGTCACCACGTTCGCAAGTCGTGCAAGGCGCAGGCCGATCAGGCCCTGCTGAGCGCCGTAGAGCGTGCGCTGCGAGTCCAGGACCGTCATGTAACTGTCGAGCCCGCTCAGATACCTTGCGTTGGAAAGGTTAAAGGCGGCCGCGACGGCATCCACGAGCGACTCCTGCGCCTCCACCTGCTGGAGCAAAGCCTCCCTCTGGACAAGGGCGTCGGCCACCTCCCTGAACGCCGCCTGGATGGACTTCTCATACTGCGCCAGGGTGATGTCGCGCTCGGCCTTGGCCGCGCCCAGGCCGGCCATATTTTTACCGGTGTTGAAAATGGGCAGAGATACCTGGGGGGTGAAATTCCAGACATACGACCCGGACTTGAAGAGGCCGGAGAGCTGGTCATCCATAGTCCCGTAACTGCCGGTCAGGATGATGGAGGGGAAGAAGGCGGCCCGGGCCGCGCCGATGTTGGCATTGGCGGCCTTGAGCTGGCTCTCTGCCTGGAGAATATCGGGACGGCGCTGCAGCACCTCTGAAGGCACGCCGGCCTGTATTTCCCTTAGAAAGGCTATGCTCCCCAGGTCAGCCGGCAGCAATTCCGCGGGCACACTGGTTCCGGCCAGGAGGTCGAGCGCATTCTCATCCATGGCCGTCTGGGCGGCATACTTGGCGATGTCCACCCGCGCCGCTTCCAGCCGGGACTGCGCCTGGCGCAGGTCGAGCTCGGAGGACTCACCTGCGTCGAAGCGGCGCTCGATCATGGCGTAGGTTGTCTCCTGGCTGTCCCATGTGTCCCTGGCAAGGCGCAGCCGCTCACGGTCGGCCGCGAGGTTGAGGTAGACGCCGGCAATCTCGGCCATGAGCGATATCTCCATGCTGCGGCGCGCCTGCACGGAGGCGAGGAACTGCTCCAGGGCCCGCGCCTTGAGGCTGCGGATGCGCCCGAATAGATCCAGCTCGTAGGAA
>JBAYWJ010000051.1:0-15072 GCA_041674125.1 Kiritimatiellia bacterium
CGGGTTCGAGCCCCGTCTCTCCCGCCACTCTACCGCCCCGGCTCGGATTAAAAGCCATCCAGCCCGGGCGGCGGGGGGGGGCGCTCGTCATTATCCGCCCAAGCGCTGATCAATCATCCGGGGCTTGGGCTTGCGATGATCCGCCGCATAAGCGCAAAAAAAAACCGGACGTCAACCTGCCAATCGGAGGCAACATGAATAAATCGTTATTCCCCATCCTTGCGGTCCTGATGCTTTCCGCCCCGGAACTGCTAGCCCAGACAAACGGCGCAGGCGAGCTTCTCCCGCCTCCGGAAGAACCCTCCGCAACCGCCGATGATTCCGGCTACGCGGTGCTGGCGCGCGTGGACAAACTGCTCCAGGAAAACGACCCGGCCGGCGCCGAAACGCTTGCTTCGGAAAGCCTCAACCGCATCGAAGGACTGCGCTCTTTCTTTTTCAGCAAATATATCAGCGCGCTGCTGGCGCAGGACAAGGCTGCCGGGGCGCGCGACCTTTTTGCGCAATCGGCGCCAAATAATCCTGAACTGGCCCGCTCCGCGCTGGACCTCTTCCACGCCTACTACATGAAAAAGGGCGACGCGGAAGCCCTGATCGAATGGACAAAGCATGCCTCGCAGCTGCCCCTTCCCGGCGACCTTACCGGCAGGGTGTTTGCATGGCAACTGCAGGCGGCCTGCTCCGGCGGCGTCTCCGCCAAGGCCGGCGCCACGATCAAGGAGGCCGCTGCCAGGTGCGACCCGGAAACCTGCCGCGCAGTATTTGCCCCGGCCATCGAAGATCTTATCAAGGGCGGCAAATACGAAGATGCCTCCAGGCTCCTGCAAATGATTGAAAGCGCATGCCGGGGCAAGGCGCCCCTGCTCTCCCTGGCATGCGCCGCAAGGGCGCGCATCGCCGTAATGGAAAAGCGGTGGGACGATGCCGGAAACTTCATAATTAAAAACGCAGGGATAATGTCTGAAGGCGACCTGGCCGGGGCAATATCCTTCTGCGCCTCCTCCGCCCGGGACAAAAACGAAATTGAAACCGTGGAGAAAATCTGCAGCGTCGTGTTCGAAAAACAGAAAGACAAGCCCCAGGCCCGGCAGGAGGCAGCCGCCTGCTCCCTCAGAATGTCCGCCGCCGGCATGCCGGGAGAAATCCCCGCCAAGCTCGAGCGTTTCCTGGCCGGCGGCATGGCCCCCGACGCCCTCTTTGCGCTTTTCAACAATTATTTTTACCAGGTTGTCCTTTTGAAAGAAGGCGATCACGGGCGGAACATGCTGGGCTTCGGCAAAAAACTGTACGCCCGGCTCGGCAGCACCGAAGCCAAAAAGCAGGCGGCGGTGCTGCTCGTTGACGGCTGCTTCATCGCCGGCGATTACGCCGGCGCGCTCGAAACCGTTGAGGCCAACAAGGCGCTCTGGGGCGCGGACTGGAGCGAATCGGCAACAATCAAAATAGGGGCGCACCTGGCGCTCCAGAACAACCGGTACAAGGAGTCCGTGGAAGGCTTCCGGAAATACATGGACTATCTCTCGAAAAACAACGAGGTGCTGCGCGACCCTTTATCCGGCCAGCTCTACACGAGCGACATGATGCTCGGATTCAACGCCATGCGAATCGGCGACATTCTCCGGGACAAACTCGCCGACCGGGAAGGAGCCCGCAAAGCTTATGAGGAAGCCGGGCGTTACCTCGCAAAAGCCGCCGCCTCGGCCGGGCCGAACAGCCTGGAGGCAAATTATATAAACGAACAAATGAAAGCGCTTGCTGACCGCAAAAAGTGAGTTGTTACGGGCCCCGGGGTTCTGAGGCCGGGCTGTCGGCGCTACCCTTTACCAGACCATGACAAATGAAGCATCATCCGACGGCAGTGCGGGCGTGGTTTCAACCCAAACCCTCCGCCTAAACCTTCCCCCGGAAGGCCTGAAGCTGGAAAACGGAGGGGTTCTGCCGGAAGTGCAGGTGGCGTATGAAACATACGGGCGCCTGGCCCCCGGCGGCAACAACGCGGTTTTCATCTGCCACGCCCTCACCGGCGACGCCCATGTTGCCGGCTTCCATTCGAAGGAAGACGCCAAACCCGGGTGGTGGGACGCCATGATCGGCCCGGGCAAAGGCATAGACACCGGGCGTTTTTACGTGATATGCGCGAACATACTCGGCGGATGCATGGGCACGACCGGCCCTTCCTCGATAAACCCGCGCACCGGCAGGCCATACGGGTCGAGCTTTCCACCGATAACCATCGGCGACATTGTCGCGGTGCAGTACCTGCTCCTGCGCCAGCTCGGCATTAACCGCCTCGCCGCGGTAGTGGGCGGCTCGCTCGGCGGCATGCAGGTTCTCGAGTGGAGCATCCGCTATTCGCAGATGGTTGACAAGTGCATTTGCATCGCCTCCGGCATGAACCTTTCAGCGCAGGCCCTGGCCTTCGACATCGTCGGCCGGAACGCCATCACCGCGGACCCGGCATGGTCCCAGGGCGACTATTACCAGACCGAGCAGAAACCCGCCCAGGGCCTCTCCCAGGCGCGCATGATCGGCCACATCACCTACCTTTCTTCCGAAAACATGAAGGCGAAATTCGGCCGCGAAAAGAAAGAAATAAAGGAACCCCTGCCGCGCTTTACCACCCCCTTCCAGGTTGAGAGCTACCTGGATCACCAGGGCGCAAAGTTCGTCAGCCGTTTTGACGCCAACTCATATCTCCACATCACCGAGGCAATGGACGTATACGATCTGGCAGAAGACGCGGAGGATCCATCCGAGGCTTTCCGGAACGTTTCGCCCGCCACAAGGTTCCTTGTCATCGCCCTCAGTTCCGACTGGCTCTTCCCCCCCGAGCAATCCCTGCAGCTGGCCAGCGCCCTGGTGCGCGCAGGCAAAAGGGTCAGCTACTGCCTGCTGCGATCCCCTTACGGGCACGATGCCTTCCTTGTGGAAATCGACCACCTGGCCGAGGTGGTGCACTCTTTCCTGGAATCCCCCGACACTCCTTCCCCGGCCGAAGCTCCCAAGGCGGCCGGCAGAACCGCAAAGCGCGCCGGAGATTACGCGCTCATAAACTCGCGCATCGGTAAAAAATCACGCGTGCTTGACCTGGGCTGCGGCGACGGCGAGCTTCTCTGTGACCTCTTCCGGCGCAAGGAAATACTCGGGCTCGGCATGGATATCGACCTGGCGAACATGGTCAGCGCGATCCGGAAGGGGCTGGACATCTTCCAATGCGACCTCGACGCTGGCTTGAGCTCCATTCCCGACAAAGCCTACGACTATGCCATCCTCAGCGAAACCCTCCAGGTCGTGCGCAAGCCGCGCGCGCTGCTGAACGAGATGCTGCGCGTGGCGCGGACCGGGATTGTCATTTTTCCTAACTTCGGCAACTGGCGCTATCGCCTGCGCCTGGGCCTTTCCGGCCGCATGCCTATTTCAGACTCCCTGCCGTTCAACTGGTATGACACCCCTAACATTCACCTGGCCACCCTGCGCGACATTCGCGCCCTCTGCGCCATTGATCACATCCGCATCATCGAGGAAATCTGCCTGCCGCGCGGATTTCCCGACAGCCTTTTCATCCACACCGGATGGCGCAACCTGGGTGCCGACCGGGCTCTGATCATCATCACCAAATAAAAGTAAAGGCGCGCCAAGAGGAGACACCCCCATGAAGCTCAAGGAATGGATGGACCGCTCGCTGCCGGCGATAATTGAATCACTCACGTCAGACATTAACTGCCCGGCGCTCACCAATACGGAAAAAAGCTTCAACCTGGCCGGCCAGAAAGCGGTGCATGCGGTCGTGGAAGACTTCCTGGGCATTTTATTCCCCGGATGCCACGGGTCCGGGCCGATGCTGGAGCGGCACCTGGACGATTTCTACGGCGTCCAGCTGCGCTCGGCCACCGCGCGCCTGGCCGAGCAGGCCGAAAGCGCCTTCCGCTACCAGTGCACTTTTGACAAATGCAAGGACTGCTCCGACTGCCGCGCGCGCGCGGATGAGGCGGTGATTTTCCTCATCAACCAGCTGCCGGAAATACGCAAGGTGCTCCAGAAGGACATCCAGGCCGCCTTCGACGGCGACCCGGCGGCCAAGTCGCTCATGGAAATTGTGCTCAGCTACCCCTGCCTGCAGGCGATCGCCATCCACCGCATTGCTCACGAACTTTACCTTAAAGATGTGCCCCTCATACCGCGCGTCATGTCCGAACTGGCCCACTCGCGCACCGGCATAGACATCCATCCCGGGGCGCGCATCGGGCCCGGGTTTTTCATTGACCACGGCACGGGGGTGGTGATCGGCGAAACCTGCATCATCGGCATGAACGTCAAGGTTTACCAGGGCGTGACGCTGGGCGCGCTGAGCTTCCCCAAGGACGAGCACGGCAACCCGATCAAGGGCATCAAGCGCCATCCCGAGGTCAAGGACAACGTCACCATATACGCCGGCGCCACCATCCTCGGGGGGGAAACGGTGGTGGGCGAAGGCGCGGTGATCGGCGGCAACGTCTGGCTCACCCACTCCGTCCCGGCCCGGGCGAAGGTATACAACCTGCAGCCGAAGCCGGAAATCAAGATATCCGGATAAAATCCGGCATGAAGCCGATAGCGCCATTATTGCTTTGCACGCTCATGCTTGCCGGCGCGGCGCGGGCGGAAACGCGGCCGAACCCCATCATTGTCTGCGACGAGCCCGAACACTGCTTCGGCGCCGTCACCAACGACCGGGTCATCATCCATGAATTCACCCTGTCCAACGAGGGCGATTTCCCGCTCTTCATCCGCGCCGTCCGCACCGACTGCGGGTGCGTCGCCTCCAGGCTGGCCGATGACACTCTCGCCCCGGGCAAAAGCGCGCAGCTTAAAGTTATTTTCGACCTCAAAAAACGCAGCGGCCGGCAATTCCGGCGCATCATCGTTGAATCCAACGACCCCCAGACGCCCCGCCTGATTCTCGCCGTATTCGGGGAAGCCATCGCCCCCGTTGAAATCGTCCCCGACCAGCTCTGGTGGGGAAACCTGCACTCTTCGGCCTCAAACGCGCTTGCGTGCGAAATCAATTTCAGCGAGGGCGACCAGGCCTACATCACCGCGGCGGCCTCGCCCTCCCCCTTGTTCGAGGCCGGGCTCTCAGTCATCCAGCCGCGCCGCAAATACACCCTCACGGTGCGCGCAAAGCCGCCCCTGCAAAGGGGCGAATTTCCTTCGCCCATCCTGCTCACAACCGACCACCCCCGCTACCGCACCCTTGAAATACCCATGCGCGGGCGGATAGTCGGGGACATTTATTCCATTCCCGGGGAGATTGTTCTGGCGCCGGCAAACGGCGAGGCGGTTTCGCGCAGCTTCCTGGTATATTCCGGGATTAAACGAAAATTCAAGATTCTCAACGTGGACGTTCCGGACCCGGCCATCGAAGCACACACAAGGCCCATGTCGGGCTCCAGCGGCTACCGCGTGGACCTGCGCAATCTGCGCCCGGGGCCCGGGCTTGACGGCAAGCAAATCGCCGTCACAACGGATTGCGAAAGCACGCCGGTCCTGAACATCCCCCTGCGCTTGCAGGCAAACGGAGCGCGCTGATGTTCATGATTACAGCAACCATATCAAGACAGGAGGCATTCACGTGAAAGTCTATATCTTCGTGGACATGGAAGGCATAAGCGGCATATCCGGCAGCGATTTTGTCATGGCCGACAAAAGGCTTTATGCCGAGGGCCGCCGGTACTACACGGAGGATGTCAACGCCTGCATCCGCGGCTGTTTCCAGGGCGGCGCAACCGGCGTGATAGTCCGCGACGGGCACGGCGCCGGCAACCACATCGTCTGGGACGCGCTCGACGAGCGCGCCGAACTGGTACAGGGCTGCAGCGGCGGCCAGCGCTTTCCGGGCATTGACGAGTGCAAGGCGCTGATCCTGCTGGGATACCACGCCATGGCAGGGACGGCCGGCGCCCTGCTCGAACACACGTATTCTTCAAGCAGCATCCAGAACTACTGGGTGAACGGCGCGCGCGCGGGAGAAATCGGGATAGACGCCTTGATTGCCGCCGAGCACGGCGTGCCGACCGTCCTCGTCACCGGCGATGACCACGCCTGCCGCGAAGCGGGCGAGTGGATACCCGGCGTCCGGACGTGCGCTGTCAAGCGCGGGCTTTCATGCCAGGGCGCGCGCCTGCTGCCCAAAAACGAAGCCCATCGCCTGATCAGCGAAGCCTCGTCTGCCGCAGTAGCGAGCGCCCCGCAAATGCAGCTGCTCAAATTCAGCCGCCCGGTCAAGCTGCGCGTTGAAGTGACAGAGCGCGGCGCGATCCCGGATCCCCGCGCGCCCAACGTCACCATCATTGACGGCCGCACGTACGAGCGCACCGCGTCAAGCCTGGAGAACGCCCTCTACGGCCGCTAGTTTCCGGCGCCGGGCGCGGGGGGGCTTCAGGCGATGAAGCCGACCTGCTCGGTCTTGAGATTGTCCGGGGGCACCTCCAGGAGAAACCTGGAAGGCGCAAGAAAAATCGCGCCGCCGTTCTGGTCGCGGCGCACGGCCGGCATGCACAAATACAGGTCGTCCTTGGCCCGCGTGACGGCCACATAAAACAGCCGCCGCTCCTCCTCGTCGCCGCCCGGCTCGTTCAGGGACCTCGAAGAAGGGAACATCCCTTCCGCCGCCCACAGGATGAAGACCGCCTTCCATTCCAGCCCCTTGGCCTGGTGGACCGTGCTCAGGCGCAGGCTGTCCGCGGCAATCCCGTCCATGCGATCGGCATCGGCATCAAGGTTTGTCACGAGCGCAACCTCGTTCAGGAATTCCTCGACCGACTCGAACTCGGCCAGGAAGGCGATCAATCCCTTCAAATCCTCCATGCGGCGCTCGTTATCGTCGAAATTATCGAGGATATAAGTGTCATAAAACAAGTTAATGAATCCCAAAATTATCTTGCCCGGGTCGCCCCCGGCGGCCTGGCCTTCATGCAGCACCTGTTCGATTTTGCCCCACGCCCCCCTGGCCGCCCCGGACAGCGCGGAAGAAACTTTGAGTCTTTGCGCGGCGTCGCGGATATTGAAGCGGCCGCCCAGCTGCAGCCATATTTTCGCGGCGGTCCGGTCCCCCACTCCGGGGAAAAGGCAGAGGAGGCGGTCAAAGGCCAGCTGGTCCTTCTCGTTGTGCATGATGCGCAGCAGCGCGCAGGCATCCTTGATGTGGGCCTGCTCGAAAAACCGCAGCCCGGACATGACCGTGAAAGGTATCTGCTCGCGCGCCAGCGCCAGCTGGAGCTCCAGGGCGTGGTAGTGGGCCCGGTAAAGCACGGCGATGTCGCGCCAGGCCAGGCCCGAACGGCGCAGGCTGTGGATGCGGTCAATTACATACCGGGCCTGGTGGGCGCCGTCGCGCAAGACCGCGAAAACCGGCTTGCGGTAGCTCGCGCGGGTCGAGCGCAATGTTTTCTGGAACTGGCGCGGGTTGCCGGCGATGCAGGCGTTGGCGAGCGAAAGAATTTCGGGCACGCTGCGGTAATTAGTCTCCAGCTTGTACTGCCGCGCGTCGGGATATCTTTCCGGGAAAGTAAGGATGTTGCGGTAATCCGCCCCGCGCCACGAATAAATGCTCTGGAAATCGTCGCCCACCACCATGACGTTGCGATGCTTGCCCCCGAGCATGTCCACCAGGTCGGACTGGATCAGGTTGGTATCCTGATACTCGTCCACCATCACGTAGAGGAACTGCTCGCGGTAATCCTCGAGCGCAGCCGGGCTCCTGCGCAAAAGCTCATAGGCGTTGACGAGGAGATCGTCAAAATCCATCGCGTTCTGGCTGCGCTTTTTTGAGTTGAAAAGCCTGAGCGCCGCGAGCACATCGGCGGCATCAACCTTGTGGTCTCCGAAATGCGCCTCAACCGCCTCGGCCAGGGCGCTGCGCCGGTTGACCGCGCCGCTCAAAAGAGAAAGCAGCACTTCGGCGCGCGGGAATTCGCGCGCGGAGAGCTTGAGCTCCTTGATGCATGCGCGCATCAGGCTCAGGGAATCGTCGCGGTCCAGGATCGTGAAATCAAGCGTGTAATCGAGCGTGCGGGCGTGCCGGCGCAGCATGCGGTTGGCCAGATGGTGAAAAGTTCCGCTCCAGAGGCCGGTTACCTCTGGCCCTGCGATGTACCGGGCGCGGTCGAGCATTTCGCGGGCGGCCTTGTTGGTGAAGGTAAGCAGCAGGATCCGCCGGGGCTCGATCCCGCGCGCGACCAGGTTCGCCACGCGGTATACCAGCGTGCGCGTTTTGCCGGTGCCGGCCGCCGCCAACACCAGCATGGGACCGTCGGGCGCATTGACCGTGGCCAGCTGCTCCGGGTTAAGCTCGCGTTCGTAATCAATGGTTGCGCTCATGGGCGGGCGGCGCTCCGGCGCGAGCTTTTATAAAAATGCCAGGCCGCAACGGTTTTGGCGTCCATTATGCGCCCCCGCGCGATGAGGTCATCCAGGCGGCGCGCATCCAGGCAAACGGTGCTGATGTTTTCATCGGGATCCGGCCGGAGCGCTGAAGGAAAGTCTTCCACCTCGGCGAAATAAACAGTTATCTGCTCGTCGCAGTAGCCCGGCGCCGGGAAAATGCGGCCGAGGCGCTCGAGGGCGATCACCCTGCAACCGGTTTCCTCCATGACTTCGCGGCGGGCGCAGGCTGCGGGCTTTTCCCCGCGCTCAAGCGTGCCGGCCGCAACTTCCAGCAGGACGCGCTCCACCGGCTTGCGGAACTGGCGCACCAGGATAAACCGGCGGTCCGGCCGCCGGCACAGCACGGCCACCGCGCCGGGGTGGCGGATGACTTCACGGCCGGTTCTGCGGCCGCCCCGGATGCGCACCTCAAGCAGGTCGAGCCGGAGCAGCCCGCCCCGGAAGACGCATGAAGACTTTATCGTTTTTTCATTCATTTGAGCGCTTGGGTTTTTGAATTTAGATGAATGCCGCCTCAAAAGGAAGATCAAAATACAGCTTTATTGGCCGCATAACCCGCTAGACATGAGCACCTTCGCAGACGGGGGCAATCTAAAAATATTTTTATAGAATATTGACTCTTTTGCTTCATTAATGTAGTATGTGATTTTGATAATTTGCCAACGTAGCTCAGCCGGTAGAGCAGCGCATTCGTAATGCGCGGGTCGTCGGTTCAATTCCGACCGTTGGCTCGGTTACAGCAATTCATCTTCATCGTATTCACGTTCAAGCGTTTATGAAAAAAAACAAAAAGCAGAAGAGTCCGCGTCCGCAAACGGCATCTGCTAAGCCGCCGCCCAAGCAGGCCCCTGCCGTGAAAAAATCCCCGGCGGCGCCCGCAAAGCCCGGCAAAGCTCCGGCGCGCGTTCCCGCCGCCAAGGCAGCCTCCGGCTTGCAGTCCAAACACCTGCAAACGCCACAGGACACCGAGGCCATGAAAATCAGCTCGCAGCTGAGGATCAAGCTGAGCAGCGAGGAGCTGCACGAAAAAGTCAAGGAACTGATCAAGCTGGCGCGCGAGCAGGGCTACCTGACCTTTGCCGACATCAACGAAAGCCTGCCGAACGACCTGATCGACCCGGACGAACTCGAGGGTTTCATCCTGCTCCTGCGCGGGATGGACATCGAGATCATAGACTCGTCGGACGTGGAGCAATACAAGAAACAGGCCGAAAAGGCTGAGCGGGTCGAGCAGGCCAAGTCCCTCGACGCGATGGATGACCCGATCCGCTCCTACATTCACCAGATGGGCCAGGTGCCGCTCCTGACGCGGGCCCAGGAGGTGGAAATATGCAAGCGCATCGAGGAGGCCGAAATCAACTCCCGCGCCCTGTTCAAGGAATTCGGCTTTTCGATGGAAGCTTATTTCGGGCTGGCGGACCACCTCGAAGAGGGCAAGGAGCGTTTCGACCGCATCATCATGGACAAGCACATCGAGGGGCGCGACAAGTACTTCAGGATCATGCCCTCGCTTAAAAAGAAAGTGCGCGCAATCCATTCCAATTTGACAAAACTTTTCGTCAAGATCAACAGCGACCGCGCCAGCCAGGCCAACCTGAAGCGCTGGATGACGCAGTTCAACGCGCTGCACCGCTCCTACGCCAGGATTCTCGACAGCTTTCATTTCAAGCAGAAGGCGATCGAGGACTTCGTGGAAGTATCCAATAAATACCACCAGCACTACCTTGAGCGCGCCGCGCGCGCACACAAGCTCTCCAGGCCCAAGCACCTCAAGAGCTCCTCGCACCGTACGGAGCTGCGCGCGGTCCAGACCGAGCTGAAGAAATCCGAAACCGCATTCTGGATGAAAAATGAAACCTTCGACGCCAAATGCAAGGAGCTGCGCGAGTGGCTCAAGAAGGGGCAGAAGGCCAGGACCGAGATGGCGGAGGCAAACCTGCGCCTCGTGATAAGCATCGTGAAAAAATACATGAACCGCGGGCTAATGTTCCTGGACCTGATCCAGGAAGGCAACACGGGGCTCATGCGCGCCGTTGAGAAGTTCGAGTACAAGCGCGGCTACAAGTTCAGCACCTACGCCACCTGGTGGATCCGCCAGGCGGCCACGCGCGCCATCGCCGACCAGGCCAGGACGATCCGCATCCCGGTCCACATGATCGAAACCATCAACAAGCTGGTCCGTGTTCAGAAACAGCTTTTGCAGGACTTCGGCCGGGAGCCAACCCCGGAAGAAGTCGCCAGCGAAGTCAACCTGCCGGTCGAACGCGTCAGGGAAGTTTTCAAGATGTCCCAGCAGCCCATATCCCTCCAGGCTTCGGTCGGGGACAGCGACGACACCACGTTCGGTGATTTCATCGAGGACAAACCCGCCGAAAACCCGTCGGAGATGGCCGCCTACAGCCTCCTGCGCCAGCGCCTGCAGGAGGTCGTAAACACCCTTTCGGAGCGCGAGCAGAAGGTCGTGCACCTGCGTTTCGGGCTGCTGGATGGTTGCCCGCGGACGCTGGAGGAAGTCGGCAGCATGTTCAACGTAACGCGCGAGCGCATCCGCCAGATAGAAGCCAAGGCGCTGCGCAAGATGCGCCACCCCACCAGGCTGCAGAAGCTTGAAGGCTTTCTTGACATAAAAACATAAAGCGCGAAGGGAGGTTGCAATGAAAGTCACCCCTGGCAATTTTCACCGCCTGTCCGGCTGGCTGGCCTTGATGATTGTAACGCCGTGTTACACGCTCCCCGCCTTTGCCGCGCCGCCGGCCGCATCGCGCATCGAGATTAAGGCCCGCCAGAGAAGCGGCAAGGACATGACGAAGGAGCAGTGCCTGCAGCTTATCAACAGCGTCAGCCTCAGCAAGGACCTGCGCGGGGCCAAGCTGGACGAGGTTGATATTTCCGGCGCCAACCTTGTTTCGGCCGACCTTTCCGAAACCAACCTCAAAAAATCAATCCTCAAGGGCACCAGCCTCATGCGGGCCAACCTGGCTAAGGCAAACCTGGACGGCGCCATTCTCTACGAGGCCGACCTCAACGGGGCGAACCTGAACAACGCCAGCCTGAAAGGCGCCAACCTTATCCGGGCCAACCTGCAAAACGCAACGCTGATCGGGGCGGACCTCAGCAAGGCCATCCTGGTTGACGCCGATTTCAGCGGCGCCAACCTCACGGGTGCCACCATTGAAGGCGCAAAGACAAACGGCGCCGTTTTCAAGGATGCTTACATGCCGGACGGCCAGCTCCATCAATGATCGGCACCTATGAAATACGCAAAACAATTCCTGGCAGAGTCGGCGGAGATCGCCGCAAAGCTTGATGCCCGCGACATCGCCGGCATCGTGCGCCGCCTGGTCGCGGCCAGGCGGCGCAGGGGGCGCGTCTTCGTGCTCGGCGTGGGCGGCAGCGCCGCGGCCGCCTCGCATTTTGTGAACGACCTGCGCAAGCTGGCCGCCATTGACGCCCGCGCCCCGACCGACAACATTTCCGAGCTGACGGCGCGCATCAACGACGAGGGATGGGAAAGCTGCTTCGAAAACTGGCTCAAAACCAGCCGGCTCGGGAGAAATGACGTCGTTTTTGTCTTCTCGGTCGGGGGTGGCGACCGCGCGCGCAACATAAGCCCCAACCTTGTCCGGGCGCTGCAATACGCCAAGGCACGGAAAGCCGTTATCCTGGGCATAGTCGGCCGTGACGGCGGCTACACCGCAAAAGTTGCCGCGGCCCGCGCGATCATACCGGTTGTGAACAAGGACCGCATCACGCCCCACACGGAGTCTTTTCATGCGCTCGTGGCCCACCTGATCATTTCCCACCCACGCCTCCAATCGGCCGCGACCAAATGGGAACGCGAAATGCGAACCGCAAAATAACCGCCCTGAGCCATGCACAATCCGAAATCATTCCCGGCAAGACACAGCTCATGACCAAAGACGATAAACCGCGCGGATTGCGCGGATTAAAGATCAAGATATTCTCGGACGGCGCCGACCTGGATACCATCATTGATGCCCATGGCAGAAAGATTGTCAGCGGCTTCACCACCAACCCCACCCTCATGGCCAAGGCCGGCATAACCAATTACATGGCCTTTGCGGCGGAAGTGCTGCGCGTGGTGCGGGACTTGCCGGTATCCTTCGAGGTTTTTTCCGATGACCTGCCCGGCATGAAGCGCCAGGCCCTCAGGCTCAACGGGCTCGGGCCAAACGTTTACATCAAGATCCCCGTCACCAACACGGAAGGCGTCCCATCCGCGCCCCTGATCCGCGAGCTGGCCGCTCAGGGCTTGAAGCTCAACATAACGGCCATCATGACCGCCGCGCAGGTCGGGCAGGTTGCCGCCGCTCTCGACCCAGGAGTGCCCTCGATCGTCTCGGTGTTTGCCGGGCGCATAGCCGATAGCGGCCGCGACCCGCTGCCCGTAATGAAACACTCCCTTGAAATCCTGAAGCCGCTGCCGGCGGCCGAACTGCTGTGGGCCAGCCCGCGCGAAGTCTTGAACATTGTCCAGGCCGACGCAATCGGCTGCCACATAATAACCGTCACGCCCGACCTCCTCGCCAAAACGGCCAGCCTGGGCAAGGACCTTGATGTTTTCTCGCTTGAAACCGTAAAAATGTTTTACAATGACGCCCTCAAGAGCGGCTTTTCCATTTCTTAATGTTGCCTGGCCGGCGGCGCCCCGTGGGCGCACGCGTGCCGGCGGCGGCGAAAGGCAGACATGATTATCACGCGGACACCATTCAGGATCACACTTGGCGGCGGCGGAACGGACCTTCCCTCTTTCTACGCCAGGCACGGCGGATTCATATTTGCCATGTGCATCAACCGGCACATGTACATCATGCTCAACCGGCGCTCGGTGTGCGACCGCAAGATTGTCATCCGCTACAGCCAGGTTGAAACCGTGGACAGCATAGATGAGATCAGGCATCCCCTGGCGCGCGAGGCGCTGCGCCTGCACGGGGTATCGGCAAACATCGAGCTTACCAGCGTGGCCGACATGCCCGCCAAGACGGGCCTGGGCTCTTCGGGCGCATACCTGGCCGGGCTCCTGACGGCTATCCGCGCTTATAAAATGGAACCGGCCGCGCCGACGGAGGTTGCCGAGGAGGCCTGCCGGATTGAAATGGAAATCCTGAAGGAGCCGGTGGGCAAGCAGGACCAGTACATGGCGGCCCTGGGCGGATTCAGAACGCTGGAGATAGACCGCGCCGGCAGGGTTGCCGTGAGCCAGGTGCCGGTTGACTTTGTCACCGCGAACGAGCTGGTATCCAAGGCCCGCGTGTACTATACCGGCGTGCAGCGTTCGGCCACCGCCGTCTTGAAAACGCAGGATGAAGCCGCCCGCCGGGAAAGCAGCCCCGACCACGGCCGCGTCATGGAATGCCTTTTGAACATCAAAGAAATAGGCCGGCGCATACACCGCGCCTTCCTGGACCGCGACCTGGACACCTTCGGCGCGCTCATGGACGAGCACTGGGCCAACAAAAAAAGGATGGCGTCCTCCATCAGCCTCAGCGTCCTGGACCAGCTTTACGGGGAAGTCAAAAAGCGCTTTGGCGTGCTGGGCGGAAAAATCATCGGCGCCGGCGGCGGCGGATTCCTGATGCTCTACTGCCCGCAGCCGGGGCGCGAGCTCGACGAATTCATGGCCGGCCACAACATGCCGCGTATCAGCTATTTCCCGGCGCTCCAGGGCGCGCGGGTGGTCAGCGACCTTTCTGATGTTGATGATTACGCGCGGCCTTAGGCAAGTATGAAAAGCAAATCCGGCAAACGCTATTTAATCACCGGCGGGGCGGGATTCATCGGCGCCCACCTTGCCAACCGGCTCCTGGACACGACCGCCTCTGAAGTTGTCGTTTACGACAACTTCAAAACAGGGCGCCGCTGGCACTTCGGCGACCGCCTCAAGGAAAGCCGCCTGCAGGTGGTCGAAGCCGATGTTTCCGACCAGGAGCGCCTGAAGGCGGCCATGTCCGGGTGCGATGTGGTCTACCACCTGGCCGCCAACTCGGACATCGCCCGGGCCGAGAACGACCCCGGGCTGGATTTCTGGAACAGCCTCTGCCTGACTTTCCATGTGCTCGAGGCAATGCGCCTCGGCGGCGTGAAGCGCATCCTGTTCGCCTCGGGCTCCGGCGTGTACGGCGACGTCCCCCCCGACCCCCTGCCCGAGGAATACCCGCGCTCCATCCCGGTTTCCACCTACGGCGCCGCGAAGCTTTCCGGCGAGGCGTTCATCAGCGCCTACGGCCACATGTTTGACGTCAAAGGCTCCGTGCTGCGCTTCGCCAACGTGGTAGGACCGCACCAGACCCACGGCGTGGCTTACGACTTTATCCGCCGCCTCCTGAAGGATCCTGAAAGCCTGCAGATTTACGGCGACGGGCGCCAGAGCAAGCCCTACATCCATATCGGCGACGTTCTCGACGCCTTCCGCCTCGTGGAAGAAAAGCAATCCTCCGGCTATGAAGTCTTCAACGTCGGCACGCAGGACCACCTGACCGTGACGCGCATCGCGGAAATCGTCACGGAAAAAATGCGCCTAAAAAATGTCGCATTAAAATACACCGGGGGCGCGCGCGGGTGGAAGGCGGATGTGCCCGTCTACCGGCTCAACACCGGCAAAATCAGGGGCTGGGGCTGGAAAAACAC
>JBAYWJ010000052.1:0-14885 GCA_041674125.1 Kiritimatiellia bacterium
AAGGTGGATTACCCGGTGCGGGTGGAGCTGGCGGCCGGGATAGTGGAGGGCAGCTACGACCGCATCATCTCGGTGAGCCAGATCGTGCC
Source organism: Kiritimatiellia bacterium (assembly GCA_041674125.1). Classification (GTDB taxonomy): domain Bacteria; phylum Verrucomicrobiota; class Kiritimatiellia; order JAAZAB01; family JAAZAB01; genus JAQUQV01. Next base: position 90 of record JBAYWJ010000052.1, read on the forward strand.
GCACGAGGTCGTCGGCATGGCCGGCGGCAACAAGAACCTCCTCGTGGGCTGCGCCGGGCCGGACACCATCAACAAGAGCCATTTCCTCGGCGCGGTCTGCAACATGGAAAAAATCATGGGACAGATCGAGAGCCCGGTGCGCCGCCTGCTGAACGAAGCCGAGGACCGCTTCCTGAAGGATTTTCCCGTCAACTACATCCTGACCGTACGCGCGAAGGACGAAAACGGCGCCATGGTCACGCGCGGGCTGTTTGCCGGGCGGGACCGCGACTGCTACCGCGCCGCGGCGAGCCTGAGCCAGGAGGTCAACATCATCAAGGTGCCGCCGCTGAAAAAGGCGGTCGTTTACCTGGACCCGGCCGAGTTCAAGAGCACCTGGCTGGGCAACAAGGCCGTCTACCGCACGCGCATGGCCATCGCCGACGGCGGCGAATTGCTGATCATCGCCCCGGGCCTGGTGGAGTTCGGAGAGGCCGAGGTCAACGAAAGGCTGATCCGCAAATACGGCTACCGCGGCACGCCTTTCACCCTCAAGGCCGTGGCCGATAACGAGGATTTGCGCCAGAACCTGGGCGCAGCCGCCCACCTGATCCACGGCTCCAGCGAAGGGCGGTTCCGGATCGTCTACGCCCCGGGCAAGCTGGGCAGGAAGGAAATCGAGGCGGTAGGCTTCGAGTATTGCGCACTGGACGAGTGCCTGGCCAGGTACAACCCGGCCGCCCTCAAGGACGGTTTCAACCGGCTCGCGGGCGAGGAATTTTATTTCATTTCCAACCCCGCCCTTGGGCTTTGGAAGGCGGATCTCACAAAGAAGGCACAGGGTGGCAAAGGCGCATAGGCACAAAGTGGCAGGAAAGACTGTCATTCCCGGCTCGATCGGGAATCCAGTTTCAGGAAAAAATCAGGATTCCAGTTTTCATGGGACAAAACGGCGTGAATCCGGGAAAAAATGACCAAGGGCACGATTGTTTTCCTGGCGGTGAACGCCTCGTACGCGCACACGAACCTGGCCGGCTGGTATTTGCGCGCCGCGGCCGCGCGCGCCGGCTGGGCCTGGCATGAAATCGAGGCGGTCCGGACCGATCCCTTCACCCGCCTGCTGCAGGGCGCCGCGGGCCTGGAGCCCGATATCCTTGCCGCATCCTTTTATATCTTCAATTCCGGCTTCCTGGGCGATTTCCTGCCGCGCTTCAAGGCCCTTGCGCCGCGCTGCGTGGTGATCGGCGGGGGACCGGAGTTCCTGGGCGACAACGCCCCCTTCCTGGAGCGCCATCCGGAAGTGGACCTTGTCGTGCGCGGGGAGGGCGAGGCCGCTTTCGGCGCGTGGCTGGAGGTCTGGCGCGAGCCTTCGAGGTGGAAGGAGATCAGGGGCGTCTGCACCCTGGCCGGCGGCAGGTATTTTGACGGCGGCAAAGCCGCCGCGGCTGAGAACCTCGATGCGATTCCCACGCCCTTCGGGCACCTGGGCTCATTTGCCAAGCCTTTCCTGCTCATGGAAGCATCGCGCGGGTGTTCCGGCAGTTGCGCCTTCTGCACCAGCGCGGGGGAGCGGGTGCGCTGTTTTTCGGAGGGGCGTTTCCGGGCCGACCTGGGGCTCATCGCCGCGGCAGGGGTGAAGGAGGTCCGCCTCGCGGACCGGACCTTCAACGAGCATCCCGCCCGGTGCGCGCGGTTTATCAGGATCATGCGCGACGAGTTCCGCCCCATCCGCTTTCACCTGGAAATAGACCCGGCGCGGCTTGATGACGAAGCGGTTGCCGAGCTGGCCGCGGCCGGACCCGGGCGCTTTCACCTCGAAATCGGCCTCCAGGCCACCCGGCCGGAGGCGCTCCGCGCCATGGGCAGGAGCGGCAGTTTAGAAAAAGCCATGGCGGCCTTGGGGAAGCTCAGCGCCCTGGAACACATTTCCCTGCACGTCGACCTGATTGCGGGATTGCCGGGGACAAGCCTGGCCGACCTGTTTGACAGCCTGCGGCAGGCGGCAGCTATGAAGCCGGATGAAATACAGGTGGAACTGCTCAAGGTTTTGCCGGGCACGCGGCTGGCGCGGGAAGCCGGAAAACTCGGGATAATCGCTTCCCCCAAGCCGCCCTACGAGGTGCTGCAAACGGCGGAGATGAGCCATGAAGAGCTGGCCGCCTCCGAGCGGCTGTCCCGGCTCGTGGACTGGTTTTACAATCCCCGCGAGCTGCATCGTTTTTTTCTCGCGGCACTGGAGGCCGACCCGAAGCTGCCGGAAAACCTGGCGGATTATGCCCTCAAGGAGACCGCCGCAGTGCAGGCGCCTGCACTGGAGAACCGTTTCCGCCTGCTTGAGGCCTATTGCCGCGGCAACCTTCCCGCCCTCGTTCCCAGGCTGGCGTATGAATGGCTCAAGTGGGGCTTGAGCCCCCAGAACGGCATTTGCCGGGCCGTGCCCTGGAAGAAGCCGCTGCCGGCCGGGGCGATGCTGGTTGAAGGCGCCGGCTTTCCTGAACCGGGGCGCATTTACCTGGCCGGGCTTGAAAAGCCTTATCTTTTCGTATATTCCCGGTCGGCCGGGCGCCGGCCCTGCGCCATATACGCATGCAATGGTTGACGGCACGCTGCCGGAATGGTCCCGCCCCCGGATCGCATGGGTATTTCGCGTAAATCAAGGCGCAAAAACATGTTTTTTAATATTTTATCATTTTTATTATTTTATGTTGATTCATAACCAAATTTATTATATCTTTAACCTGAAGTTTTAATCCGGGTGTGTGCAAGTATTATGGGTTTGGGCCAGGGCTTATGAAACTTACGCTGAGAAGGATTGGTGCCGTTCTTATTGGCCTTCTTGCATTGAGCCTTGCGGCGGAGTCCGCAACGGTGCCGTTTACCGATGACTTTGAGAGTTATACCAACCAGACGCCGCTCTCCGGCGGGCTGAACGGGTGGTATGCCACGGCTACCAACTGCATTGTCCAGACTAACGTTTCCTACACCAACTACGGCGGCTCCAAGGCCGCCCAAATACCGATTGACGTCACCCTCAGCAACCGTCTGACCGGGGTGGCGGCCACCAGTATCTGGATGCGCTTTTACTCCCGCGCCGTGTTTTTCAACGGATCCACCAACGGCTCCGACTTTGCGGCCACCAACGGCGCGCGCCCCGTGGTCGACACGAACCTCTCGGCCATGTTTTACATCAACACCGCCGGTTATTTCGTGGTGCACAACGGCGCGCCCGATCCCGATCCCACCAACAGCGCCAGGTGGATTACGATCACCAACAAGGCTGATGGTTCGGCCGCCGACCAGCTCGCGGACGGGGCGTGGACGCGCGTTGAGGTGCTGCTGGATTACCCGAACACGAACTGGGCCCTTTACGCCAACGGCGCCAAGCTGACCAACAACCTTGCCTTCATTAATCCCGCCAACGCGAGTTTTGCATCGTTCGACACATACAACGGCGGCAGCACCACTTTCCTGGACAACGTATACATAACCCCCTCCATGACCCTTACGATAGACGGCCTCCAGGTTTCCAACAAGTATTACGACGGCACTGCCGATGCAACGGTCAACACCAACACCAACTCCCTCTCCCTCGTGGGCGTACAGGAAGGCCACACTGTCAAACTCGATGTTGACGGTTTGACCGACGGGGTGTTCGAGAACAAGAGCGTCGGAGAGCACAAAACAGTGACGGTGACCGGCCTGACCATTTCCGGGGCCGATGCCGGCGGCTATACCCTTGTCACCACTGTCTACGGGAGCATTTTTGCAAGGCCCCTTACGCTGACCGGCCTGGCGGTATCCAACAAGGTTTATGACGGCAACACGGCGGCCGTGATCGCGAACACCGGCGTGCTGGCGACCGTGGTGGGTGCCGAGGTGTGCTACCTCAACACAAATTCAATGGCGGCCAGCTTCGCTTCCAAGACCGTGGCGGCGGGCAAAACCGTCACCGTGGGCGGCCTATCGCTCTCGGGTGCGGATGCCACCAACTATTCCGTCGCAGTCCATACCGTCACGGCGGACATCACGACCAACGAGCTTGCAATCACCACCCTCCTGGTTTCAGATAAAATTTATGACGGGGCGTCCAATGCGGCCATTGCCACCTGCGTCCTGGCAACGGTCGTTTCCGGGGACTCGTGTTATTTCGTCACCAACTCGGCCTACGCTAATTTCAACAACAAGAACGTCGGCGCCGGGAAGGCCGTTTACGTAACCAATATTACCATTGCCGGTTCCGATGCCGCTAATTACGGGATTACCAACCAGGCCGATGCGACCGCCGGGGCCTCCATCTGGATTAATTCCTCCGCCCTTTCGCTCTCGGGCATGACGGCTGCCAACAAGGTTTACGACGGCAATTCCAACGCTCTCATCACCAGCTACGGCACCCTGAACGGCGTGATCGGCGCCGATGTGGTCACGCTGGAGAGCAATCTTTCCACGGCCGTATTCTCGGACAGGAACGCCGGCGCCGGCAAGACCGTTACCGTGAGCGGGCTCACGCTGGGCGGGGCCGATGGCGCCAACTATTCGATTTCCAACCAGACCACGACCGCCAACATCACCCAGGCGCCCCTGACTTGCACGGCCGATGACAAGAGCAAGGAATGGGGCACCGCCGACCCGGCGCTGACGGTCAGCTATGCCTCGTTCGTTGGCGGCGATAACTCCAACGTGGTCGGCGGCCTGGTCATTGCCCGCGATCCTGGCGAGAACGTCGGCGCCTATACAATCACGCCTTCCGGCTCCACCTCCGTAAACTACAGCATCTCGTTCGTAAACGGCACGTTCACCATCAACAAGGCCAGCCGGTCCGTCACCTTCAGTCCGTCCAGCCCGCAGGCTTACGATACCCTGCAGGGCCTGAGCGCAACCGTGACGCCCGGCACCGGCAGCTGGACCTTTGCCGTCCTGTCCGGCCCGGGCAGCATCGTGAACAACACCAACCTGTGGATGGGGGCCGGCTACGGCACCGTTACGGTCCGCGCCATGGTTTCAGGCGATGCCACCAACGCCGAAGGATACGCCGATGCCTACGTCGTGGCGCAGGCCAGCCCCGAGACCAATTCTATCCCGTGGTATGACGATTTCGAGACCTACGGCACCAACGCCCCCCTGGTGGGCGGCATCAACGGCTGGTATGCCACCTCGACAAATTGCGTGGTCCAGCGGGTTGTCAAACACAGCGGCGCCCAGGCGGTCATCCTGACCACGGATGTGATGCTCTCGAACCGGTTCGACAGCTCCGAATACAACCGCCTGGTCAGGATGGAGTTTTATTCCCAGATCGAGACCTACAAAGGCACCAATTACCCGGTGCTGACCAACAATGTTGCCGCGCAGTTCTTTGTGAACAGCAACGGATTCTTCGTGGTCGGCAACGGCAACCGCTGGCAGGAAGTGACCAACAGGGCCGACGGCACGGCCGCCATCCCGATCACCAACACGTATTTCACAAAAGTCCAGGTCAGCCTGCGCTACAAGAATCACACCTGGAACCTGAAGGCCTGGACCAACGAAGACGACCTGGTGGCCAGCACGCACTTCATCAATTTCGCCAGCAACCTGAACACTTTCGGCGGCTTTGATATTTACAACGGCGCCACCACCAGCTATGTGGACGATATCTCCGTCACCAACCTGGACCTCAATGTCCTTCCCAAAATAAACGACGTTCCGGTTGACATCATCCGCAGCATCAACGACGCGCCGCCTGTGATTGTGGACGATATCAGGATTGACGGCAGGCGGGAGTGATGCTGTGATGCGCCCGCGACGCTCGGCCGGCATTAATTTTTCATTCCGTCTCTGACAAAGTATTCCGCCTGCGCAACCGCGCCTTGCCGGGAGCGCATTGGCCGTGGCGCCATGAAAGCAATCACCATTGAAACCTCCCGGCGCACGGAATTCATCGATATAACCCGCCTGGTGCAGGCCGCCCTGGAGGATTTACGGCCAGCGGGGGGCGCGGTGACCGTGTTCGTGCCGCACACAACCGCCGGGGTCATGATCAACGAGAACGCCGACCCGGACGTGCTGGCCGATATTGAGTCCGCGCTGGAAAAGATCGTGCCCTGGCAAGGCGGATACCGTCACGGCGAAGGCAATTCCGCGGCGCATGTCAAGGCGCTGCTGGCGGGTTCTTCCGTGCGCGTGCCGGTTGAAAACAACCGTCTGCGTTTGGGCAGTTGGCAGGGAATATTTTTCTGCGAATTCGACGGTCCGCGGTCCAGGAAAATATGGGTGATACCGTAAGTGGGCCGCCGATCTACTGTCCACTGTCAATAGTCCATTGCCAACAGTCAACTGATCGTTATTTCAGGAAATTCCGCAAGCTTGAGACATTATAATCTTTTACCATAGACTGTGGACTATTGACTATTCACTATGGACCACTGTGTCAATCCTGATCAACGTATGATGCAGCGAGGGATAGGAGCGGATTTCAAGGTTTTTGATCATCCACTGCTCTGAAATCTTCTTGATGTTCTTGACCGTCATGCGCCGCCTGAGGCGGCCATCGGCGTCTATCTCCTCCATCTGCAGCGCGATCAGCATCTGGGCGTCGATCCAGACTATCTGCATACCGTCGCCTTCGAGCGGGAAAACGACCACGTAGCAGTCCCGCCCGCGCAGGTTCTCGGCGCGCTGCGTCCGGCCATCCTGCCTCCAGAGGAAAAGCAGGCCGAGATCGCCCCAGGTGACATCGGTGTTCATGATGCTGTCGGCCGGATCGGGCTTGCCGGCTTTTCCCGGCGGCGCCGTTGATTCGTATTCGAACTCTGGATCGCTTCCCGGGGCCATGGTGATGGTGACCTCCTCGGCCGGGTCCCCGAAGGCGTCGCTTATTTTATAGCAGACCAGGGCCGGGTCGCCGCCGAAGTCCAGGAGCATTTCGATGTGGCCGGCCCGGCTGAGTTTGCCGATGCGACCGCCGCTCAAAACCTGTCCTTTCAGCTGCAGCGTCTTTTGGGGGAGCCGCCCGCGGACTTCGGCCAGTAAATCCGCCGCGGAAGGCAAAGCGGAATTTAGATTTTGGATTTTGGATTTTGGATTTTGGATTTCAGGAAACAGGGCTCCGGTTTCGTTTTCCGGCGTGGCCGGCGGCGGCACGAAAGCGGCAAACAGCAGCAGGAAGAGGCACATCCGGCTGGGAGCGGCAGAGGTGAGCGTGAATAAGCTCATTGACGTTGGCGGGCCGGTATGGATTCGATGAGTTTCAGGCGGGCCTTGGCCTCGGCGACAACATTCAGGTCGGTGTCCGAGGCCGAAATTCTGGCGAGGGTATCCGCCGCGGTGATTTTCTGCACCGCTGCCCGCCGGACCGCGGGATCAATGTCCTCGACGGCGATTTTTGCCAGGACGGCCTGGTCGCTTACCTGTTCGAGCGCTGCCCGGCGCACGGGCGCGTAGGGGTCGTTCCGGGCGATGTCGCTCAAAATGGCCTTGTTGGTGAGGCGTTCCACCGCCAGCAGGCGCACGGCGGCGTTGGAGTCGCGCGCCAGGCCCTCGATCATGGCCTCGTCCGTGATCCGGGCAATCGCCGCCTGGCGCACCAGGCGGTGGGAATCGGTCAGGGCGACGGTTTTCAAAACCGACTGGTCTATCAGGCGCGCGGCGGCGGCGGCCCGCAGTTCATGGCGCTTTTCCGTTTTAACGATTGTTTCAAGCGCCGCCTGGTCGGAAAGGCGGTTGATGGCGGCCAGCCTGACGCTGAAGTCCTCGTCGCTCAGGGCGGCGGCGGCGATCGCGGCCTTGTTGCTTGTTTTTGAGGCGGCGGCGGCCCGGACGGCCGGGTCCTCGTCGAAAAAGAGAAGGTCGAGCAGAACCTCAGCTGCATCGATGTTCTGCAGCGCCGCCAGCCTTACTTCCGGTGCGGGATCATTGGCCGCGATTTCAGCCAGCAGCGGGCCCTTCAGGTTTTTCACGGCCGCCGCCCGGACGCTGTCGTCGGCGTCATTCAGGGCGATGCCGCCCAGGGCCTCGGCGTTCCTGATCTTGCACACGGCCGCATGCCTGACCAGCGGGCTCCTGTCGGCCCGGGCGATCTGGATGAGCAGGCGCTCGTTGTTGATGCGCCGCACGGCCAGGTAGCGCAGGAACGGGTCCTGCTCCTCCGCGGCGATTTTCAGGAGAACATCCTGAGACATAACCTGCTCGATGGCGGTTTTCCTGATGTCGCGGTCGGGATCATTGAGGGCGAACTCCGCGAGCAGCGGCTGGCTCGTGAGCTGGCGGATCGCCGCCCGGCGCACGAGCAGGTCGGTGTTGGTGCGGGTGATAATGTTGAGCAGCTTCTGGCTGGTCATGCGGCTCACGGCCGAGATGCGAACGAACGAGACGGAGTTGCTCATGGCGACGCCGTAGAGCAGATCGTTCGACCTTATCTTGTCCACGGCGGAGCAGCGGATCATGTCGTCGCTGTTGTGCATGGCGATTTCAAAGTAATTCCGGTCGCCCCTTATCCTTTCCAGCCCGGCCAGCCGGGCCATCGGCTCGGAATTGGTCATGGCCACGCCCATCAGCACGGCGTCATCCCTGATGCGTTCGATGGCCGTGATCCGGACCGCCGGGGCGGGATCGTTGAAGGCCGCCCGCGCGATGACCTGGTCGTTCCGGACAAGCCGTACGGCGGCCTGGCGCACGTCCTCGTCCGGGTCGGAAAGCGCGATGGTGGCCAGGCGTTCCTGGTTGCGGGTGGTGATGGAAACGTTTCTTTCCTGGTCGCCCTTGACGATGTCGCCGACCACGCGCACGTCGCCGTTTTTGCGCAGGACCGGCGCGCAGCCGCCCAGGGCGGAAAGGAAAAGAGCCGCCGCCAGGGCCGGCAGAACGCATTTGCGGCAGGATCCGTTTTTTAATATCCTCATCATGAGCCGGTCATGGCTCCGCCATTGCCGGCGGCAGAACCGGAGCCTTTGCTGTCAGGGCGATTTCAGGGCATAATTTATCAATTTAAGGGCGAGCTTGGCCGCCGCGTATTCGCAAAGGGGCGTTTCCGGAATGGGGGCCACCTCGACAATGTCGGCGGCAAAGACCCTCCTGGCCCGGCAGAGCCGGCGCAGAAGCCGGAGCACGGTGTACCAGGCAAGGCCGCCCGGCTCCGGCGTTCCGGTTCCGGGCACGACGGAAGGATCAAAGACGTCTATATCAATTGAAAGGTAAACCCTGCTTTCAAGGCGGCGGATGACCTCGCCCATCCAGCGGTCGGAGGCCGAGGCGAGGATATCCCGCGCCCAGAAGACTTTTATTTTCCGACGCCGGATCAGATCGTATTCCTCGCGGCAGACGCTGCGGATACCAACATGGACCACGGGCACATCCATTTCCATGATGCGGCGGAAAACGCAGGCGTGCGAGTCGCGGCGGCCGCGGAAGCTGTCGCGCAGGTCCAGGTGCGAATCCAGGTTGAGAATGCAGAAGTTGTTCCCGTGCGCCTCCCTGGCGGCCGCGACCAGCGGCACGGTGACGGAATGCTCGCCGCCGAGCGACATGAGGAACCTGTTTTTTTCAAGCACCGCTTTTGCCGCCGCGCGGATCCGGCCGTAGACCGCGGCGGTGTTCGCGCCGCGGCAGTTGACGGCCGGCAGGGTTTGGATGCCAAGGTCGTAGGGGCGGAACAGTTCCTCGTCAAATGTCTCGGTCTGGAGGCTGGCGGCGAGGATCGCCGCCGGCGCCCTGGCCGTGCCGCGGCCGAAGGACACCGTCCGCTCGCAGGGTATGGGCAGCACGGCGCAGGGGGCGCCGGGGTCGCGGGCGCTGCCCGGCACGCATTCCAGGAACTGATCTTTTGGCATGGTTGTTTTCCGCATGGTCACAATAATTTTTCCGGCCCGGCGCTAACTTTCAAAGTAGGTGTAGCCGCGCATGCCGTTTTCGTAAGCCGACATGATCTCGCGGCGCTCCTCCGGCGTGATGCGGTTGTCCCGCACGGCTTGCTCGGCGATGTCGCGGACCTTGTCGATCATGTCGCGCGGGTCATATTCCACGTAGGACAGCACGTCCGAGACGGTGTCGCCCGCGATTTCATGGGCGTATTCGATCAGGCCGTCCTTGCCCACGCGGACGTGCAGGACGTTGGTGTCGCCCATGAGGTTGTGCAGGTCGCCGAGGGTTTCCTGGTAGGCGCCCACAAGGAACACCCCCAGGTAGTAGTCGTCGCCGCGCAGCTCGTGCACCGGCAGGGTGGCGCGCACGTCGTGCAGGTCTATGAAGCGGTCGATCTTGCCGTCGGAATCGCAGGTGATGTCGGCCAGCGTGGCCTGGCGGGTCGGCATTTCGTCCAGGCGGTGAATCGGCATGACCGGGAAAAGCTGGTCGATGGCCCAGGAGTCGGGCAGAGATTGAAAAACGCTGAAGTTGCAGTAATAAAGGTCAGCGATGGCGGTCTCGACGCCCTGGAGTTCCTCGGGGATGTACTTGCGCTCCTTGCTCTCGGCCGCAATCCTGCAGATTATGTCCCAGAACATGTTTTCGGCAAAGGCCCTCTCGCGGAGGGACAGATTGCCGTGCTCGAACAGCGAGCGTATTTCATCCCGGTAGTAGACGGCGTCGTGGTAGCATTCCTGCAGATTTTTTGTGGAGAGCGAGTTGCGCACGTCCAGGAGGTTGTTGAGCATGTTGTTGTACTTTTCCGGTATGATGTCGGTCTTGCCGGGCGGCTCAAAGCGGCTCGACCCGAGCACGTTGAACACCAGCACGGAGTGATAGGCAACCAGGGCCCTCCCGGATTCGCTGATGATGGTCGGGTGGGGAATGCCGGCCTCGTTGGCGACGCTCATGACCGCCTCGACCACGTCGGCCGCGTATTCCTGTTCGGTGTAATTGCGGCTGCTGGCAAAGTTGGTGTGCGATCCGTCATAGTCAACCGCCAGGCCGCCGCCGATGTTGATCATGCCCATGGCGGCGCCTTCCTTGGCCATTTCGGCGTAGACCCGGCAGGCCTCGCGCAAAGCCGAGCGGATCTTGCGGATGTTGCTGATCTGCGACCCGAGGTGAAAGTGCAGCAGCTGGAGGCAGTCGAGCATCTTGGCCTCGCGCAGGCGGTCGATTATCCCGATGACCTGCGCGGCGTTGATCCCGAACATGCTGCGGTCGCCGCCCGAACTGTCCCAGTGGCCGCCGATGCGGCTGGCCAGTTTTACCCGCACTCCCAGGCGCGGCCGGATGCCTTTCTGGGCCGCGCGCTCGAGGATGGTCGTAAGCTCCTCCTGCCGCTCGATCACCAGGATGGTCTGCTGGCCCATTTTGAGGGCGTTGAGGGCCAGGTCGATGAATTCCTCGTCCTTGTAGCCGTTGCAGATGATCAGCGCCTCGGGGTCCTCGGTGAAGGCGATCGCGGAAAGCAGCTCGGCCTTGCTTCCGGCCTCAAGGCCGTGGTGGAAGGGCCTCCCGAACTCGACGATTTCAGAGACCACCTGCTTCTGCTGGTTCACCTTGATCGGGTATACCCCGCGGTAGACTCCCTTGTAGTGGTAGTCGCGGATCGCGTTGTTGAAGCACTCGTTGAGCTGGATGATCCGCGAAGAGAGTATGTCTGCGAAGCGCAGCAGAACGGGCATGTTGTGGCCGCGCGCCTTGAGGCCGGCGATCAGGTCCATGATGCTTACCGCGACCGGACCGCCGTTGCCGCTGGGGCGGACGATGACATCGCCTTTTTCGGAGATGTCGAAATATCCGGCGCCCCAGTTGCGGATCCCGTACAGATCAACCGCGCTTTCGAGCGTCCACCTTACCAATGCCTCTGGCTTCATTTTTTCCCTGCCGGGCCGCCCTCCGTTCGGAGGTATGACAAGCATTAATTTGTAAAATCCAAAATACTATAAATTGCAGAATTGACAAATTATTTTTTCAATTATTAATCGCACAGTACGCGCTGTATGCGCCGGCCGAAAGCGCATCCGATTTCATGCGGAATGGTGCCCAGCTTGCGGGCCATGGATTCCATGGAGTGGGGCGCCTCGCGCCGGTTGCTGAGGACGCAGATCGCCGAGCCGGTTTGCGCCTCCGGAATCGAGGTTACGTCTATGATGGTCAGGTCCATGCTGATCCGCCCGATGACCGGCGCCAGTCGGCCCTCGAAATCAACCGCGCCGGCGTTGGACCAGCGGCGTGAATAGCCGTCCGCGTAGCCCAGCGGCAGGAGCCCTATGCGCGTGGCGCGCCGCATCCGGTAGGTGCAGCCGTAGCCGCAGGCGCTGCCTTTTTTGATCCAGCGCGTCGCCAGGAGCGGCGCCTCGATGCGCATGACCGGCGCCAGGCGCTCGCTGTCCTTGTCGGCAAAAGGGAGGCCGTAGCCGTAAATCGCCCGTCCCGGCCGGACCATGTCAAAACGCGCCTGCGGCATCCGGAATATCGCGCCGCTGTTGGCCATGTGAGTGATTTTTATGGAGCGGCCCGCCTTGCCGGTGATGACCGAGGTGAACCGGGCCAGCTGTTTCCGGGCGCAGTCGAGGCGCCTGTCGTCGGCGCATGAAAAATGGCTGAAGATGCCTTCGATTCTCAGGCCGCGCGTGGCGCGCGCCTCTTCCAGTATGGCGGGCAGCTCTTCCGGCGGGCAGCCGTTGCGGCTCATGCCGGTGTCGACCTTGACGTGGGCGCAGAGCGGCCCCGCTCCCGGAGCTGCGGTTCCGGCGATGAGGCGGAAAGTTTCGGAGTTGACAATGGTCGGCCTGATGCCCAGGCGGCGCATGAGCTTTATCTGCCCGGCAATCTCCCTTTCGGGTTCGTGGAGGGTCAGCGGCCGCATGACGAGTATCGGCTCGCGCAGCTTCAGGGCGCGCAGCTCAAGGGCCTCGTTGAGCGTGGCCGTGCCCCAGAAGGCGATGCCCGCCCCGCGCAGGGCCTGGACCACCAGCGCCGCGTCGTGCCCGTATGCCGAGCCTTTGACCATCGCGCAGACCGGGACGCCGGCGGCGGCCTTCTGGATCATCCGGATGTTGTTCAGTAACGCGGATCGGCTGATGTACGCTTTAACAAGTTGGTCCACGGCATTGTTGTGCACAAAGAGGCGCAGGGATGGTCTAAAATCCGCGCCGCAGATCCGGTCACACGTTTTGAATCCAGTAAGAAATCTTATCGTAAGCTATGGTGGCGTATTTTTGGATCAGGACCAGTGCGTCGTATCCGAAGGCCGCCAGGAAGGCCGCCCCGACGGCCCGGAACAGCACGGCAGTGCATGCGTTTAAAAGGTAGTAGATGGGATAAAACGGCACGACGATCGCCATGAGCCCTGCGAACATGCTGTCCTTGAGGGCAAACAGGATGGATATGACGTAGATTACGGCAATGGCCATCAGGCCGTACTGTTTGTACTCCTCCGGCGCGAGCCACGGGCAGGGGGCGACAAAGCGGAAATAGGCCAGCGCGCCGCCCAGGGCGATGAAAATAAACCAGCTTGCAGCGGTGAGCAGGTTCTGCCGGATTTTATGCGAATTGTCCTGCTTGCGCTGGAAAGGCGTGAGGGAGGCGACCGTGGAAGGCGAGGCCGCGCCGTTCACGGCCGGCGCCGGTTCCTGCTGGGCCTGGGAATCATAATAGGTTTTCTTGAGCTTCAGACCGCCGGTTTTGACGGGTTCAGGCATAATTTTTACCTACTGAGAAACGGATTTTGCATTAGCGGACAGTTCAGGTTCAGATTCCTTCGGGCCGGGCGCGGCCGGAGCGCGGCTTTCGGGCCTGAAAAAGCGCGCCTGGTTCGGCACCGCCAGGCTGCCGTTCATAAATTCAATCACGTGCCCGCGGTCAACCAGCCAGACGAGGTCGTTGACTATCCCGGCCACCCCGGAAGAATCGGCCGGCATGCCGGGCGCCAGCGCCGCGACCATGTCCTGCCGCGTCTTGCCGCTGTTGGCCTTGATCCATTCCAGTATGTTCCGCACCGCCGCGTTGGCCTGGGCCGGGTCGATCGCGTGGGGCCTGACGGAGCTGACAAATGTCATTTTAGCCGGCGTCCTGAAAATGTGCAGCCCCAGGCGGCGGAACCTCTGCTGGATTGCCACGGCCATGTTGATCGGAAAACGGGTTTCCTTCTGCCAGACTTCCTGCACCGCCGATTTCAGGCGCCGGTCGTCAAGCTCCTGGCAGACAGTCGCGGGGATGACGAAGCGCGCCCCCTCCCGGACAAGCGTTGCGGCGCAGTTGTCCCTGAAGTGGCTTTCCGCTTGGGAAAGGCGGTCGAATGATGCGGCTGCGCCCGGCGTTTTGAAGCGGTACGTGGTTTTGCGCGCGGCTTCTTTCTTCCACTGCTCAATCGCGGCCGGGTCGGTTACATTGACAATTTTTTTGCGGTAGTCGCCGATCGGCATGGTGGCGTAGCGGGAGCGGTGGAGCTCCAGCAGCTTTTCGTTAAAGGCGTGATAATTCGGCGGTCCCAGCAGCTCGCCGCTCAAAGAGCAGCGCGCCACGCAGGTGAAGTTGCCCTGCGGCGGCTCGCCCTCTGTTTCCTCGATGTCGTAAAACAGGCCGAGGTGCCTTGCCAGCCCGTGGGTTACGGCCATTTGCCTGCTTGAGAAGACGGCCTTGCAGGCGGAGCATTGGAAGAGCGGCTCGGGCTGTTGTTGGTTTTCTCCGGGGAGAGCCTCCATAATGACCGCATAGAATTCAGGCTTGCTGAGGCAGGTGGACGCAATTTCGAAGAGCGAGTAGGCGCGGCGCGTGCCCGCAAGCTGTTTCACGAGGGGCTTCAGGCCCCTTCTTTCGGGGATGAAGGCGATTTTGACAACCGGGTATTTTTCGGCCGGGGAGGGCATCGCTTCCCTGAAGGCGGTTGCCCCCGGGCCGGACGGCTTGTGCCTGCGGCCGAACTTGCCCTGG
>JBAYWJ010000053.1:0-14702 GCA_041674125.1 Kiritimatiellia bacterium
CACGTAATAATTAGTGCCGGCGGTCGCGTCGGCCAGGAGGCAGCCGGCGGCGATCACAAGGCTCAACGCAAAACACATCATGCTTGGCTTGTTATTCATTTATTCACCATCTTTGACATTTGAGTCAGATTCAAAACCATTTTTTGCCACCCGCCTGCGCATGCAAAACAGCTTCCTTGGACAGGGCGACTACAGGAATATGAATAGTTGTAGCCGCGGCGCTCTGTCGCCGCGTCCGGGATGATCAAACTCCCCGACTGAGCGGGGCGGCTACAGTGTAATATATTGATAATCAATGAAATTAGTTTGTAGCCATGGTGCTCTACCTGCCATCCGAAGCTGGCCTCAGCGCAGGAGGGTTGCCGTGTTTTTTTGAGTTTTAAAATTAATTCCATATCTTTACCATTATTTGGCGGTTGAATTGTTCAATTTCCTGTTGCTGATGCGGATGTTGGCGATGTCGGCGTATTCGCCTGCCTTCACAGGCAGGTTGCCGCTGATAATATGGTTCCCCTGGGTTGTGCCGATGCGCAGGCGCCCGTAAGGGATTACGGCCTGGTCCGGGCCAAACCACCGGAACTTCAGGCCCTTGGCGACCGGTTTGCCATCCACCAGCAGGTCATAGGTTGTCAAGTCCAGGTCGGTTACAACTTCGTAGTGGTGCCAGGCAGTGTCCAGGCCGGCAATATCGTTGGTGCTGCCGCAGGCAGAAAGTGTGCCGGGAGTCCGGCCCCAGACAATGAACCAGGCCTCGCGCCAGTTTATGGTTTCCGGAAGCCTGTTGTCCGGCAGGAGGGATACATCCAGCGTGCGCGCCTGGGCGGACGACACACGGGCCTCAAACGCGATGGTCAGGTGCCCGTTCGATACGGCAGTAAAATCCAGGGCATAAGCTTCCGAGCGGTTGGTCCATATGCAGTAGCGCTGAGCCCATTTAAAGCCGGTGTTCCTGGTCGGCACGCGCGTGCCGGGAGTGGTGCGCGGTATAAGAGCCCAGCGGCCTTCGCCGTGGGTTACCTCCGGCGGCAGGGGGATGTCGCGCGCCATGACCGGCCGCAAGCCCCACGAGACGGCGGCATCTCCAAGTTGTCCGCAATGGTTGTCGCCCCATGCTAAAATGACACCATCATTATCAACCGCCAAAATATGGCGCGAGCCGGCCGCGATCGCGGTTATGTTGGAAAGATTGCCCGAGCCGGCGGAATCCTTGACAGCCACCGGCACGAGGCTTCCTTCCCGCGTCCCGTCTCCGCGCAGTCCGCCCTCGTTGAATCCCCACGCCAGCATCGTGCCGTCCCGCTTCAAGGCCGCGGCGAAATACCTTCCGGCCGCGATCGCGCTGATGCCCGCCAGGCTTCCTTGCCCGTTTTCGCCCTTCACCTGCACGGGTGCGGAGCGGTTCTCCCGCGTCCCGTCCCCGAGCTGGCCGAACGTGTTATCGCCCCAGGCCCAGGCTGAACCGTCTTTTTTGAGGGCCATCGTGCAGGCGACGCCGGCCGCAATCGCCTGCACATCCGAAAGAACCCCCGACCCGCCCGGCCCCTTCACCTGGACGGGAAACATGCCTGGCGCATTGGTCCCATAACCCAGCTGTCCGGAGCTGTTGCTGCCCCAAGTCCAGAGCGTGCCGTCCTTGCGGAGTGCCACCGTATGTCGCACACCAGCGGCAATAGCCCTAACATCCGTTAAATAACCTTCGCCGCCGGGACCCTTGACCTGGACGGCATACGAGGTATTGGTGGTGTTTCCGTTGCCCAGCTGGCCGCCGCTGTTGCTGCCCCAGGCCCAGACCGTGCCATCCTTGCGCAAGGCCGCGGCATATTGGTAGCCGGCCGCCAGGGCGACGATATCATTTAATATGGTTTTTCGGTCCGACCCCCTGACTTTAACGGGCGTGGATGATTGCCGGGTAAAAGGAAATGCTTTTTCCATGCCCGGTTCCTCGGACCCGTCGCCGAGCTGGCCGAAGGCGTTGCTGCCCCAGGCCCAAATCGTGCCGTCAGCGCAAAGGGCCAGGGTGAAATGGTAGCCGGCTGCGATCTGAATGACGTTTGTCAGCGGGCCGTCAGAAGAGCTTATCACCTGCAGGGGGATGGAGCTGTGGCGGAAAGGCCACATGGTTGTTACCCGCGTCGGCGCGTCCCCGAGGTGCCCGAAGGCGTTGTCGCCCCAGGCCCAGACCGTGCCGTCATCCCTGAGCAGGACCGAGTGAAATCCGCCCGCCGCCACCTGCATTTTTGCGCCTGCCGGTCCGAGGGCAACCAGGCAGAAGATCAATGCCGTCCATAAACATTTTATAACCATTGTCAGCTCCTATCCAATGCGGGCTTATACTCGCAACCCAAATTCAGAACAACCACGGAGATAAAGGGCCTCAGCCTGCCTCAGTGATGAATCCGTGATTGATTTACCCGCAGATTCTGCTGAATAACCACTTTTTTTATTCTGTTTTGACCGCCGGTTTATTGTAAAAATCACTGAAATCTGCCGGATTAAGACCTATGCCGCGCTTGACGAATTCCGGGTCGGTGGCGAAAAAGTCGGAGAAGGTCAAATTGGTGTAGGCCGCAGAGCGGCCGATCAGGTGCTCGATCGTAAAATCTTTCCCTATGCCCGAAGTGGGATCAAAACCATTGCGGTAAAGCACGGCGAACTTGGGATCGCCCAAAAGACCGCCATCGCGCGCGACCATAACTTTGAAATCCGCCATTTTAACGCAACCGGTGACCATGCCTTCATCGCCCTGGTACTGGCGATTCGGGCGCAGGAACCAGGCGTTGTTGGTGAGCAGCATCCGCTCGGTGGAGGAGAGCGGCCCGATGCCGACCGCGATTTTATTATCCTGGCAGTCGGTGAAGATGTTATTGGCCAAGACATACCGGCCTTCGCGGGATTTATCGAGATAGACGCCGCCGTTGAGGTTGTGAACATTCAGGCTGTTTTCCATCCGGAAATTCGGGCAGGCCATGATGCGCGGGCTGAATCCGCCCGAATGGATGCTGACGCAATTGCGCACGAGCAGGTCGCGCACCCCCCGGGCGAAGAGGAAAGTGGGGGAATAGCCCGGGCGGCCGTCAAAAAAGATCCTGGTAAGCCGGATATCCTCGCCGCCGAAGAGCCGGATGACGCCGCCATCCCAGGGTGTAACGGAGGAGATGCTTAATAAATGCAATCCGTCAAAGCGGAGATTATTTTTATAAAATGAAAGCAAAAGGCAGTTGAGCGCCTTTTTATCCCCGTTGAGCTCAACCCGCTCGCCTGGCGCCGCAGCGAAGGTTATCGGCCGCTCCTTTGTGCCGGAGGAGCGGATGTAGAGGCGCTCATGATAAACACCGCCCGCAATGCGGACGGTATCGCCTGGTTTTACCAAAGCGGCGGCCCGGTTCAAAGTCCGCAGGGATTGGCCGGCGGAAAGCCCGTTATTTTTATCGTCGCCTGTTGTTGAAACATAGTAGGTGGCCGGAGGGGGATCGCTCGCAAGCGTTGTGAACTCCACCGGCTCGCGGTTCCATTCAATGCCGGTCATTTCCCGCAGGGCTGAAGCGGGCTTTACCGATGTTATCTTGAAGTAATATTTTGTCGCCGGCTCAAGGCCGGTCAGACTGAAAGAGCCGAAATGGTCGGTTTCAACCGTTGCCTTGTTTGTGCATTCGGGCGTAAGGCCCCAGGCGATTTCCACCTTGGCGTTCGGCGTGTCCCATTCTTTCCTGGCCACGGCGCGCGAAGTAAACCACTCGATGTCTGCGCTCGTTGCGCTGACCGCGTGGATGAATGGACCCGCCACCCGGCCACTTTCGCCGGCGTCCATCCGGTAATTGCCGGCCGGCCAGTTGTAAAGGCCCCTTGCTGTGGGTGATTGCATGAGCGTTTGGATTGCGCCGCCGTAACGTTCCATCCCGCCCGGCAGCTTGCCCAAGGCAAGGGTTTGACCTTCCATCCGCCACGCCGCCGCCGGCTGCCGGTAGCAGTTGTAATCTGCAAAAAGAAAAGATTCCGGCTTATCGGCTGAGATCGCTTCAACGCCGGAGTTCTCAAACAGGTTCCCGGCCAGGAAGGCGTTTTTGCAACCCGCAAGATTGAATTGGGCTTTTCCGCTCCCCGCAAATTCGTTGTGTATGAGGCGCAAACCGTCCGCGTCGCGCGTGGAGAATCCCCCGGGGCAGGCGAAGGAACATTGTTCAAAGGCAAGCTCGCTTCCGCCCGAAACGGCAACATTGCCTGTGAAATGCACTCGCTCGAAAGAAAGATTATGGCAATTATCAATCTGAACCTTACCGGCCAGCTCCACCGTGCCCGTGCCGCGTCCGCGGATTAAGATCGGGGAGGATTTTGTTTTTCCCGCTTTGAGCTTAATATCTTCTCCATAGCGTCCGGCCAGGATGTAGAGCGTGTCGCCAGTCTTCAGGGCACGAGTGGCGCGTGCAAAAGTATTCCAGGCGTTGGAAACCGAGAGCCCGTCGGACTTGTCGTCGCCATTAGTTGACACAAAATAAATGTTACCCTGGTATGGGAAGGGGCCAAGGTCGGCTCCGGCACCGCCGGCGCCGCGGAAGCGGGAGGAGGCCTGCAGGCGGTAATCATGGTTCAGCGGGTCGGCGAATTCAATGTCCTGGTTCAACGACTTAATGTCATTCAAAATAATGCTGTTCGTGAAAAAGCTTTTTCCGGCATTGCCGTTTATGTGCCCGGCGATGGAATGCATGACAATGTTGCTGTGGGTCTCATGCCCCCAGAGTCCGGGCATTGTGCAGCGCTCGATCTTGTGGATCGAGTCGCGCGGGCCCTGCTTCAGCAGGAAATCCTGGATATTTCCCCAGGAAAGGTTGTTTTCCATCCGGCTGCTGTTGCCGTTATACATTTCCATCCCGAGGGATTCGTTCAGGAACGAGATTGAATTCCGCATGGTGTCGCGCCGGGGCTCGTTGACCATGAGGCCGACGCCGCTGTTGGCCCAGGCAGTGCAGTTCTCAATTGTGTTCCCGCCGGTAACGCCCCTCCAGTAGCGCTCGCTGATGCAAATACCGCCCTGCGCATTGAAATAAGCCAGGCAGTTGCTGATGACGCAATTGTCAGGCTCTTCCATTAGGATACCTCTTTTCCTGAATCCGGTCGCGGCGATCCCCTCAAGGCGCACCCCGATGGGCTTGTTGAGTTCAATGCCGGCATTGGTGCTTAAAGAAACGGTATAGAAACGCGCGCCAACCGGTTCCATGTCGGCCGTTGAAACGTATAGCCTGTTTTGTGCCCGGTCATGGTAAAAACAGCCGGGCGTGAATTCCAGTTCTACCAGGTTCGGCGCGCGCTTGAATATTGCCAGCTTGTCAAGATCGTTGACCGCCTGGGCTTCGCTGTCGGATTTCAAATCAGCGCTGTAAACAAACCGGTAACCCTCAACCTTCCGGAAGGGCGGGGCGGGCACATCCCCGCGCAGGATAACCGTGCCGGGGATTTCCGCCCGGATGATAGTCGTTGCGTTTGATGCTCCAAGCTTCGCGCGGCTGACGCTTTCGAGGTACTCGCCCGGCGCGATGGAAAGCGTATCGCCGGGCGAAAGCGCATCCACCCCGCGCTGGACAGTGCGGAAAGCCGCAGAGCGGCTGATGCCGCTGTTTGAATCTGAACCCGTCACAGCCGTGTAATAATTTGTGCCGGTTGAGGGTGGTTCCGCAAGCGCCTTCACGGCGGAAGAAAGGCAGAACAAAAGCAAAAATAAATTGCTGCAGGATTTCCAACCTCTTATTCCCCTCATGATAATTCCTTTTTTTGTAGGCCGTCATATCATGACGGCGGATTTGCCGCGATGCTATCGCGGCCTACAGCGTATATGTTTTTCACGCAGTGCGTGCAAAATTCACCCGCAGGGCCTTCGTCACCCCATAAATATGGAGTGACAAGGGGTGAATGTCGTGCGATTTTCACGCAATATTCAGGTAATATATTTGCAATCAATCATTTCCGCTGCTTTTCAGGTTGAAGGAGTTATTGATTCGCTCAAAGCCGTTTGCGCATAAACACCCGCTCGAAATTCCGGTGCATGATGTTTTTATAAGCCGCTTTTGAGATGTGCTTGCCGGAGAGCGCGGAGCGCATGAAGACCAGGTGCAGCGGCGGCTTGTCCTTCCGGAAAAAAAAGTCCGTGCCGAAAAATATCTTGCGGTGGAACTTGTTGAGGAAGCGGAATCCGGCCGCAGGGTCGCGCGTGAGCGCGTTGTGCCCGCTGCCGGCGGAGAAATCGCCATACAGGTTGGGGTATTTTTCCATGAGCTGCCACAGGGCACCTTCCCTGACGATCGGTCCCTTCGGGTAGCCGTTGCGCTGGCCGGGCTCGAGGCGCCCGTCTATTTCGTTCCAGAAGGAGGGGGCGTGGCCGATGAAGATGGTGCGGGGAAAATCGCGCAAAACCTCTTCCAGCCCCGGAAGTCCCGGGCGGTCGAAAATGCCGTAAAGCCTGCCTTGCCGCGGCGAGAGGTGAAAGAGGACCGGCAGACCGGCGCGGCCGGCGTGGTCGAACAGGTTTTTGCAGAGGGGATCATTGATCCGCAGGTTGGCGCATATTTCGCCGATCCCCATGCACCCCAAATCCTTGAAAAGCTTCATAAGCAGTGAAAAATCGGCCTTTGCGTGATTGAGCACTCCGCGCGGGTCAATGTTGCAGAACGGGATGAGCCGGTCGGGGTGCTTACGGCATGAGGCGAGAACCTCCTGGTTCCCGGCCACGCCGAAAAAGTCCATGTTTTCAGGGTTGGCCAGCGGCAGCACCGCGGATTTATCAATGCCCCACTTGTCCATGTCCCGCAGCAGGTGCGAGGCGGTGAAGGGGCCGTGGCCGCCGTATAATTTCAGGCGGGTGAACTGCGGGAATTGCCGGCAGGTGATGTGCTGGTGAATGTCTATTATCATGGCGCGGTAACAATCATGTTGCCCATTTTTACCAGGTCGTTCGGGAGTTTTTCGGCGGTCGGGGCGATGTCGTAGACCTCGCGAACGCCGCCCACCCGGCGGATGCGGTAGACGTTGATGCCCCAGGGATTTGCCCGGTCCGGTCCCTTTGAGCCGAAGTCTTCAGTCGGGATCATGATTTCCGCGGTCCAGCAGTCCTTTTCCTTTTTAATCGCAGCCTTTGTGCCGGGATTCCACAGCACCGGCAGGGTGTACTTGGTCACCAGTGTCACATCCTGGGTTTCATCCCAGATAAGGCCCTCGGTGTTGACCGCGAGCTTGAAATAGGAGCGCTCGGGCGTTTCAATGCGCACCTCGATCCTGTCATCGTTGAAAATGTCGAAGTCGTCGTGCTCCTTTGCCCGGGCCGGGATTTTGTCCATTTCGGGCTCGGAGCATTTCACCCCGATCACGAGGTTGGACCGGTCAGGCGTCAGGCGGAAGGCCACCCCGGAGGCAAGCTCGGGCGGGACAGGGGCTTTCTTTTTCCATTCTTCCATCGGGTACCAGGCGATATCGCCCTGCCAGAATTTTTTCTGGAGATCCCCGTCAACGATGACCGGCTGGTCGGTGACCAGGCATGTGAAATCCGGGCCCACGCGGACCATAGGGAACATTTTTTTCAGGGGCTGCATTTCTTCCTCGATCTGGGCGATGCGCTGGTCGTAAACGCTTCCCGCACCCGCCTTTTCCCGGGCGCGCTTCAGGATTTCAAAGTAGCGGTCCACGTCCTTTTCCCTGAGGAATCCGCCGGCGATGGTTATGCTGCGCGATTCGGGCCGCATCCAGACCTCCTCGGCGAACTCGTAAAATTCCTTCATTTCCTTCCGGGCCGGTCCGAAGTAGAGCTCGTAATATTCATCCAGCATTTTTAGCCGGTCCAGGTCGGGGTCCCAGTAAAGCTTGCCCTGCCAGTAATGGAGCATGTGCGTAAGGCCCGGGCAGGCAAGGCCCCATTTTTTATTTTTATCGGGCGCGGCAGCGATTTCAATGATTTTTCCCTCGCAAACTCCATTGAGCTTTTGCATGTCCTCCTGGAGGTGCTTCGTGAAGAATACCGGGTAACGCGGGCTTTCGCCGGTGCGGTAGAAAAGGTAGTAATCCCAGAGGAAGAGCTTTTTCGAGGTAAGTATCGGCAGCCACATGGCTCGCAGCTTATTCGCGGGGTCCTGCGGCAGGAACGAGGAACCCGTGCTCTGG
Source organism: Kiritimatiellia bacterium (assembly GCA_041674125.1). GTDB lineage: Bacteria > Verrucomicrobiota > Kiritimatiellia > JAAZAB01 > JAAZAB01 > JAQUQV01. Next base: position 8,140 of record JBAYWJ010000053.1, read on the forward strand.
GCGATGCAAATGACCACGTTATCGGGCAGTTCCTTGATTTGCGATGGCGGCTCGGCATAGGGGGCATAGGAGTTGCAGCGCAGGTATACGCCCGGATGATTTTTCTTTAATTCCGCGGCGACATATAGCCAGTAATCCCAGATGTAGTCCGAATATTTTCCAAGGTAGCCGCGGCCCTGGCGGCTCCAGACCAAAGCGTCGCGGTCGTCAATCCGGGAGAGCCCGTCGGTCATCTGGACATTGACGAACTTCAACCAGGGATGGGCCTCGATCATCTTATCGAGGAAATTAATGGATGATTTCCTGAAATTTTCATCGCATAGGCGCGGCACGGTGACCATTTTGCCGTCCACAACCGCGAAATATTCAGGATGGGCTTTTTTCTGCTCTTCCGAGCCCCAGCCGAGGATGTCGCCGGTGGTGTGGCCGATCAGGATGCCGTATGATGTTCCGTACTTGAGCCGCTTGAACCACATGACCCCTTCGGCGTCGCTGCGCATGGCCCCGTAAAAAGTGGAAAAACGATATGGAAATTTCGGCTCTTTTTTCAAAGCCTGTTCAGGCACGGTAATGGTTTTCTTTTCCGGGATGATGGTGCCGTTTTCATAAGGATTATACCAGCGCACGCCCAGCTGCTCCAGGAGCTCGGAGGCCGCGTAGAGCGTGGCGGTGGCTTCGTCGGCATATATTCCGAGATCCTTGTTATAAGGTCCTAAGTCGCCCATGGGATATGTGTATTTCTCCCCGGCAAATTCCTGCCATTTCTTCAAGCCTTCCCCCTTCGAGGAGAACGGCAAAGGCTCGCGCTTGAGATCATGCCCGATGAGGACCACAAAGTTGTCCTTGGCGATGATCTTGAATCCCTCGGGCTTCAGGTCATCATCCGATATTCCTAATTTCCTGGTGAATTCGCTTGGTCCTACATAAACATGGCACTTAAACTTGTCTGCGGGCGCCGCGCCGATCTCCATCCTGGCCCCGGACATTTTCTCAACGTGTTCCTGCAGGTCTTTTGCCGCCAGCTGCACGCTTGCGAGAGCGTTTGTTTCCAGGACGATGTCGGCCGCGGGCTTCCCGTCCTTTACAAGGCAGACGCCGTCGGATGCCGTGGCGGACAAGGTCGGCAGCACAATGCCCGAAGCCAGGAAAGTCACGGCCAGAATACGCAAGAACCATTTTTTTAATATCACGTTGACTGCCTCCTTCATATGCATGCGATTATTCCGGCATAAATGCGGCGCATGCTGTTTTCAGCGCATCTTGAACATCACTCCCCGGGGATGAAGCTCATAGCAGCCCATGTCCGGCCGGCCGGAAAACTTGTCAATGCGCGAAACCCCGTCCAGGTCGGTGTTGTTGATCATCCACGGCAGGTTCAGGCCGGCATTGATGCAGGGCGATTCGCGCGTCAGGCGGTAATTCCTGCCCTGGAAATCGGCAAAGGCTGGCGAGTTGGTTGTGTTGCCGGAATCCATGAAAACCACGCTTGTATTACTTATGACGCAGCAGCTGTACCCTTGAAATGGGTTCAGTCCCCTCATCAGCGGATATCCTGCCGTATTATAACTGTAATTTGACTGGGAAATGACGTTGAAGCAGACAGTCGTGCCGTCATATGTTTTGTAAAGTCCTCCGGTTCTATTGCTGACAATCGTGCAATTTTCCAGTGTATTGGTATAGGCCGGCCGGTTGTCAAAAAGCGATATGCCTCCGCCGCGCCCGGCGGTGTTTTCTGCAACCAGGCAATTGCGCAATATGCAGCTGACGGCCGTTTCCAGCACAAAGATGCCTCCACCCTCATACGCGGCGCTGTTGCTGACGATGATGCAGTTGTTTAAACATGGTACAGATGAATATCGCACCATCAATCCTCCGCCGCCATTGTAAACCGAGTTTTGCAGGACCATGTTTTGCGTGAAGCGGCAGTTCCATGCCTGCGCCATGTTTCTGATGTAAGCTCCTCCGCCGTACCTGTGGGCGCAGTTGCCTATGAAATTGCAGTTAGTGATGATGCCGTAGACCGTGCAGTAGGCGTACACACCTCCGCCCATGCCGTCATTTGTCACCCAGTTGCCGGTCACCAGGCAGTCGCGCAACATGCCAGCTGACATGTAAACACCTCCGCCGCTTTGGTTGTTGGTCCCCGGGAAGCCGTTGGTGATGGTGAAGCCTTCCACGACCGCGCCGGCATGGGTCATGTTAATACAGCGATTGGTGACCGGCTTGCCGTCGAAGTTGTTACCGTTGATGACGGTGTCAGCGTAGCTGCCGCTGAAGCTTTTGAGGGTGATGCCGCTGGCGATGTTGACCTGGTTGGTCAGGTAGTAGGTGCCGTTACTCACCCAGACCGTCTCGCCGGCCAGGGCGAAGTTTACCGCCCACTGGATGTCCGTGGCCGCGCCGGCCCAGGTCGTGAATTGATTGGCAAAGTCGTTCGTGCCGGAGAGCGAGACGTACCGGTCCGCGGCCTTGAGAACAAGGCTGTTCCCGAGAATGATGGCAAGCGCAATTATAATTTTCATCATCATATCCCCCGCGCTCAAAAAGCCTATTTTATCCAAAGCTCATTTCACCGCGAGATTGCCCAGTCTTGAAAGCTTGGCAAAGAACCTCTCTCCGGTCGGGGAAACGCCGTACAGCTCGGCTCCTCCGCCTGCATAGCGGGCGCGGCAGACGTTGATGCCCCAGGGATTGGCCTTGTCCGGGCCTTTTGTCCCGAAGTCCCTTGCCGGAATGATGATTTCCGCGGTCCAGCGGTCCTTTTCCCTCTTTACGGCCACTTTTGTTCCCGGGTTCCATAGGATGGGCATCGTGTCGCGCGAGATCAGGGTCACGTCCTCGGTCTCGTCCCAGTACTTGCCGGTGGAATTTACCACGAACTTGAAATAGGAGCGCTCCGGCGTCTCGATGTATATTTCCAACACGTCGTCGTTGAATATGTTGGGATCATCATGGTCCACCTGCGTCTTCGCCGTGACCTTGTCCATGTGTTCCTCCCCGCAGTCAACGCCGATAACCAGGTTTGAGCCGCCGGGCGTAAGGCTGAAGGATACTTTTGTCTGGTTTTTGTCGGGTATCTTGCCAGTGACCAGGTCGCCCATCGTGTACCAGACCCGGCTCTTGTCATCTTTCCAGGACGGCTTCCCGAGGTCGCCGTCAAGGGGGGCCGGCTCGGGGGCGATGGTCCCTGTCAAATCCGGGCCGACGCGTTTCAGGTTGGCAAACTGCTGAATGAGGGGCTGCATTTCGGTTTCGATCTGGGCGATGCGCTTGTCGTAGATCGTGTCCCGCCCGGCTTTTTCGCGGGCGCGCTTGAGGATTTCAAAGTAGCGGTCTACGTCCTTCTGCCTGAGGAACCCGCTGGTCATGGTCACGCTGCGCGACTCGGGCCGCATCCAGACCTCCTCGGCGAACTCGTAAAATGCCTTCATTTCCTTCCGGGCCGGGCCGAAATAGAGCTCGTAGTATTCGTCGAGCATTTTCTGGCGGTCCAGGTCGGGGTCCCAGTAAAGCTTGCCCTGCCAGTAGTGGAGCATGTGCGTCAGGCCGGGGCAGGCGAGGCGGTGCTGCTTGTTTACATATTCGCCCGCAACTTCGATGTTCTTGCCCTCGCACACGCCCTTGAGGGCCTGCATGTCCTCCTGCAGGAGCTTTGTGAAGAACACCGGATAGCGCGGGCTCTGCTCGCTGCGGTAAAACAGGTAATAGTCGTACATGAAGGTTTTCCCGGAGGTGAGCATGGAAAGGAACTTGGCGCGCACTTCCAGGAAATGTTTTTCCGCCGGCAGCTTCAGGTTGCTTGTGCTCTGGCAGAGGTACATGGCTACGTTGTCCGGCAGTTTGTCTATGCCGGAAGGGGGGCCCATGTATGGGGAATAGGACCAGCCCACGAGGTATTTATCGGGGCAGACTTTCTTGAGCTCCCTGGCCGCCCAGAGCCAGTAATCCCAGATATAGTCGGAGTACCGGCTGTCATAGCCGCGCTCGGGCCTGTTCCAGATTTTGGCGTCGCGCTCGTCAATCTCGCCCAGCCCGTCCGGCGGCATCAGGTCAAAGGCCGCAAAATATGGATAGGCTTCAAAGGTTTTTTTCAGGAAGTTGATCGATGTTTTCCGGAAGCTTTCGTTGCAGAACCGCGGCACGCCGCCCTTGAGGCTCCCCAGGCGTTTGCCATCCACCTCCGCGAAATATTCGGGGTGGTCGGCTTTCTGCTCGGGGGGGCCGATGATGGTGCTCGTGGCGTGCGCCCCCTCGTAAAGATAGGAAGACCCGTACTTGAGCCGCTTGATCCACTTGAGTGCGTCGAGGTCGCAGTGCTGGGGGTAATAGGCGAACTGGCGGATCGGGAAGGCCGGGGTCCTGCTCAGGGATTGCTCCGGCACGGAAATAGTTTTCTTTTCCGGGATGACCGTGCCGTTTTCGTAGGGCGCGTAAAAGCGCACCCCGAGCTGCTCGAGCAGTTCGGAGGAAGCGTAAAGGGTGGCGGTGGCGTCGTAGGGATAAAAGCCGGCCTTGCTGTTCATGGGGAAGATGTAAGGCACGCCGTATTTTTCGCCGGCAAACTTCCACCAGTTGGTCAGGCCTTCGCCGAAATGCCTGTAGGGAAAGGGAGGGCGCTGCTCGTCGCGGCCGATGAGGACGACGTAGTTGTCCTTCGCGACGACCTTGAAGCTATCCGGCTTGAGGTCGTCAGCCGTTATTCCGAGTTTCTTGGTGTATTCACTTGGCCCTACATAAACATGGAACTTAAACTGGTCTTTCGGCGCCGCGCCGATTTCCAGCTTTGCCCCCGACATCTTTTCTATGTATTCCTGCAAATCGGCTGCCGCCATTTGAACGCTGGAAATCGCGTTCGTTTCCACGACGATGTCGGCCATGGGCTGGCCGTTTTTGACCAAATCAATATCTGCGCCGGCGTACCCGGCCAGGCCGACCGCGAAAGAAGCGATTAAAAGACACTGCATCATTGTTTTCATTTCTTTTCCTCCCGTGATTTACGACGGATAAGTCGGGGCGTTTAATCATCCCGGACGCGGCGGCAGAGCGCCGCGGCTACAACTATTCATATTCCTGTAGCCGCCCCGCCCGCGTCCGCCATAGCCACCTTGGCGACGGCAGATCGGTCGGGGCGCTCAGAAACAGTATTTTTTATGTTGATCTGGCCTGCAATAATTCTGCACTATTTAAAAAGCATATTATATAATTCGTTTTCCGCAAATGATTATTATTGCGGCAGAAATGAACTTTCTTGCGGTTTGTGAAATTCATGCAAATACCAGCCGCCCACATTGTTCCGGGTCGTAGATGTTCCAGGCCGAGGTCGGGGCCCAGGTGTGCGCGTCGAGCATATCGTTCCTGAAAAAACGATAAGTATTCATTTGCCACCCGGCGCCACGCGCGGGCCGGTTCCCGAAAGCCGCCCAGGGAATTGTCATGAGCACGCTCCAATAGGCCGGATGGACCTTGACCGCCGCGCTCCAGGCGGTTTCGCAAATCCATTCTTTGATTCTATGGCCATCTTTTGAAAATTCATGTTCGCCCAGCTTGACGCCTTCAGGATTAACGGTGAAAATAAAAACGTTTCCATCCTTACTGCCCGGATGGAGCACCAACAGGACGGCGTCGTCAATGGTCCGGACATATTTTCGCCCGATGTTCTTAAGGTCCAGCCCTAGCCGCGCTTCTGCCTTCACCAGCCGCACATCCGTGTCCGCACACACTAATGCCACATACAGGTTCTGCCGGTCAAAGCCGATTTTCAGTCCCGTTTCCGCGATGGCGGGGCGGTTGGCATTTACCATCGTAACAAACCCGGTTGAATAGTCCGCCGGCGAGTTGGCAAATCGTTCCCCGGACGAACTCCGTCCCAGCTTATGAGCTTTCAGCACGCGGCCCGTGGATGCCGTCCCGGCTTCTGTTTTAATCGTCTTCGGCAACCGCGCGTAGCCTTTTGGGATCAGCTCCATATACTGCTTGCGCGTGTGCGCGAAGGCGCTTTCGGTCAGGGCCAAATAGGCTTCTCTCCTGTTGCCTGCAGCCAGGCGACTTCTGGCCGTGGAAAGCGTTTTTTCAACGTGCTCGCGCTCGTCGGCCGGCAGGAGGGATTTAACCCGCCGGTCGGCGAGCAGAGATTGCGTGCGCCGGATGACGGCGCCGGGGCCCTTGAAAACATCCAGGAACCCGAGCTCGTCTTCCAGGGTCCTCTCGAATGCCGCAAAACTGGGCGGCGCGCCGATGTAGTTGAAGGCCGGGTGATCAGATTTCAAACGCTCCTGGGCCAGTTTCAGCAGGCGCCGGGCGGGGACCTGCTGGTAATATTCCAGGCCGAGCGAGCGCAGGATGCCCAGCTGGCCGGCGTTGCATTTTTCAGAGAGCTTCATCCGCAGCGGCTGGATCCCGCAAAGGCCGCTGCCTTCCATGTCATACATCCTGCAGGGCGGGCAGACCATGCAGTGGTCGGGAATGAGCATGACGGGTATGTCGGGGTTCAGCCGCATGGCCTCGGCCGGCTCCCACAGGTTGTCGTGGTGTACGGGAGCGGCCCGGCGGCACTCGTATTGGAA
>JBAYWJ010000054.1:0-14688 GCA_041674125.1 Kiritimatiellia bacterium
AAATTCATTCCTGCCGGCCGGGGCGATGTCGCAGGCCAGGTAGAAATGGCCCTGTGGAAAAGAGACGCCCAAATCAGCTGCAAAGGCCCTGAACTTCTTCCCCGATTTCAGCGGGTCTTTTTCATTGAGCAGGATGCGAGCGTGCTCGTCGCTCATTTCCAGCGTGCGCCAGCCGCGGCGGGCGAAGGCGCGCGCCATATTGCGCGGCTGCATTTTGATCAGGTAGCTGGTCCACATTGATGGTTGCATTGTTTTATTCTCATTCATTATTAGGTCCTTGGCTATCGGAAACAACGGTGAATAAAATAATTATAAGCGTTGGTTAATAAATCCGAAATTCGAAGCACGAAACTCGAAACAATATCAAAATTAAAATGCTTAAAATCCGAGATAAAGATGGTTTTCTAAGTTTTCATTTATATTTTTGTTGTTTGAATTTGTTTCGAATTTCGAAATTAGGATTTCGAGTTTAGGTTCGGATATAGCCCGCATTAGAATGATCATGATAATATTATTCACCCATAGTCCAATCTTTTCACCATCTTGTAGTCGTCCATGATAAAGCCGTCCCCGATATCCGTGACAATTTTGCCCGACTTTTTGAATCCGGCGCGCAAGTAAAACGCGATGGAGTCTTTGTTGTTCCGGTTGACGGTAAGCCACAGCATTTTTGCTTTCTTTTTAAGGCAATATTTTTCCGCAAACTTCAAGATATCTTTGCCCAGGCCCCGGCCCCTCAGCGCCTGCCGGACGTAAATCTTGCTCAGTAGGGCAGTGCGTTTTTTACGGTCCGGGACGATGGCGAAATATCCCGCTTTCCGGCAATTATTGGTCACAAGGTAATAAAGATAGCCTTCGGCAATCTGGCGTGCAATGGCTTTTGTGCTCTGGAAGTTGGCAAGCATGTAATCCGTCTGCTTCTTGCCGATGATGGGGACGTAGTGCTGGGTCCATATCTCGCGCGCCAGCGCGGCTGTCGCATTTATATCGCCCAGCGTTTTGACTTTGCGGATTTTAATCATATATAACTCCCTGAAATTCTCAAATAGCCACGAAAAGGCACAAGATGCACATAACAGACTATTTATGCCTGCCCGCAGAAGCTGCGCTTCAGGTGCTGCAGGCGGGCGGCAAAACATTTATTTATCTTGCAGCCTTTTCCGCAAGCAATTGCCTGAAAAGATCCAGCGCCTTTTTTACGTTGGCCGGATTGCGGTGGAATCCGCCATGGTCGCCATTTTGATCCTCGATTGCCAGCTTTACCGTCCCGCCGTAGCGCCTGATCCAGTCCTGCGCCACCCGCATTCCGGGGATGCCGTCGCGTTCGGGGTGGGGGTCCCTGGCGCCTGCGTATGTCATCCAGTATGTTCCCTCGAGCGGGCGCTGCCCGAACAGGCCGGAGGCTATGTCGCGGTTGATCGGGAAATCGGCCCCGGCCTTGCCGGCGTTGGCGACTGTGAGCAGGATGAATTTCTCCGAGCGGTTGTCGAGCGCGGCCAGACCGTAAATGTTGGCCGAGCCGCGGCTGAAGCCGTGCGCGAGCACCGAATTCTTCCTGATTGTATTAATGCGCATGATTTCGTTCATGATCTGCGCGAGCTGTCCGGGCAGGTAATAATCCTTCGGCGTTTCGCCTTCGCCGAACCACCATTGCAGGGCGACGATCCCGATCCCGGCCTCGGCGATATGCTTGTGCCAGAGGAAAAATTCGTCAAAGGCCCAGCTGCCGTGGCCGTGCAGGGTGAAAACAACGGGCGGCGGCTTTTGCGGCGAAGCGGAAGGCGGCAGCCAGAGGATGTAAAAGCTCCTGCCGTCCGGGGTGGGCAGGAATTTGGCGCCCTTGCCGGCGGCAAAATTATAACGCTCTTTATCGGACCGGACAGCTTTTTTGAACAGGGGCAGTTGTTCTGTGGTCCCGGTTCCCGGCGGGGCTGAAAGGGCGGCATTTGCGGCCAGGGCGACAAAGATGCCGGCAGCGATTAATTTCCCCGTCATGATTTATGGTTTCCGGATTTCGCCATTTTTTCCCAAGTCGGAATATAGCCAACTATGTCATTGAAGTTCTCTTCAAGCTGATTGCCGGGCTATTGCGGTGATCGCGGCAAAGCGGGTGCTGTAAAATGTGAACGCCAGGCTTTGATCCGCGCGGCGGCTTCGGGCGTTAGGGGCTCTGGGCGCAGCGATGCGGGCTTAAGGCAGCGGTCGCGGAAGCCCTGGAGCCCGTCGGTCAGGATATAAACATTCCCGAACCCCTGCCGCCGGAGCGAGTCGCGGGCCTGGGCGGGATGCGTCATGCCGTTCGAGTAAATGACAATTACCCCGTTGTTTTTATGCGGCTGCAGGGCCTCATCCAGCCCGGCGAGCGGGACGTTGGAAGCCCCGCGGATGTGGAAAGCGTTGAATTCCGCGGCTGGGCGTATGTCCACGACCACCAGTCCCGGCGCGTTGGCCACAAGGCGATCGGCCAGCTCCTCGGGCTCCATGTGGTCGCCGGCCGCGTCAACTTCAGCCATCAGGGCTGCTTCTTCGCCCGGCCCGGAAGCGCGCGCCGCGGGGCCGGTTCCGGTCGTGGCGGGCGCGGTCAAAAGCAGGCCGGCCGCGAGCACCGCGAGCGCCACGCTGAACGCCTTGAGAAAGGGGGAGCCCAGGTACGGGGAGCGGCCGGTGCGCAATTTCTCAACCCACTCCACCAGCCAGAAAACGGCTACGGCCGCGAGCGTCAGCGCGAAGATGAAAACATTGCGCGGGATGCCGAGCGTGGCGTAGACCATCTGCGTTCCCCGGTCGCCCGCCGCGTAGAGCGCGCCGATCACGGGAAAAAGCTCGTTGAAGAGGATGCTCCCCGCGACGCTCCCGACAAGGAACACGAGCGCGTCTATTCTGCCCGCGGCCAGCCCTGCCGCGGCCGTGCCGGGGCACCAGGCGCCCATGGCGAATCCCACCCCGAACAGCAGCCCGCCCGCGACCTGGGCGCCGTAAATGGTCGGCATGAGATAAATCCGGTCCATTTGAATCCACCCGAGCGCGGCCATGATGGAAATTCCCAGCATGGCGGTGACGAGCGCGGTGAACATGACCTTTATGACGGCCATGTCGGTGAAATAGAACACGCCCGCCAGCCGGCGCGAGCTGCTGAAACCCGCCCGCTCCAGGGCGAAGCCGAAGCCGCAGCCGATCAGCAGCGAAATGAAAAATGCCCTTGGCGTGCCCAGGGCGTCAAGCGCGTATAAAGTTTCAATCATGCCACTGCCTCCTCACGAACCAGGCCGTCGCGTAGCCGCTGGCAAAAAGGCAGATTAAAAACACCAGGCTGCCGGTAAGCAGGAGGGCGCCGCCGCTGAGCGCCTGGCCGGAGGTGCACCCCTGCGCCAGCCGGCTCGCGAACCCGACGATTATCCCGCCTGCCAGCGCGTATCCGAGGCGGCGGCGCCGCGAAGAGGCCGCACCGCGCTCCACCTGCAAGCGGACGCGGTTCGCCAGGAGCGCCGAAATCAGCGCGCCGGCAAATGTGCCCGCGAACATGAAGACGAGGTAATAATTAAGCGGATGCGCGCCCCATTTCCCGAAGTATTCGCTTCCCAGCGTGTGGGAAGCTGCGAAACACATGGATAGCGAGGCGCCGGCGCGGGCGATTCCGGCTGAAGCTCCCAGGCCTGTCCCCAGGAGAACATATGAGGCCAAGAGCACAAGGCCGAGCAGGACCCCCGCCAGGTAGGGATTCGCGTAGGGCTTTGGCCCGTCTGCGGCAATGGTGATATTGTTTTTCATGGCTCAGCATCCGGCGCTTTTCTTTTTCGGCGGTTCCGGTTTGGCCGGCGGCGCTCCGGCCGGGGGCCCCCCGCGAGCGGCAGGTTCCACGGAAGGGGGCGCGGCCGGCGGGCGGGAGCCTTGGGGCAGGGGCGCCGCCGACTCGTTCCAGTAGGCCTCAAGGCCGCCGAATAAAACTTTGATCGGCCGCGCGGATTTCTGCGCGAGAATGCCGCCGGCGGCCATGGCGAGGGAGCCGTCGCGGTCAACTATCACGAGCGGGACCGCTCCGTTCAGGTAAGCCGGGTTGGAGATTACGTCGGCGATGTCCGCGTTCAGCGAGCCGGGCAGGCTGAAGTCCGCGAACTGCTCCCGGGGGCGGATGTCAACGAGCTCGAAAGTGCCCGGCAAATCCATGAGCATCCGCTTGAGATCGGCCGCGGCAATTCGGTCCGGGAGTTTTATTGCCCGCGCGGGAGAGGCCGGCGCGCCGTGCCCGGCGCCGGCGGCGCTGATGGTCGGCAGCCCGGCGGCCACCCATGCTTCGCCGCCGCCTTCCATGTTGCTCACTTCCTTGAAGCCCATCTTGAGGAGCACCGAGCCGCCCATGCTCGAGCGGTAAGCCGAGTTGCACACCGTGAGGGCCGGCATGTCGCCGGCCAGGCGCTTGCCGTCGGTAAAGAGCCTGTTGATGGGAATGTTGAGCACCTGGCCGATTCGCAGGGCCATCCATTCGCTGGGAAGGCGCACGTCGACGATGACGGGGGCCGTGCCCGACTGCATCTGGCGGTGCAAATCCTGCGGCTTGACAAGCTTGAGCGACCCGGCCGGCAGCCCCGCTTTTTTCCAGCCCTCCACGCCGCCCTTCAGGAAGCCGGCCGGCGAGTCGTAGCCGATCCGCTTCAGGCGGAAGGCCGCCTCGCGGATTTCGCCTTCCGATCCGGAGAGGATGAATGGCTCGCCCCAGGGAATCATGGTGCCCGTCCAGGATTCAAAGCGGCCGCGTATGCCAATGTTGATGGCTCCCCGCTGGTGGGCTTCCGCGAAGGGCCTGGCTTCGCGCACGTCAACCATCCACGCGCCCTTCTGCGCCAGCGCGGCGGTCTCGGCGGCGGCCAGGGGCGGCGGCATGACCTTGTCCCATTCCACGAGGGGCGGGCCGTCGTGGTTCATTTTAGCGTTGTGCTTGAAATATTGCGGCGCCTCCGGCAAGCCGTCTATGACGGCCATGACGTAGGAAGCCAGGTCCTTGTGCTGGAGGTAAACGTTTTCGCGGCGCTGCTCGCCGATCGTGGAGACGGGCTTGTCGCTCAGGTGCGCGCCGCAGAGCGAACCGGCCCCGTGCGCCGGGAAAATGCGGGTCTCATCCGGCAGCCTGGAAAGTTTTTCCTTCCAGGTGTGGTAGCCCATCTCGGCCAGCGCGGCGGCGCTCATGCCTTCGCCCATCAGGTCTGGCCGCCCGACGCTGCCGATGAAAAGCGTGTCGCCGGTGAACATGAAGGCCGGCTTGTCCGCCGCGGCGGGCGTGTAGACCAGCATGCAGGTCCCGTCGGGGGTGTGGCCGGGCGTCATGATCACCACCCCGCGCAGCTTGCCGACCCGGACCTCGGCTTTGTCGGCGAGGGCCTTGTGCGGATAGCCCGCGCGCGTTTCCGCGTTGATCAGGATCTCGGCCCCGGCGGCCCTGGCCAGTTCCATGTGGCCGGCCACGAAGTCGGCGTGCGAATGGGTCAGGTATATTTTGGTGATTTTAAGGCCGAGCTCCTGCGCGTCCTGCAGGTAGCGGCTGACGTCCCGCGCCGGGTCCACGATCATCGCCTCCCCGCCGCTGCCGAGCAGGTAGGAGTAGTGCGAGAGCACGCCGAGGTTGTACTGCCGGAAAACAAAATCCGCGGCCTTCTGCTCCGTTTCCTTGACCAGCTGCACGCCGGCGGCCTCATCGCCGTGCGTGGCCGCTTCCGCGTCTCCGGCCATGGGCGCCGCCATGGATTGCGACAGCGCCAAAAAAACCCCGAGCGCCACTGCGCCAAGTGAAATTTCATGCTTGCCATTCATGTCATTTCCTCCCGGTTGCCGGATCCGTTCCTTTTACGCGCTTTGCCGCGAATGGATCCAAATGATTATACCAATATATAAAAAACAATAATACGAACTTGATACAATAGTCAATTATATTAGCATCCCATGGGATGCAGGTTAATAGGTTATAGGTTGATAGACTGTCAGGAAAACCACGGAAACACAGTATGAGTTGCCAATATTTTGAAAACGGCAGTTCCGGTTTTTTGCCGATCTGTTTTTCCGGTTTTAACCTACAACCTACAGTCTATAATGCTACAGCCTTGGCGTCCCTTATGGGACGCCACTGAGTCAATTATATTGAGCAAGTCAAAATTGGGCGGCGCGGGCTCGCCGTCAATTGTCCGCGCGGGGCAACTTTCGCCCTCGCGCCAAACCCTGCGCCGGTTTTAAGGCAGGTTCCTGCGCATTATGTTCTTGAGCGGCGGATTTCGCTTCGCTACCATGAAGCAATGAGTTTTAAGTTACCCGTCTACAGCGCGCCCGCGTTCAACAGGGAGTCCTTCCGGCGCAGCCCGGATGCCGCCCTGGGGGTCGTGCGGCAGGCGGGCGTGGCGCCCGCCAACTTCCACGCCACCACCATATTCCCCGAATATTTCAAGATCGGCGGACGCTGGCGGCTGCTTTCCGAAAGCCGCATGGACTGCGTGGCCGTGGTCCGCGAAGGCGGCCGCCTGGAAGCGACCGAGTTCAGACGGCTTCAGCCCGGCGACCGGGTCGTGGTCGGCCGCAGCGAGGACGCCCGCGAGGGCATCTACGTCCACACGGACGGCTTTTCCGGCAGGAAGAGCAGGGCCGACCTATTTGCCTTCCGCACCGGCCGCAGCCGGGAAACATCGTATTCGCGCGATTACGACCGGCTTTACGAGCTTTTGCGGCACGAGAAGAAAAACGGCTACGTGGTCTGGGTGCTCGGCCCGGCCGTTGTTTTCGATTCGGACTCGCGCAGCGCCATGGTGGCGCTGGTCGAAAAGGGCTTTGTCCACGCCATCCTGGCCGGCAACGCCCTGGCCGCGCACGACCTTGAAGGAGCGCTCTTCAAGACCGCCCTCGGCCAGGACATTTACACCCAGGAGTGCCGGCCCGACGGCCACTACCACCACCTGGAGGCCATCAACCGCGCCCGGCAGTATCCTTCGCTTGAAAAATTCATCCGGGCCGGGAAGGTTACAAGCGGCCTCATCTATACCTGCCACAAAAAAAACATTCCCTTTGTCCTGGCCGGGTCGATCAGGGACGACGGCCCTTTGCCGGGCGTGGTGCCGGATGTCTATGCCGCCCAGGACCGCATGCGCATGCACACCCGCAAGGCAACCACCGTGCTGGGGTTGGCCACGCAGCTGCATTCGATCGCCGCCGGCAACATGACCCCCGCCTACCAGGTCGTCAGGGGCAAGGTGCGCCCGGTCTATATTTACAGCGTCGATGTTTCCGAGTTCGCGGTGAACAAGCTGCGCGACCGCGGCACGCTTGAAGTGACTTCAATCGTCACAAACATCCAGGATTTCCTGGTGAACCTGGCCCGCAACCTTTAGCGGGCGTTGTTTCGGCCCCGCTTTGCCAGGGAATCGTTGTGCAAGGGTATACCGGGAAACCAGGGCTTACCCGTTTCAGGTAAAACAACTTGATTATGGGCATGGATTGTGCCATCATCCGGTATGGTTTTAAGGTGCAGCGCCACTTTATTACACGGGTTTGAGTCCGCAAAAAAATGATCGAAAGGGCCGAAAATGAAAAGGCATGCTAATGTTTCAGCTTCGTTTGCCGCGTTCGCGCTGTTGATGGCCGGGGCCGTGTTTACCTGGGCGATCGAACAGGCCCCTCTCAGCACCGGGTTCCAGAAATACATTCAGCAATCGTCTTCAAAAGCCGCGGCTTTCCGGACCGCCGATGGGCACGGCCTGGGCCATGTGCCCCATCCGGCCCACCGCCCCGCGCCGGCCGCTTCGCTGCCAAAGGCCGCTCCCAAGGCGCTGCCCTCCAGTTACGACCTGCGCGACTATGGCAAGGTTTCATCCGTCCAGGACCAGGGCGATTACGGCAACTGCTGGACCTTTGCCACCTTCGGCTCGATGGAGTCCTGCCTGCTGGCTGCCGAGAGCTGGAATTTTTCGGAAAATAACCTGGCCAACAAGCACGGCCTGGACAACGCCTACGGGGATGGAGGCAATTATTACATGTCGCTGGCCTACCTCGGGCGCTGGGCCGGGCCGGTGCTTGAAGCCGATGACCCATATTCCAACGGCCCCAGCAGTCCTTCCGGACTTACGGTGCGGAAGCATGTTCAAAGCGCGGTTTTTCTTCCTGACCGCACCGCCTTTACCGATAACGACGTTATCAAGCAGGCCGTCATGACGTACGGCGCGCTCTACACCAGCATGTACTGGGGCAATTCATACTACAACAGCGCCAGCGCCGCCTATTACTACAACGGATCCAGCGACGGCAACCACGCGGTTACGATCGTCGGCTGGGACGATTCCTACAGCCGCGCGAACTTCGCCACGCCCCCTCCCGGCGACGGCGCCTTCCTGGTCAAGAACAGCTGGGGCACAGCGTGGGGCAACGCCGGGTATTTCTGGGCTTCCTATTACGACACTAAATTCGGGCTTTACAACTGCGTTTTCCTGAACGCCGAGTCCACCTCGAATTATCCTTCCATTTACGAGTATGACCCCCTCGGGTACTGCACTTCATTCGGCTACAGCAGCACCACGGCCTACGGCGCCAACATTTTTACCGGCGCTTCAGGGTCCATCCAGGCCGTGAGTTTTTACATGATGGCCGATGGCGGCAGCTATGAGATTAAAGTCTATACCGGCGGAAGCGCGGGCGCGCCGACCAGCGGCACGCTGAGCGCCACCAAGAGCGGCTCGGTCACCTATGCCGGCTATTACACCGTGGCGCTCGATACACCCGTCTCCTACAGCGGGCGCTTCTCCGTGGTGATAAAGTTCACCACGCCGGGATTCCAATATCCGATACCGAGCGAATACCGCATCTCGGGCTACAGCAGCGCGGCCACCGCCTCCACCGGCGAAAGCTACATCAGCTCAAACGGCACCGTCTGGGATGAAGCCAAAAGCGGCAGCACATATTTCAATGTATGCATTAAGGCCTTCGGCACCGGCGGCACCGAGCCCGGGCCCACGCCCCCTGAGCCTGTTTTGACCGGCACGCCGCTCCTGGGCGACTACGACGGCGACCGGCTCGGAGACCCG
Organism: Kiritimatiellia bacterium; assembly: GCA_041674125.1. Classification (GTDB taxonomy): domain Bacteria; phylum Verrucomicrobiota; class Kiritimatiellia; order JAAZAB01; family JAAZAB01; genus JAQUQV01. The sequence goes on from JBAYWJ010000054.1 coordinate 9,048, forward strand.
GTCTACTACCGCAGCTCGGGCGTCTGGAATGTCCTGCTTTCGGTCCTGGGTTACCGCCATTATGCCATCCAGCTAGGCGGGAGCGGCTACCTGGCTGTGGCGGGAGATTTTGACGGCGACGGCGTCAATGACCCGGCCATTTACGAGGAAGCGACCGGGCTCTGGTACATGATGTGCTCCCGCGCCGGTTACGAACTGGCATACATCCCGCAGGCATGGGGTGGCTCAGGCTTCACGATGCTTGCCGGTGATTACGACGGCGACGGCTGGGCGGACCCAATGGCCTATAATAATTCCGACGGCAACTGGTATATTCTTTCTTCATGGTATGATTACGAGGCTTATTACCGGACATGGTGGGGCGGGGCAGGCTTCCTGCCTGCGACGGGCGATTTCGACGGCGACCGCTTCACTGACCTGATGGCTTACCAGCAGGCCTCCGGCAACTGGTATGTGCTGCTCTCTTCCACCGGCGACCAGAATTATTACCAGGTATCCGGGTTTGGCGGCTCAAGCTATGCGCCGGTTGCGGGCGACCTGGACGGCGACCGCAGGGCCGACCTGGTGGCTTACCATGCGTTGTCGTTCACATGGTCTTTCCTGCTTTCTTCCTCCGGCTGGAGCTCTGGTTTCTCCACAGTATGGGACGGGAGCGCCACGGTCGGGGCCGGATTCCGGCATGTAGCGGAATAGCCGCCGGCTGCTCTGGAATGATTGTCCGGGAGGGGGCAACGCTTGCGCTGCCCCCTCCAATTATTTTCTGGCCGGTATGTTAGAAGGATTTTTCAATCAGGCGTCAACAGCAATTTTTTTGACCATGTCCCTTATCACGCAACCGCAATCCGTAAAAGACCAGCCGGGCGTGCTCTTCCAAACCACCGGCGATATCAGCCTTTCCGGGTCGGGCTGGACCTTTGAAGCCGGCGCCGGCACGAACATGGCCTACCTGCCATTCGAAGGCAGCTATCCCGACAAGGGCGGCCGCCTGCAGTCGCCCGTCTTTTCGCTTGGCCGTGCCGGGAACGAGGCCGGCTATTTTCGCCTGCAGTTCAACGCCGCGAGCGCCGGGCATTGCTACTGGTGGCTGGATTATTTCGACAGGGCAGGCCAAATGCTCCCGGACTGCAACAGCGCGGTTTACCCGGGGGCAGAATGCCTGGCCTACGACGAGATCGTCTATGTGCCGGGCGCGGCGCGGCGGATGCAGGTTGCGTTCGTCTCCAAGGAAAAAGTCAGGGCCGGGGATGTGCGCGTCGCCGCGGCCACGGCGGAGGATGCCGCGCGGTGGTGCGACCGGGTTTATGAAAAATTGCCGCCGCTCTCCTTTAAAGCACCGGCGGATGCCATGGAGCTCCTGCCCAAAACCGCCGCGGCCCTGAAAAGCGGCCGGACCTGGCGGGCGGTCATGCTGGGCGACAGCATCGTCAACGACTCGTTCAACTCCGTTTTCCAGGCCCTGGTTCAAAGGGATTTTCCCGGCTCGAAGCTTGATTTCATTGCTTCCGTGCGCGGGTGCACCGGCTGCCCTTTTTACCGCACGCCGGAAGAGTTCAAAAAATACGTTGCCGATTACAAGCCGGATCTGCTCATGATAGGGGGCATCAGCAACTTTTCCGGATTCAACGCCGATGAAAGCGCGGCGATGGATGCGGTCATAAAAATGGCCCGCGAGCAGGCCGGCTGCGAGGTGCTCGTCATGAGCCAGCCGCTTTCCGCCGACTGGCGCAAAAACAAGTCCGGCGAAAGGGACTGGCGCAAACTGATCGAAAATAAGGAATACCGCCGCGGCCTGGATTACCGTTCCGCCCGGGCCTGCGCCCGGAAGGCGGGGGTGGCGTTCTGGGATTTGACCGCCCCCTGCCACGACTACCTGTCCGCCGCCGGCAATTACGACTTCAACCGCGACGGCGTCCACAACAACGACCGCGGCAAGCAGGTCATCGGCCGCGTGCTTCGGGAATATTTCCGCGCGGCAAGGTGAGCCGGCTCAAGCCGCCTTCCCGCTTTGCGCAAGCAGCATCAATACACATTTCATGGCAAGCCGGTCTGGCTGCTATATCGTCATTTATTTGTATCCAGTCCCGGGATGCGCCGCTGCTTCTGCCCGAGCTCCATGCCGTCGCGCAGCAGCTGATTTTGCAGCGTGATGCGATCAAGCTTGCGCGGCGCCACCCGCGCGCGCAGCGAGAGCGCCGCCGCGGTGCCGGCGGCCTGGCCCATGTTCATGCAGGCCAGCACCAGGCGGCAGCCGGACTGCGCCATGAAGTCGGCCGAAAGACAGCGCCCCGCCACCAGCAGGTTGTCGATTTTGAGAGGGACCAGGCAGCGGTAGGGGATGTCGTAGCAAGGCAGGTCCGGGAATTTCATGTCCTTGCCCTTGCGCCCGAAGCCGTCGGTCAGGACTTCCAAACCCCCAAGCGGGAGCCAGGATGAGCCGTAGCCGGTGTGGCAGATGGCGTAGCATTGCTTGCCCTCAATTTCCATTTCAGCCCACTTGATGTTGCCGGGCCCGTCCGGGTTGTGCAGGTCGTAGCCGTGGCCGCTCATGGTGATTACGTCGTCAAACCGCCGCCACTGGGCGATATCCTTGGCCTGCATGACGTATTCGCCGGTAATGCGCCGCGACTCGCGCACCCCCAGGAGGGTGGCGGTGTCGATCAGATAGCAGTTTTCAAAGCCCGGCACTCCCTTTTTGATAAAGCGCCAGAGAATGTCGGCCTGCTCGCGCCCTTCCAGATACATGCGCGTGAGGTCGCAGGCGTCCAGCGGGCGGCAGTTGCGCGAATGCGCGAAGCACAGGCTCAGCTCGTCCATCTTGCAGTGCTGCGGCCGCCCGGGCAGGTGCGTCACCCAGTTGAGGTGGTTCTCGATCATGTAGGGCATGTCGCCGGCGGCAACCGCTTTTTCAATCAGCTTGATCCAGCGCGGGTCGTTTTTTTTCAAGTCCGACTCAAGGTAAAGGTCCCAATCCACCCCGCCCAGCCGGAACTCGAGCGAGCAGGCCTGGTTCATGCCGTCGGAGGGCCGGCCGGATTTGTATTCGCACCCGGCGAAGAATGCGGCGTCGCCGTCGCCGGAGGAGTCAACAACCCGGTCGGCCAATACGGCCTGCCGGCCGGATTTGCTTTCCACCACCACTCCCTTGATCTCTCCGCCGCTGACGATTGAATCAACGGCGTAGGAGTGCAGCAGCAGGTCCACTCCGGCCTCCTTGGTCATCCGGTCAAGGATAAGCTTGTGCTTTTCGGGATCGGAATTGCGGTGCCAGTGCCCGTTGACCTGGTCCAGGCGCGCGAGCATTTCTTTGCCGATGCCGCAGGAAAAATCGAGGGGAATGTTAACCAGCCCGATGGTGGCCAGGCCGCCCAGGGAGGTTTCGCGCTCGATCAGCATGGTCTTGCAGCCCAGCCTGGCCGCGGCGATCGCGGCGCCGGTGCCGGCCATGCCGCCGCCGACGACCAGCACGTCATATTTGCCGATGCAGCCGAGTTCCCGGGCGGGGGCGATAATGCGTCCGTCATTCTGCTTGTGAGGTATCATGTTCATTGTTCCTTTCAGTTAATGTTGTCCATAACCGTTTTCTTTATTGCCTCGGAAGCGCAGTTGGCCATGCACCTGCCGCAGCCGGTGCATTTTACCTGGTCTATCAGGGCGCCCGCCTGCGTCATCCGGATGGCGCCGGAAGGGCATTCGTAAATGCAGGTGCCGCAGTGCGTGCAGCCCCGTTCAACCGAATAGATCACCTTCATATTGATGCCTCCTTGTTCTTTTGCGCGAGGCCGGCCCCCGCGCCGCGCAGCGCCAGGGCGGCGCTCATTTTCCCGGCGGCGGCTTTGAGGGCGCTGATGATTTCCGACCTTCTCCGGCCGCGGAAGCGGAAGACGGGCGCCGCCACCCCGATGGCCGCCCAGGCCTTATTGTCCGGCCCGAAAACCGGCGCGGCCAGGGCTTCGGCCTGGCCATCCTCCGAGCGCCAAACGGCAATCCCCTGGCGCCTGATCCCGGCCAGGACCCGGCTGAGTTCCGCCGCGCTGGCGATGCCGCCCCAGGCGGCGCCGGGCAGGCCGTGCTGTTTCAGGACCTGCCGCAGGCTTTCCTTTTCCTGCCAGGCCATCAGCGCCCGCCCGGTGGCGGTGTTGAAGGGCGCGCCGCGCGTTTCCACGGCGCTTTCCACGGCCACGGTGACGCTCTGGCTGCAGGAGGCAAAGGCAATCCGCTGGCGGATGCCGTCGCGCAGGATGCTGACCGAAGAGGTCTCGCGCAACTGCCCGGAAAGGGATTTTGTCTCTTCGGCTGCGATTTCCTGGAGGAGTGAAAGGCGGCGCGCGCCCTCCGCCAGCTCGGCGATGCGCGGCCCGATGGCGTAGCAGCGGGACTCGTTTCTGGCAATGAAGCCGAGCGCCTCCAGCGCCTTGAGGATATGGGAGAGGGTGGCCTTGTGCATCTTGAGGCTGCGGCTCAGGCCCGAGAGGGTGGCCTTGTCCCTTTCGCGGGCCACTATCCCGAGGATGGCGTCTGTTTTCTGCAGGACCTTGATCATGTTACTCCTTTTCTTAATGTGAAACTAGTTTCATAATGTCATATAAAGGTGAAATGATCAATAATTATTTTTAAAAAATTACCGGGGGGAAACGCGGTTCATCTGCGTGCTAACGTTTGCGGAAATAAACATTGATTTCAGGGGATGGCATCATTAATTTAGGAAAAACGCGAAAAACGGAGGAATATCAAGGTGAATATTGAAGGCAAGGTGGCGCTGGTCACCGGGGGCTCGCGAGGCATCGGGCGGGAAACCGTCAAGGCCCTCGCCGCAAAGGGCGCGCGGGTCCTGTTCACTTACCGCAGCGGCAAAAGCGAGGCCGATGCCCTCCTCCAGGAGCTGGGCGGCGGCAGCTGCGCCGGGGCCTATGAGTGCAATGTGGCCGAAGCGGCCCGGATCGACGAGCTCGTGCGCGCAATCCGCAGCCAGGACCTTTCCCCGGATATCCTCGTCAACAATGCCGGGACCTCCATGAACGGTCCCCTCGAAGATGCCTCTCCCGAGCGCTGGCAGCAGGCGTTCGACCTGCACGTGAAGGCCCCGGCCCTTCTGGCCCGCGCTTTTATAGGGGACATGAAGAAAAAGCGCGGCGGCGTTATAGTCAATATCGGTTCCGTGGCCGGGGTGCGCGGGGTGCCGGGGATCATTATCTATTCCACCGTCAAGGGCGCAGTGGTCGAGCTCACACGCGCCCTGGCGCGTGAGCTGGCCGCCTTCAACGTGCGCGCGGTCTGCGTGAGCCCGGGCATCATCCGCACCGACTTCCACAAGGCGATGACTCCGGAGCAGAAGCGCCTGAACGAGGAAACCCGCATCCCTTTGCGCCGCGAGGGCAAGCCGGAGGAAGTGGCCCGGCTCATCGTGAGCCTGGTTGAAAACGATTACATCACCGGCGAGAACGTGATGATAGACGGCGGCCTTACCATGCGCCTGGCTTAGAGCTTATCCGCAAATTAATTTGAACCATGATTACTGTTAAGTTTCGCGCATGGCAAGGCGGCCGCGGAATGGGCATACCCGGAAGGTATGTCCTTCCACGGTCAACGCCGCCACGCGCGAAACCTGGCGTAACCCGTTAGGGCATCGCGGCTTTTGTAAATC
>JBAYWJ010000055.1:0-14669 GCA_041674125.1 Kiritimatiellia bacterium
CACGATGGCCGAGACGCTGGCGAAAAAAGTGTAGCCCGGAAGGATAACCTCGTCCCCCGGCCCGACGCCCGCGGCCACCATGGCGGATATGAGCGCGCTCGTGCCGGAGTTGACGGCCAGGGAATACTTGCAGCCTATTTTTTTCGAAAATTCCTTTTCAAGCTTTTCCACGCGGCTGTTCGTGCCGTAATAGCGGAAAAGCCACGCCGCGGGCAGCTTGGGCTCCTTCTTCAGGATCCCGCGGATTGCCTTCTGGCCCTTCGGCGTGATATTGAACAGGTCCACCAGCTCCATCAGCTCTCCGGTTGAAAACTTAGCATATTCCTTTGCCATGTCCGTTACCTCCTGTTTGTGTTAAATAAACAGGTCAAAACATGCCTCAAATATCCGAAATTAACAATGGATGGAATTGCAATTGTTTTGTATATTCTTGCAACGGTTTATTACAGAGAGATGTTCGCGGTTCGCCCCCCGCCGCCGGGGCGTCTTTGGGGGACAAACTACAAATGATTTGTTATGAGTTGGAAGTTGAAAGTTCAAGGTTGAATGTTTCCGGAATGCCGGCTTAATTGGTTATATGTTACAGTCAACATCATACGGGTTTGTCTGGGAAAACGGTTACCGTGGCAGCCCGATGCTGGTAAACGCCACCTCGCGCACCGCGCTGACCGGGTGGGTGTCCAAAAAAAATATCAATAAATGCTGGGTGTTTGACTACAGCATTTCGCACTACGGCCGTTACAAGGTCGGATCGCGCTCGCAGCCCTGGCGCGAGCGGCCGCCGCGCATCGGCCACCTCTATCCGCCCGGGGTGCCCTACACCGAGGATCTTGCGGGGATTTCCGGCCCGATCGAGGATGCCTGGGTCATCTTCACCGGCGGCGAGCAGGCCGGCCTGGACAGGCTTGTGCCCCGCGGCCACATCTACGCCCGCTTCGTGGACCCGGGGGGAGCCTGCCAGCTTCTGCTGCAAAAAACCGTCCTGATCGCGAAAACGGAAGGACAGGCCGGTTTCTGGAGGGCCCAGGCGGCGTTCTGCGAGCTGCTAAGCCTGCTGCTGGCAGCCAAACACGTTGCGCATGCGAGCTACGAAATTGTCAGCCCTGATGCCAGGCCGGCCCATTCCCCCTGGGCCGAGGCCGTGCACGAATTCCTGCGCGCCCAGTGCGCCCGCCCCATGCGCCTGGAAGAAATCGCCCGCAAGTTCAACGTGAGCGTTTCAACCCTTTGTCACCGCTACCAGTCCGAAACCGGCGAATCGCCCATGGGCGCGCGCATGCGCCTGCGCATCGCGCAGGCTAAAAATCTGCTTTTGAAAGGGCAAACCCTGAAAGCCGTCGCCGCGGAAACCGGCTTTTGCGACCCTTACCACCTTTCAAAAGCCTTCAAGCAGGTCGCGGGTCTTTCGCCGCGGCAATTCATCGGGTCGCTTGCGGGAAAGCCGGGCCGGCTGGCAGACAATGCCGGGAAGTTCGGATAGAGGAGTCAGTTTCAAAACTTTTTTTTGCCACAAAAATGCACAAGAAACACAATGATTACATGAAACCGCCTGCAACGCCCATGGCGCCCGCCCGCAACAATTCGCGCAGCGATGTGGGCAGGCAGCCATTGCAGGCAGGTTTTGTGCCTCTTTGTGGCTGCTTTTGAAATTACCTCAGAGGTATAGGAATATCCGAAGATAGGGCCGGAATGCCAGTCTGGCCGCGCAATATGGAGCAACGGCGGACTATGCCGATGGCATGGCAGGCATGGCTGTTCACCATGCTTAGAGCGTGGTCACGCCCTGCCCCGTAAAAAAAATCGGGCAACGGCCTAGAAATGATACCTGCCGCTGAGGTTCACGGTTACGCCGTCGTAGTACTGCACCGCCGCGCCGACCGAAAGGTTGTGGGAGATGTAGAGGTCGGCCCCGCCGATGATGCCGAACAGGTGCTCCTCGTGAAAATCAACTTTCCGGCTTGAATCCATGTTGGCGTAATAATTGCCGTCAAGCCACGACAGCGCCGGCCCCGCGAAAAAGGCAAGGCTGTAAGGATATTTATCCAGGGCGCCCTTGCGCTCGGTATAAACCTCGTAATTGGCGAGCAGGGCGGCCATGGTTTCGTTCCAGTCGATTTTTTCGCCGCCCGATCCGGAATTATACATCGAAAACTCGAGATGGGTTTTCAAGCTCAGCTCGCCCTCGATGAAAGCCGGATCGGTTATTTCAAGGCGCCACCAGTTCACGTCGAACCCGGCCGACCATTTGAACTTTGAGTCGTTGTAGGCCCCGGACTCCCCGACTTGGGCGGCCGACCCGCCGAAGGTGGCAAAAATCATGAGCCACTTGAAAGGATCCACGCCTATATAGCCGTCAATGGTCTGCGTCTTGAGCCGCATTTTACCCTGCGACGACGCGCTTACATCGCGCGACTGGTATTGGTAATCGGCGCCGATGGTCAGGAAATCGAGGTAATCCTGCTCGATCAAGGTCTCGCGCGTGCCCGCGCCGGACAAAGTTGCCGCGCCGGAAACAGTAACAAATACAGCAAGGACCACAAACAGAAAGCAAACATTAAATATTGATTTCATTATCCCTGACCTCCTAGATTCAGTCACCTCATGTCCAGCGAAAATTACATCTTCGAACATTGTTATGGAAACAGCGTTTTTTCCATCTGACACACTGAAAGCTGGATGTTGAATCCCGCTTTAGCGGGACAAGAGCTTGCCCCGCGAATCGCGGGGTTCAACGTTTCCGCATTCGGTTTTCCTCTTTATCGCGCCATCCCCCAGTTGGCCGAAACCGGCCAGTAGACGAAAAACGCAGGCCCGACAAGGTTCTGGCGCGGAACCGGCCCCCAGAAGCGGCTGTCGAGGCTGTTGCGCTGGTTGTCGCCGCAGGCAAAATACTGGTCCGGACCGAGCTTTAGCGCCTCCACCCCGCCGGTCAGGATTCCGGCCGGGATATAGCCGTTGTAACCGCCGGAGCACTGCTGGATTGTATCCATCATCCCCATGCCGGCCACGGGCCGGCCGTTGATATAAAGGCGCGGGGCGGCGATGCCGATCGTTTCATCTGGCAGCCCGACCATGCGCTTTACGTAATGCTCGTTGGCCTTGATCTGCGGGTGAAGGATGTTGTCGGTCTTGAATACCATTATCTCGCCGCGGGCCGGCCTGACAAAGTTCCATTTGACCTTGTTGACAAAGATGTGGTCCCCCGCCACCTTGAGCCCGGAGGCCAGGGGCTGGCCGCGGATGACCGGGTCGCCCTGGGCCGCGCGCAGGCTCATGCCGGGCGCGACCCGGTGGACGATGCCCGCCACATCCACCTGCCACCCCCCGTCCTGCACCTGAGCGATTTTTGCCGTTCCGGTTGACTGCGACCGCACTTCCGTGTAATAGCAGCCGAAAACCGCCCACTTGAGAAAACTGAAGGGCGGGTAGTCGGTGAAATCCTTCCTGATTTTTTCAACGTGATGGATACCGGCCAGGGTCGGGTACATGGAGGAAGTCGGTATTTTGAAGGGCTGGATGAAATATGTCCGGAAGGCCATCGCCACCGCCAGCGCCACCACGATTACCTCGATATTCTCGCGCCAAAAAGCGTGCGGCCGGGGCGGGTTGACCTTGAGGATTGTTTCGGCCAGGCGGTCGCCGGCAACCTCCATCGCGCCGCAGTCGCCGGCGCTCAGGGCCCCGGCAAGATCCCGCGCCTGTTCCTCCAGGCGCTGCATGTCGGCGGCGGCGGCAAGGTCCTCGCGCATGTTGCGCACGTGGCGCGCGCTGCGCAGGATGTGCTGCGCCTGCTTCCGGATTCTTCTCCGGCCGAAAAAAGAAGTTGTTTCTGAGGACTTCATGTGCGGCTGGCCTTTATTCATTTGGAATCGAGGCGCTGGAGCACCTCCACGCAATACATAAGCGAGCGCGGCAGGTGGAAGGGATCCTTCACCGGCAGTGCCACGACCTCTTTGAACTTGCGCCCGCGCCTGTCCAGGTTCTGCGTCCACTCGCCATGATCCGGCACGGGAAAATGGCTGAAGGCGTACTTGTGGACCTTGTCGTAGGCCTTGAGAAACCAGTCGTCCCGCGTGTGCTCGAAGGCCAGCAAGAGGGCATACATCGCCTCGGTGTGCGACCACCAGAGCTTGGAATCCGCGAACCGCCAGCCGACCCCGGGCTTGCCTTCGGCGTCTACCGCAAGGAGTATTCCGCCGTATTCGCGGTCCCACCCGGCCTCTAAATGACGCCTGATAAGGCGCGCGGCCTCGGAGAGGCGCTTGCGGCGGCAGCTTTCGCGGGCGATGTGCATCTGGAACCACATGTCCTCGATCACGTGCCCCGGCACCACCACAGTCCCTTCCGGGTGCGTACCCTCGGTGCGGTCGGCACGGATCCGCTCGAGCAGCAGGTCCCGGCCGGGGCGGTAAAAATGGCCGAATATCTCGTCGCTCATCGCCAGGGCGGCGCGGCGGTATCGGTTGTCGTCAAGCCACTGCCCCAGCTCCCAGAAAACCAGCGAGAAAATCATGGGCAGGCCGTGCACGCGGTAGCCGGCCGGGATCGGGTAAGGAAAATGCGGGATGGTGTCGTGCGGCCGCCCCAGCGCCGAGAGGGTCAGGTCGGCCGTTTTGCGCGCCAGTTCGGCATAGCGCCTTTCGCCGGTCGCGCGCCCGAGCTCAGTCAGGCCGTAGATTGCAAAGCCGTTCACATAAATGCTTTCGCAGCCCTTGAGCACCTTGCCGTCGCCCGAAAGCAAAAGCGCCCAGCCGCCGCTTTTTTCGTTCCAGCCGTATTTTTCCGAAAAGGCCGCGATGCGCTTCGCCAGCTCCAGCCACTCGGGTCTGCGCTCGAAGCGGTTGTAAAGCCGGCTGAATACCCAGACCGCCCGCCACTGGCTCCAGAGCCACTTGTCGCGGCTGACGACGGAGCCGTCGTCTCGGATGCAGGTGTTCAGGCCGCCGGCCGGGTCAACGGCGTGGCGCATCCAGAAAGGCACTATGTTACCGAAGAGGTGCGCCGCAAGCAGGTTGCGCAGTTTTTTAAAATCAAATTTACGAGCGCTTTTCCTTATGGTCGCCACTTTGATCCCCGCTTATGCCGCCGGTTGAAGATTATTACAAAATAAATGACTTCTTTTTTAGCGGATATCGAAATCCCTGACAAGCTTTTCCAGTTTTTTCCAGTCCCCGGGCGAAAGCACGCGGCCGGGCTTGCGCGGCACGCCGATATCCATCCCCCTTATCTTCAGGACGCTGAAATAGCCGCGGTTGCCGAACTTCTTGACCTCGTAGACAAACCGGTTGATTTTCACCTGCAGGCTCCGCGCCCTGTCTATTTCCCCGGCGCGGAAGGCGCGGTACATTTCCACGAACATCCCCGGGACCATGTTGAAGGTCGATCCTATGAGCGCCTGTGCGCCCGCCGCGAGGAAGCAGATCCCCATCTGGTCGAAGCCGCCGAAGAGCGCCAGCGGCCTCGGGCTCAAGGCCGCAACCATCATCAGCTTGTTCAGGTCGGAATCGGTGTATTTCAGCCCGGCCACGCCCGGGATGGCCGCGAGGCTGCCGCAGAACTGCTCGACCGAGATCACCTTGTTCGTGTTGCCAGGCAGGTAGTACAAAATCAGCGGCAACCCGCTCGCATCACTTATGCGGCGGTAATACCACTCGATTTCGTCGAGGGCGTAGTCATAGTAAAACGGGATGACGGAGGAGACTGCCGCCACCCCCAGCCGCGCGCCTTCTTCCGCGAGGCGGAAGGCCTCGGACGGGTTCATGGCCCCCACGTGCAGTATGACAGGCACCCTGTTCCGGACAATCTGCATCACGGCGCGCGCAAAGCGCGCGCGCTCCTCCACCGTCTGCAAAAAACCCTCGCCGGTGCTGCCGCCTACAAAAAAACCGCTGCATCCGGCCTTAAGGAGGAACTCGATGAAATCCGGCAGGACCTTGAAATTGATTTTACCATCCCGGGCAATGGGCGTCATCAGGGCCGGCATGATGCCGCTCCAGTTAACGGAACCGTCCCCCCCTCCGTCCAGCGTCTTCCGTTGCTGCTGCTTGCTTTTATTTTTTTCAGGTTTCATTTTGTGCTTCAATTTATCCAGCTGCAGTTAAACCGGGCCTTCAGAAACTTTATCACGCTTTGAGGCGTGATTTGCCGTTCTGACGAACGGCCTCTGCAAATGATGCTGGCGTAGCGGCGGTTCGCCCGCCTGCAACGCTATGCGTAGCATTGCGGGCAGGCCGGAACCGCCATGAATCGAATTGCTATGCATCAAATTATTACTTTTATGACCCCGATTTCAGGACGGAAATGAAGGCCTCCTGGGGAACGTTCACCTGGCCGACCTGCTTCATCCTCTTCTTGCCTTCCTTCTGGCGCTCGAGCAGCTTGCGCTTGCGGGTGATGTCGCCGCCGTAACACTTGGCGGTGACGTCCTTGCGGAAGGCCCGGATCGTTTCGCGGGCGATGATGGTCTTGCCTATCGCGGCCTGGACCGGGATCGTAAACTGGTGGGAAGGAATAACTTCCTTCAGCGCCGCGCACATCTGCCGGCCGCGCCCTTCGGCCTTGGAGCGGTGTATCAGGCATGAAAAAGCGTCCACCGGCTCGCTGTTCAGCAGTATGTCCAGGCGGACAAGATCGGCGGCCATGAAGCCGTTGTGCTCGTAATCCATCGATGCGTAGCCGTGGCTGATGCTCTTGAGGAAGTCGTAAAAATCCACGAGAATTTCGTTCAGGGGCATCGTGCAGGTCAGCATCACCCGCATGGTGTCAATCGAGTCGGTCTTGTCGAGCGCGCCGCGCCGCTCCATGATGAGCTTCATGATATCGCTTATCTGCTCGTTGCGGCAAATGATGAAGGCCCTGATCATCGGCTCCTCGATCCTTTCAATGAGAGTCTGGTCCGGCATGCGGATGGGGTTATCTATCTTTACCATGGTGCCGTCGCGCAAATAGACGTTGTAGACCACGGCCGGGTAGGTACTGATGATGTCCAGGTCGTACTCGCGCCGCAGGCGCTCCTGCACGATTTCCAGGTGCAGGAGGCCGAGGAAGCCGCAGCGGAATCCGAAGCCAAGGGCCACCGAGGATTCCGCCTGGTAAGTAAAGGAGCTGTCGTTCAAGGCCAGGCGGTCCAGGCTTAATTTAAGCTTCTCGTAGTCGGCGGTGTTGACCGGGTAAACGCCGCTGAACACCATCGGCAGGATGTTCTTGAATCCCGGCAGGGGCTCTTTGGCCGGGCGCGAGGCGGCGGTCACGGTATCGCCGACGCGTATTTCTCGCGGCGACTTGATCGTGCCGACAAAGTAGCCCACCTGGCCCGCGCGCAGGATCTTGACCGGCGTCATCTTCGGCGAAAATATCCCGACCTCCTTGACCTCGGAGCTGCACCCCGTTCCCATCAATACTACCCGGTCGCCGGCCTTGATTTCGCCTTCCATGACGCGCACGTAGGGCACCACCCCGCGGTAGGGGTCGTACATCGAGTCGAAGATCAGGGCCCGCGGCGATTCAGCTGCGTTCTTGATCTCCGGCGGCGGGATCCTGGCGGCGATCATTTCCATGATGCCCTTAACCCCCTCGCCCGTCTTGGCGCTCACCATGCAGCCTTCCTCGAGGCTCAGACCGAGCAGATCCTCGATCTGCCGCGAAACCTCGGCGGCGTTGGCGGTGGGCAGATCAATCTTGTTGAGGACCGGGATTATTTTCAGGTTGTTTTCCATGGCCAGGAAGGCGTTGGCCACGGTCTGGGCCTCTACCCCCTGGGCGGCGTCCACCAGCAGCACGGCGCCCTCGCAGGCCGCCATGGAGCGCGAGACCTCGTAGGTGAAATCCACGTGGCCGGGTGTGTCCAGCAGGTTGTACTCGTAAACCCTGCCGTCGTCGGCCTTGTAGCGCATGGTGACCGGGTGGCATTTGATGGTTATGCCGCGCTCCCGCTCCAAATCCATGCTGTCCAGGAACTGATCCTGGAAATCGCGGTCCTCGATGGTCCGTGTCATCTGGAGCATGCGGTCGGCCAGGGTGGACTTGCCGTGGTCGATGTGGGCGATGATGCAAAAATTTCGAATTAAAGAAGAATAATTTTCCATTTAGTCAAAATCATCTCTCACCCGCTCGTCTAACTTGCTTGAGTTCACAGAGTTCACGGAGAATAATATTGGTTTGATTTTTTGCGAAGCAAAAAAAATCAAACCAATGCTTAAACTCTGTGCGCTCTGTGTTCTCTGTGAGAAACACTCCCCTGTTTTAATCTTTCATCCAGCGCCGCTTCCGCCTTTTCCCGCATCAGCTTGACGTCGGCGGCCATGTCTTTTGCCTTGTAAAGCGAGCTGCCGGCCACGATCGCGTTCGCCCCCGCCCCGGCCACCAGCGCGACGGTCTTGAGGTCAATCCCGCCGTCCACGGCGATGTTCACGGCACTGTTCATCTGCCGCAGCTCCCTGATTTTCGGCAGCGCTTCCGGCATGAAAGACTGTCCGCCGAAGCCCGGGTGAACCGTCATGCAAAGCACCTCGTCAACTTCGCCAAGGAACGGCACAGCCGCCGCGGCCGGCGTCTCCGGGTTGAGCACTATCCCCGGCCTGACTCCCAGCCTGCGGATATGCGCCAGGGTTGCGAAAACGTCGCAGGCCGACTCGACCTGTATAAGGAGCGTCGCCGCGCCGGCCTCGCAGAAGCTTTTCACGTGCCAGTCGGGGCGGACCATCATCAGGTGCACGTTAAGGGGAATGCGCACGGCGCGCCGGGCCATTTTGACCACGTCCGGCCCCATGCTGAGGTTCGGCACGAAGCACCCGTCCATGATGTCCAGGTGGAGGCAGTCGCCGCCGGAGGCCTCGGCTTTTTTGGCCGAGGCTTCAAGGTTGCCGAAATCTCCGGCCAGCAGCGAGGGCATGATCCTGATTTCCAGATTGCGTGTTGTCATAGGGCACTGACGCTAACAGAATATTGCCCCGCGCGCAACCGGAATAACGATCATTTGCAGCCGGCCGGGAGCCAGGCCTCGCATCCGCGCATGCCGGCGATCACGTCCGCGATGAGGCTTTCGAGCCCGACCCCCAGCATCTGCGCGCCCTTCTCGATCACGGCGCGGTCCACGCCGGCGGCAAAGCCCTTCTGCTTCCACTTCTTGCGCACCGAAGAGACCTCCAGGTCCATCACGCTTTTGGAGGGGCGCACGAGCGCGCAGGCGGTGACGAACCCCACCAGCTCGTCGACGGCGTAAAGCGTTTTCTCCAGGGGCGAGCGCGGCTCCACCTCCGAGCATATGCCCCACCCGTGGGATACCGCGGCGGCAATGTATTCCTCGGGCCAGCCGCGCTCTTTCAAGATCGCGGCGGTTTTGGCGCAGTGCTGCTCCGGGAACTTCTCGTAGTCCAGGTCGTGGATGAGGCCGATGATCCCCCACTCATCCGCGTCCGCGCCCTGCCTGGCGGCCATGTGGCGCATGACGCTCTCGACCCCCAGGGCATGCTTGACAAGCGACTCGCTTGAGTTGAACTCCTTCAGCAATGCCAGCGCTTCTTCGCGCCCCGGCTTGTGTGTTTCCATGTTTTCTACCTCCGCCTGAACGAATTATTATCGGGACGTTAATTGGCTGAACATAACACCTTAATTTTGCACAAACAAAAGCAGGTTTTATATGGAAAAACTGACAAACAAGAAATTATAAGATATTTGGCATGATAATATTTTTAACCAAATGGTTTAAATACATATTGCTCAGAAATTGCTTTTGTTTGCGAAGAACAGGTCGCATGATTTTGACGCATCTGCTTCGTTGCGAACGGCTTGCAGTATGCTTATACAGCGGCGCCCTTCGCGCCTCGCATCTGCGGCAAACTTATGCGATGCAAAATTAAGGTAACACAGGCGTCGCGCTGAAACAAACGGCTTACGGAAAAATCTCACTCACTCCCTGCCGGCCAGGCGGTATGGCGGGCTGAAGGCGGATATGACGGACATGATCAACCTCGCCGGCGCGGGGATCATTTTCTCCATCGTCACCGGCGAGAGCGCGCCGGAAAGAATTGCCCGGCTCATGCTTTCGCCAAGGGAGCGCGCCCGCCTCTTCTGCCGCGCGCTCAGCCGCCGCAGAAAGTAAATCCGTTTCCAGTCTTCCTCGCTTTCAGGCATGCGCTCGAGGTCCGCGCCGGCGTAAACATCCCCCACCCAATGGCCGTGAAGAAGCAAAGCGGCATTGCTTTTAAGCCAGGGCGTGCCGTCGTCGCAGGCCTTCCGCAGCCTTTCCGGCATTCCGCCGGCGCTGGCGATCGAGCCCAGGGCCCGGGCCTTGCCGCCGATGCGCGTCCTGATGCCCATGAATTGCGCAAAGGCTCCGGCGGGCTTTGCCACCCGCCATGAGAGGCGTTCCCAGAAAACGGTCATCAGCCCCGTCACGAACCCGTTGTGCACCGGCGAGGCAAAAAGGATGCCGTCGGCATCAGCGATTTTCGGTATGATTTCATCCATGTCGTCCTTGAGGCTGCAGGGGGCGATGCCGGCGTCCTGAAAAGCGTAACACTTGAGGCAGTTGGTGCAATACCCGATCTTCATGTCGCGCAGCATGATCATTTCTGTTTCCGCGCCTGCGGCGGCGGCGCCTTCCATGAACTCGCGCGCCAGCGCAGTTGTAGTGCCATCGGGGCGATAGGTGCCGTTCAATACCAGGATTTTCATGCTCCGGCCTCCTTCATCATGCGCATTCAGTTCATGCCGCCAACCTGCAAGTTCCCTGCCAGCTTCTTAAGAACGCGCGCATCGGACTGGAAGGATTCGACCGCGTTGTCCTTCACGAACTCAATGAGGGCGTGGCGGTCACCGGGGACTTGCCGGGCAACGTTGAAATACTCGCGCCACTCCGCCTGCCCCTGCTCCAGCCTCAGGCGCTCCGGCGGGCTGCCGGCCCAGTGAAAAACGTGGATGTGCAGGAGAAACGGCAGAACTTTCCGAAGCCCGTCCAGGGCCTCCCGGCCGGCCATGCCGACCGGCGGCTGCCAGTAGGTGCCGAGGTTTGGGCTTGCCGCCTCCTCCATAAGCTTGAGGGTCTCCGCGGGACCGTCGTTCAGGGTGTTGCGGTGGAACTCCAGCCCTATTTTAACCTCCGCATCAGCTGCCAGCGCGCAAATCCGCCTTAAATCCTCCACGATCGCCCTGCGCTGCGCCGGCAGACACTCGCGCGAGCCGATCTTTCCCGCCCAAACCCGTATGATCGGCGCTTTCAAGGCCACGGCTGTTTCCAGAACTTTGCCGAAATCAAGCTTCGGCTCGTCCATGCCGCAGCGGTAATACGATCCGTATGAACTGACCTCCAGGCCGGCCCCGGAGGTAATGCGCGCCGCTTCCACGGCCTTGGCAACTTCGCCGTGCAGCACGTGCACGTCCCCGCCCCACTCGATGCTCTTCAAGCCGGCAGCCCTGGCAAGCCCGGCTATTTCGGCGCAGGAAAGATTGCGGAATGTTATTGAAGTCAGACCGGGAATTATCACGGGAGATATCCTTTTAAAAGTGCTCCAAGTATATGATACTCCTGCCGCGAAAGCCATTATTTTTTGTTTTCCCCGGGACAATTTATTAATTGTTTTTTTGAAGGCAATTGCTAATCTTCCGCAAGTTATACCAGCTTGTTCTTAACCATGAAAACAAAAATAAAAATAAATAAACCCGAAAAAAAAATCGCCCACAAGCTTAAAAGCAAGGCACCGGAAAATAAAGATTCCGCCATTGAAGCCGGCGCCGACAAGAAGGAGCCGGCGAAACCCGCCGGCAAGGAAGCGTCGGGCTTCGCCACCGCCGAATCCATGGCATCGAGCCAGCGCGAAATATCGGTGTCGGAATTTTTCCTCAAAAACCGCCATCTGCTCGGTTTCGACAACTCCCGCAAGGCGCTGCTGACCGCGGTGAAGGAAGCCGTCGACAACTCCCTCGACGCCTGCGACGAGGCCGGAATCCTCCCCGAAATCAGCGTTGAGATCAAGCAGGTCGCCGCCAGGCGTTTTATCGTTTCCATAACCGACAACGGCCCGGGAATCGTCCGCAGCCAGATCCCTAAGATTTTCGCCAAGCTCCTCTACGGTTCCAAGTTTCACCGCCTGCGCATGTCGCGCGGCCAGCAGGGCATCGGCATAAGCGCCGCCGGCATGTACGGCCAGCTGACCACCGGCAAGCCGACCATCATCAAGTCCAGGATCAAGCACGCAAAATGCGGCCACCACATCGAGGTGCAGATCGACACCCGCCAGAACAAGCCGGTCATCCTGAAGGACCAGGAAATTGAATGGCTGCCGGAGTTCACCACCTCCTCGGCCGATGGCAAGCGCAGCACGGTCTCCAACTCCCGCAATGGCACCTGCGTGACGATCGAGATGGAGGCGGCCTACGCGCGCGGCAAGCTCTCAGTGGATGAGTACCTCAAGCAGTGCGCGATCGTCAACCCCCACCTCCAGCTGCACTACCGCATCATCGCCACCGAGGCAGAGAAGGAAAACGGCAAGGCCGATGAAAAGGCAAAAGAAGAAGAGAAGCCCGGGCAGCCCGCCGCGGCGGAGCAGGCCGACGAGCCATGGATAACCTTCGAGCGCGGCACGAACAAAACCCCGGTCCAGCCCTTCGAGATCAAGCCCCACCCCCACGGCGTGGAGCTGGGCATGCTGATCCAGATGCTCAAGGACACCTCCGCCAAGACCGTGAAGTCCGCGCTCCAGAATGACTTTTCGCGCGTGAGCGACAAGGTCGCCAGGGAGATATGCGTTAAGGCCGGGCTTAACCCCAAGGATCGTCCGGCCCAGATCGCCCACCGCGAGAGCGAGGCCTTGTTCAAGGCCATTAACGACACCAAGCTCATGCGCCCGCCCACCGACTGCCTCTCGCCGATCGGCGAGGCGGAAATAATCGCGGGGCTCCGGAAGGAAGTGAAAGCCGATTTCTACACCTCGGTTACGCGCAGCCCCGAGGTTTACCGCGGCAACCCGTTCCAGATCGAGGCGGGCGTGGCCTACGCCAAGCCCGGCGAGGACGCCGCCCCTGGCGCGGCCAACGGCGATGAAGGCAAGCTCGGCTCCGATGAGCCGGCACGCGTCCTGCGCTTCGCCAACAAGGTGCCGCTGCTTTACATGGGCGGCGCCTGCGCGATAAGCAAGGCCGTCGCCAACATCAACTGGAAGAGCTACCACCTGGCCCAGCCCTCCGGATCCCTGCCGCTGGGGCCGCTGGTTATACTGGTCCACATCGCCAGCGTCTGGGTCCCGTTCACCAGCGAAAGCAAGGAGGCCATTGCGCATTACCCGGAAATAATCCGCGAGATAACCTTCGCCCTCCAGGAATGCGGCCGGCGCCTGGCGGTGTTCCTGAGCCGCCGGCGGCATCAGATGGAGCTGGAGCGCAAGCGCAACTACATCGAGCTCTACCTGCCCCACCTCGCGCTCGGCCTGAAGCAGATCTTGAAATTCGACGACCGCCAGGAAAAGCAGGTCGTCAACAAGCTCCACAAGATGCTGGAAAGGACGCACCTGGAAGACTGACTGAAGAAGTCAGCAATCAGCTGTCATTTTACCGGAAAAGAGGAATCCTGCCGATAAGAACGGCCTTTACATTACTGCTCAGCCGCGAAGCATAGGAATAAAACATGGCAAAGAAACAAGAACCCGAAAAAAAACATAAAGCCGAAATGGTGGTGGTCTCCAAGAAGGATGCCTCGGCGAAAATCACGCATACCGCCGGCGACATCTACTCCGACATCATGAAGAAGAGCATGCGGCCAAAAATGCGCTTCCCGATACGCTCTCTCAGCAACGTCAAATACGACCCGAAGAAAGGCCATTTCGAGATTTTAAACAAGGTGGCCACGCGCACGCTCTCCTACAACACCGTCAAGACCTTCGCCCAGTCCATGCGCCTGCTGGCGACGACCAAGAACGACCTCCTGGACAAGAAGGACATCGCGGGCAAGCGCGAGATTTACTACAACAGCAAGAGCTGGGGCGAATGCCGCTTCAACGAGCAGCCCGAGAGCGACACCCTGCTCGACGACATGGAAGCCATGCTCAACATCAACCGCGAGCAGCTCGGATACATTCCAGAGGAAAGAGGCGGCGAGGTGACCGGCCCCCTGACGGTCATCGACATAGATCCGGGCACAAAGAACGACATCAGGATAGACTGCGAAAAGCTCGGTACCGGCGCCTGGAGCATTCCCTCCCAGGTCGAGCACCTGCGCTTCGAGACCAAGGCCAAGTTCGTCCTGGCGATAGAGACCTCATCGCTCTTCCAGCGCCTCGTCCACCACCGCTACTACGAAACCGCCAACTGCATCCTCATTTCCATGAGCGGCGTGCCGACGCGCGCCTGCCGCCGCTTCATCCGGCGCCTCTGCGACGACCGCCGCCTGCCCGTGCTGGCCTTTACCGACGGCGACCCTTACGGCTACTGCAACATCTACCGCACGCTCAAGGTCGGCTCGGGCCAGGCCGCGCACATCAACCAGTACTTCTGCGTGCCCCAGGTCCACTACCTGGGAGTGACGCCGCAGGACATTATTGATTTCGACCTGAAGGATGCCACCCACCCGCTCGAGGAGGCCGATATCAAGCGCGCCAGGGACGCGCTTAAGAACGATCCCTTCATCAGGCACCACAAGGAATGGCAGGCCACCCTGGAGCAGATGCTTTCCATGGGAG
>JBAYWJ010000056.1:0-14629 GCA_041674125.1 Kiritimatiellia bacterium
TTACGCTTTTTCCAGCCCTAGAGGGTTCCGCGAGAATGGGCCACCAGGCTCGTCGGAGCGGAACTCTCTGGGGCGGCCACTACACTATATGTTGTGGCCTTCATTCTAAACTCCGAAGAACCTATTAATTAAAGGACGCTTTTTGTGCCTGATAATATTTGCGCAGTGCTTCAACGCCCTTTATCCTTTGAGCAAAAGATTTCAGCTCTGATTCTGCTTGAGCCCCGAAATTTGAGTTTAGGATAACCGACCTTTCAAGCATCTGCTTTCCCAGTGTTAATACGATTTTCATTTCATCTATTCGTTGCTTTGCATTGGCGTAAGGTTCCTTTTTATATTCCCTGATTAACGCAGAAGCTAATTGCTCATAAGCTAATCCACACATGAAATAAGCATCGGCCAGTTCCGGATTAGAATCTATGGCCTTATTATAATGGCATATTACATCTTTTGTCTCATTTACATTCATAGAAGAATGCTTAAGAAGAAACAATGCTGTCGCAAGCCCATAATGCGCAAATGAATCTACTGCATCCAGCCTTTTCTGGAAAAAACTGATTGCATCCTGATATCTTTTCGTTTGTAAAAGCCTTACGCCTTCAATATCTTCACTTGGAATATCAGGTAATAATTTTCTTGGCATTTTTATTTCTCCCGGCAGTATAAATATCCCCTCTTGTCATCTTCAGTAACTATTTTTTACAAGGAGAAAGATCATCATGTCAAACAAAACATCTATCGGTGCGACTTTCCCTATTCATCCTTCTTGTGCCTGATATCAGGATGAGCGTCAAGAAAAGCCACGCTGACTTCAGCCCAGTAGTCCCTGCGGCTTGGAACGGAAATGATCCGGAACTCGGGGAGAACCAAGCCGGTCAAGGCCTTGCCATGGCAGCATCCGGTGTCTATGCAGAACACCAGGTTCTTATATATAAGTGGCTGACCGGTTCCGAGGTAGTCGTGATGGCCCACGATGAGAGGCTTGGCACCGTTATACAGCTCATACCACGGCTTGGTATATTTCTTCCGCAGATAGAACTCGCCGGAAAGAGTACCGATGACGACCGTATCACGTTGTTGGTCCAACGGGATGCCAGGCTCCAGAAAACCGTGAAGCAAGAGCGCATCCGGTAACTCGAGGAATCGGGGGAAAGATGCCACGAACCCGCATTCCGCGGGATATCGAGTCTCGCCCAACTGGCTCCGGGTGATGACCTGGGATAACGCCGGCTTCAATTCGCCCCGAAACGACCTCACATGCTTGCGCTCATGGTTGCCCATGAGCGATTTGGCATTCGGCTGCGAATGAAAGAAATCCAGCACTGCCGGCGATGCCGGGCCCCGGTCCACGATATCGCCAAGCGCAATGATCTCGTCGCCAATGCCAAGGCCAGCCAGGTCTAGCAATGCCCGGAGCTCATCAAAGCATCCATGAATATCGCCAATAATTAACCGCCTCGACATAATGTTCTCATATGCCATCTGGCCCCAACTTTACCCTGCATCATTCCTTCTTTTGAAACTATACACGGCGCCACGAACTTCTTCAAAAGTATTTTCATTGTTTAAAAAGGAACTTCTTTAAAATACCCGGATTTCTCTTTCTCAATCATTGCCTCATCTTCTTCTGTAGCTGGAAACTGCATATATTTCAGCCATCCCGTGACAAAGGCGCGGGTTGCGACGCCGACCGGGCGATTACATATTCCTTTGATTTCCGTTAACACCCATTTACCGGATTCACGTTCGATAACGAATGTGCATCGTTCCGGGCAAGCTGGCGGCACCCCGCGGTAATAGTACACGTGGCCTTTTGCCACTTGCCGGATTTGCCACGCCGAACCAAGACAATTGTGCTGAACACGGCCCTCTTCGATTAACAGGTCTAAAGAATGGAGCGGTTCAATCCCGGGTGTTCCCAACAAAGGCGGAGGAGGTATGATGACGCTATCAAGATCAATCATCTCAGAATATTCGCCAACAGCCCAGATCTCCTGATAAGCGGCATCGAGTTGGTCACGATCCCGAAAAATCATCCTGTTTCTGCGATGTTCATCCGCCAGATCCAGCAGGGATATCAACATATACGCCGAATGGGCAATCGTTTGTTCCCGGCGGCTTGAGGCAACCTCCAGGATCAACCTGGGCAGAAAATGGCAAAATAAACGGGGGCTTGCCAGGCGCATCACACCAACATGAACCCTCCGGCAGTGGGACAAGATATCAGCGATTTCTTCATGTTGTAATGCATCGCGAAAGAATTTAAGCCCCATCATGGATACACATTCCGGTGGAATCTTCCCCAGGATTTTTACGGATTGTTCCTTTACCGGGAAACCAAGCCAGGCGCAGGTTTGGCGACGTTTCATTCCGACAAGGCGCCGGGCGGTTCGGGCCGGGTGAGTGTTGGGGCGATAACAAAAATTGCGCGCCACCGCAAAACCCAGCGCCGGGCAATCCCGCACGAGTTCAAAGGCAGGTCGGCCGGCACGATTAATGAACTGAAGAATCTGCCATTGTTCACCAAAACGCGTTTGAAATCGCGCGGCCATATGCCGCGCTTCTTCCGGAACCTGAGCAAAGAACGAGGCGTATTTTTCCGACTTCCGTCTTTGCCAATCCCGGCGAGAATCCCCAAAAGGCAACAACAGTTGACCCTTTTCACCAGCTAGGGAAGGGCGCGAGGGCGGAATTTTCATCGAATCACTGAAATCAATGCGGGGTATAAATCGCGTCCATTCGCCGGCCTGGCGATCAAAACACCAGGCGCCGGCTTTAGGTCCCCATGGACGGATGACCTCGATCACTTTCTTCGACCACCTGATCATTTTTCCGTCCTTAACAGTCATGCCTGAATTATGATGTCCGGGTTCCATGGCAGATTTACGTTATAAGGTAATAAACAGCTCAAAACGTAAGAACGATATCAAATGGTTCCGCAACCCCGTCGCGGCGTACCAGTTGCTGAACATGAAAACATATTCCCTTTCCGCCAAGTTCATGTTCGCCGATGATTTGGCCTACGGTTTGAATGTCGATGTTATGAGCGGCCAGGCCTTGCGCGATTCCGCCGATGATATCGGCGTCAACGTTCAAGGGAAGCAACAAAATCAGGGAATAGTCGCTCTTGCCAAGCGTCTTTTGAGCTTCTTCCATGATTCCGGCCGCGGCAAGCTCGCTTTTGATTTCCCGCATTCGCGGGCTCATGCCTTTGAGCGAATCCCAGGCCGTTGTAATAATTTTTCCATGGAGCACATCAATCTGGGCGCGAATCCTTTGCACGTGATTATCATAAACAAAAAACAGACCTCCCAACTTGAGCATTTCGCTTACATAGCCCGGCCAGCCCAAAGTGCGGCGATAGTCCATGGTGATCAGGGGGATCGTGCCTTTCTGTTTTCCACCCGCTCCCAATAATTCTTTACCAACCTCGCGGGCTGTTCCCGCATAGACCACCTTTTTTACAGGAGGTTCAATTCGCCCGGCAGGCGCTTCTCGTTCGCGCAATGGCTTTGTTGTTAATTCGGCGCGAGATGCGGCGGACACCGGGGGTTTATCCTTCTTGCTGTCCTCCTGCCGGCCCAACGTCTGTTTCTTATCCGACGGATCGGACGTATCCGCGACCTTTTTTGCCCCTTGGATTGGCTCCTCAATTCGCGGTGCTGGGGGAGGCGGAGGCACCGGCGATTCCTGCTTGTCACGCCACGGGCGCAACATGACGCAGGTTTTTTGGAGGTTTGTTTCCGGGCGCACGACAGGAAGACGCGATGATTCGGAACCGGCGTTGTCCGGGCGGGATGGAACACGACAAATATTCAAACACAATATCAGCATGCAGGCCACAAGAAGCAGGCCAATGAGAACTGCCGTATGCTTTCGAATGGTCTTCATGAATCATACTGAATCTACTGCTCTCTTGCTTTTTCACCTTTTAGACAGCATCCGCAGCGTATCAATGTTCTTTTTGAAAAGCTGCCTGGTAATATCCTGCTCTCCCGTTTCGGACACTGATCCCTGCTCCGTCCCGGTCGGTGGGGGTGCAGCCGCCATTTTTATGTCCGAATTGGATATAGCATGCTGTTCCGGAGCAATTGGATGGTTTACTGCCGTGATATTATTAGTCACGCCGTGCCTGCTCGAAAATGCGGTGTGGGCGCCAGTGCCCGGGTGCCTGATTAACCGCGTGAATCCCAGCACCGCCATCCATCCAACCATAAAAGCAAGGATCGCCAGGTACGTGCCGGTTCTTATGTTCCGGGGGCGTTCCTGAGCCGGGTTATTGTTGTCTTCCGTCATTCCTGCTCCTTCATCTTGTAGGTTAACGCCACCCGGTCAATCCCGGCCTTCCGGCAGAGGCGCAGGACCGCCATGATGTCCCCGTAATTCACCGCTTCATCACCGCGAATTTCCACTTCCGCTGGCCGCTGCTCGGCAAGCCTGCGGGGAACCTGATCGAGGCCCAGCGCGGCGTCATCAATCAGGTATTCCGGCCCCGGCTTCACGGTTACAATCAGGCTGTTTGTCGCCTGGTTTCCAAGCCCTGCCGCTTCCTCCATCTCGCTCAGGTTAACCGGGGGCAGCGTGCGCTCCCGCGCTTCCTGCCGGCTCGACACTGCCAGAAGCGAGGTGAGCATATAGATAAAGACCAGGCAACACACCACGTCCAGTAACGTCGGGTGAATTCCATATGGCCGACGCAGCGGGGTATTTTCATACATGTTTCCTCCGTTCAATCACATGCAGGGCTGTCTCGGCGACAAACGCGATGACCAGTCCCACCATAGTGCTCACGAGCGCCTGTCCCGTGAGGGGAATCACTTTCAGAATTGCCGAGCTGGACCCGATTGACACCTCCTGCGCCAGCCGGACGGTCGCCATGCTCAGTGAAATCACGGTACCCAGTAGTCCCAACAGAGTTGACGAACGCGCGATATAGTCATAATCAATTTCCACCCGACGGATCCCTGACTGCAGCCCGGCCACCTGCTGATAGACCAGGCGCAAGACCCATATTGCCAGCGGGACCAACCCCACGACCACGATTCCAACTTGGTTGAATGCATACCGGCACGCGCCCGACAGCATTCTACCGCCGCACAATGGATCACCCAGGCAATAGGCCGCCAAGGCCGTTCCTGCACCTGCGCCGGCCCATAGCAGCCATCCCTGCCAGCTGAAGACATGTTCACATAGCCGGACCAGCGGCCGGCTGTCAAAAGCATTACTTTTCCACAACATTGGTGTATTTCGTTTCGATGGTCTCAATTTCGGTCACGGTGCTGCCGGTCTTATCCGGGGGCATAACCCGCCTGGGGGGACGGACAGGCGTCGCAAACTCTTCCCACAGCGTAGGCGCCGGTGCGACCTTTAACGTTTCTTTCATGACATAGAACGTCTTGCCCCGGAAAAAATCCGCCGAGTCGCCGATTACGCCCCGGTTCTTGAGATAGAGGGCCACGACGGCGCCCGCGACCGACTGCGGGTCATAGGCATTTTCAACCGCGCCAAGGTAAAGGAAATTTCCCGGCCGAGTCGCCAGCCCCGATTCGAGGCGCGACAGCGTCATCACGTCCGCTGCAGCCGACTTCTCGCTGCGCCCCTGCAGCAAGTTCCGCGCCATGTTGCGCAGCAGGACTTCCCGCTCGTTTTTCCAGCGCGCAACCAGTTTCTCGTATGAATCCTCGCCGGCAACTCCCGGGATGGCCTGCAGCATGACAGCCGCCACCGTGGCGCCGATCTGCAACCAACGCATTATTGCTTTACTGTTTCTCATTTTATGCTCCTTTTTCTATTGCACAATCTCCGCGAATTCTTCCGAGCCAATCAGCTCCCAGGCGCCGGTATCATACGGCTCAACGGTTGCCGCCAGGATGCTCTCGCTCTCCGTGATTGGCTCGCGCGCCTTGCGGATCCGCTCGACAACATCGTTAAACTTCTGCCCGGAGATGTCCGCGATCGCGTCTGTCCCCAGGTGCGCCCGCGCCAGGCGCAGCAGCGCCAGGTCAACCGTCATCACGTTCGAGGCCGTTAGCAGCATGATGCGCTCGTTTTCAAGCATTCCCCGCAGGATCTCCAACTGGACCGCCACGTCTTCAAGGGTCCGGATGGTCTCGCCTACCCGCTCCATGGCCTTGGCGGTACCCAGCACCGGATCCTGCAGTTGCTTGTGCAGCATGATCAGCGAGTTCTTCAGCGCCGTGGTCCTATTCCGGCTGGCCGGATCATTGTTTTCCGCCATTCTCACGATCCGCGCCGCGTTTTTCACGTACTGGCCAAGCTTTTTCTTCTGTTCGGCCAGTTTCTCAGGCGTAAGCTGGGTTGAATTTTTTATGGCACCCTGGATTTTCCTGAGTGCCTCAATGACGTTGACGCCCGTCTCCATGGTCGCATCCACCTCGGAGCGGTCCACCTTGTTGAGCTTGGCGAGCAGGTTCACCATCTCCCCGCGCGCCGTGGCCCTCTGCATGGAGTTACTCGCCGTATCGTAGTGGACGTACTCGGCATCCAGGGCGCTCTTGAAACGCTCTTTCTCGCCCTGATTTTGCGCGCTCAATTCCTCGAGCGTTATCAACTGCCTGTCAACCTCGGCAACCATGTTCTCGATGATCTTCCCCGTCTGTTCCACGGCCGCTACCGGCAGAGCGAGCGTTGCCGCCAGGGCCGCGCATGCCGCTGCCGCGATCAGTCTTTTACTTTGCTTCATTGGAATCCTCCGCTTGTTTACGCCCGGCTGGTTTGCTTTCACCCTGTTTTTCCGGCCCTTCAAAAAGGTCCACTGCGCCCTCCGGCGTAGTGGGGCCCGGCCGCCTCGCGCCGCGGGCGAGATCTCCCAGCGCAAGCACCCCCGCAACGCGGGCATCGGCCCCCGCGGCCTGGAAACGATTCATCGCCTGCTCTAGGTTTTTGACCTCCGCCCGGAATCCCAACGCGTCGCCCGCCAGCAGGTATTCGTTGGCCGCCGCGGCGCTACAGGCCACGGCCAGTTCGTTGTCTTCCGAACTGAACCTCTCTGCCGCCTCGCGGAAAAACCGGGCCGCATCCCGATGTCGGCCGCGCCCGGAAAGATCCAGCGCAAACAGGATGACCTGCCGCGGATCGTTTTCGTCGTTGACCTTGGACTGCACATCAGCCGCAATGTCATTGGAAAACATCAGCGGCTCCACCCTAGTGGCCCTTTGGGGTGCCTTGGTGGCACAGCCGGCCAACAATATGACCGCCAGGAGCCCGGCTGTCGCGGAATAAAATACAACGTTGTTCCTCATGATAGTAACCTCCTTGGCCATTTTAATCCGGCCTGTTATTGATGTATTGTTGGCGCCGTAGATGTTCTTACGTGAAAGGAAAGAGATTTTTAGCACGGTTTGATTTCGGTATGTAGGCCAGCCTTGCGTGAGCGGC
Source organism: Kiritimatiellia bacterium (assembly GCA_041674125.1). Classification (GTDB taxonomy): domain Bacteria; phylum Verrucomicrobiota; class Kiritimatiellia; order JAAZAB01; family JAAZAB01; genus JAQUQV01. The sequence goes on from JBAYWJ010000056.1 coordinate 7,399, forward strand.
GGGAAATGTGCGCTGTAGCCCTGGCACTCTGTTGCCGGGTATTTTCTGGCGTAAGATTTCCAGCCCGGCCGCTAATACAACTACAGACCGCAGGAAAATCCCGGGCAAAGAGGCTTGTTGAACAGCAACCGGAAACCTGCGAAAGGCAAGGAGAATAACCAATGAAAAAAACCTTTGTATGGTTTGGCGCATGGATCATGGCAACTGCCTGTTTATTTGCGGATCCCATCCCATTCGGAACCAGGGAGCTGGCACTTAACGGACAATGGAATAAGGCCGGCGGTGATGGGTCAACATTCCTGTTCGAGGGCGCCTTCGGCTACTTTATTCTGGACAACACGGAAATTGGGATTGCCGCGGCCTTGGCCCGCAGCGACTCGTTCAAGGCCTTGAACGCGGGGGTGTTCGGCGAATATCACCTGGATACAAGCTTCCGCCTGGTTCCGTTTCTGGGTATCGCCTTGAAGTATCAGCGGGCCGATATTACCGAAACGACCAAAATGGAAAGGGAAACGGTTCTCGATACCCTGATCATCAACAACGCTTCTGGGGAAGACAACGAAGAGGAATCATCCGGCGCTGAAGAAGGGGGCGAGCAGGAGGATAATGCCGATGCCCCGCAAATCACCAGAACGACAACCAGCACAACATCCGTCACGGAAACCACGACCGAAACCACAAAAGACGCTGCCGTGCTGGAACTAAAGGTCGGGTTGGAATATTTTATCACGAAGAATTTCGCAGTCTCCCTCGCCTACGTGTATGCGCTCGCCAGCGGAAATGTCTTCTATGACGGCAGCGATGTCACCAGCTCCGACCAGCGCGTGCAACTCGGCCTGCGGTATTTTTTCTAAGAGCCGCTTGCGGCTGCCGCTACCTTGATGCCGGGCGGCATGCGACAAAGCGATTATGCCCTCCTGCGATTATCTCGCCGTTTGCGGTGATGTCCTGCTTTGACTTTCGACAAGCCACGATACATTGCTGGACATCTGCACGGGTTTGCTTTATTGTAGCCGGAAACAACGCAGCAACTAGCAACTCTGTGCCAACTGATACCCATAATGATAAGCCGGACATAACGGAGCGGACCGGTCCGCCCCTTCCTCTTTTTGGCATGGAGGATGACAACATCCCCGAACGGATCGGCAAGTTCAAAATCCTGACGCTCGTGGCCAAGGGCATGGCCCTGGTCTACAAGGCTGAACAGGAAAAGCCACAGCGCATTGTGGCTCTTAAAATCCCGCGGGGTGGCAAGCTTCTATCGCCCGAAGCCAGGCAACGGTTTCAAAGAGAAATCAATCTGGCCGCCAACGTCGCGCACGTCGGCGTGGTACCGGTTCTTGAAGCCGGGGAAATCGACGGCATGCCGTATTACACCATGCCCTTCATCGAAGGCCGCTCCCTGGCGCAATATATCGAACAGGAACAGCCAGACATGCCCAGACGACTCGAAGTTTTTCTGCGCATCTGCGAGGTAGTCCAGGCGCTCCATGCCGCGCAGCTGGTCCATCGCGATCTTAAGCCGGAAAATATCATGATTGACAAACACGGCAACGTGCGCCTCCTGGATTTCGGGCTGGCCCGCGCCTGCGAGGAAGATGCGGGAAAGCGGCTCACCATGGACCATTCCCTGCTGGGCACACTTCAGTTCATGGCGCCGGAACAGGCTGACCCCGATCAAACCCGGCAGGTGACTCCGGGTACCGATGTTTACGCACTCGGCATGATCCTTTATAACCTGTTGACCGGCACTTTCCCATATCTCGTGAAAAACCGCCGCGGCAATGCCTTGCAGGAAATTCTGCATGCCAGCCCGGTTCCACCCTCCAGTAAAAATCCTTCCATCCCTTCAGATTATGATGTAATCATCCGGACAGCCCTTCAAAAAAATCAGTTCAGCCGCTATCCTGACGCCGGCGCGCTGGCAGCCGCGCTTCGCGATGCCGCGGCGAATCGGCCAGTGACATTCCCGCGTCCCTGCCGGCGGGCGGCCGCGTGGGTGTCTTGGGTGCTGATCGGGTCAGGCGCTTTAATAATCGTGGCGGCAGGAATTGGAATCACCTGGTGGCGATCTCACACCGTGCCGCCAGTTCCATCAACGCCGGTATCCATCGAAAAAACAGCTGCGCGACCGAAAGCCGCGACGGCAACGGGGCTTGATGTCTCCGTGGCAGGCATTGAAGTCTTTAGCCCCAAGGAGGCCGCAAGGATATCGGCGGGAAGCCCAGCAGCAGGCGTAGATATTCCAGTACCGGTTGAACTCAAGCCTTTATATCAACGCACCCTTGATTCGCTGCAGGCAAGTGCGGGGCATCGCCGACAGGGCGCAGTCCTGCTCAAGACTGCGGCCGCCAGCGGAATTTCAACCGGGCACTTGATGTGGCAATTGGAAGGAAAACGGGAGTTCCGGGAACAGTCAATTCCGGCAGGCAGCACTGTTGTATTGTATCTTCCGGCTGATGAATCCTGCCGGGTTGAATACATGGCCGGCGGAAATGTCTTGCGGCAAACTGTCTCCGCCCCGGACGGCAAGGTGGTATACGTGGAAATGAAATAAGGCTTACGCGACCTTTCCCGGGCCGCGTTTGCCCAGCCAATATACCCCACCCCCCATCAGCGCCCCGCCGGCGCTAATCAATCCCCAGACCCAAATCGGCAGGATGTTGCCAGCTTCCAGGTAGCTAGCCACGGTCGGACCGGCTTCCTTGGCCGCCATAGCCTTGGCGACGGCGACTGACTTCCCTGCCTCGCCAGATCCATTCCGGCGCGGCAGCGGCTGATTTTCAATCCCCAGCTCCTGCCCCGGCCCTGGCCCTGCCCGCTTGAACTGCAGGTAATTATCTGTACCGCGGTCAAAAGCCAATGCGCCGCCCATGGCTTTCACTACAGCCATTCTCAATCCCGCCGCATCCAGGCGGCTTTCCACGTCAATGAAGGAAAGCCCCTTGCTGTCAAAATCGCGTGGCCAGACGCCGGTGATCCCGGGCGTATCGCCAAGCGCTTTCCGGATGGAGTCAAATTCGACATCTGTAATCCGCGCAAACTCCAGGCGCCGGATGGCGCCTAAATCCATCTTCACGATCCAGGCCGCGAACATTTTGCGGAACAGGCTCCAGGCACCCGGGTATTGACTGCCCAGGTTGCCGGAGAGCATTTTGTGCACCAAGTCACGCGCAGCCATTTCTGGCGACTGCAAATCGCTTTCCAGGTCCCCGCACCCGGCCATGGGAACGGATGCAAGGACGTTTCCGGTTTCCGGACACAAGACCTTGAGGTCCGCGACCAGGGAAAACCGGTGTCGGGGTTTCATACCGTACAGGGATTCCTGGCCCGCATACCTGCCGCGCAGCCGGGCATGAATGATGAAATCGGCCTCCTGACTGAATTTCAGCCGGCGGAGTTCCGCAATCTGCTTATCACCGAAAAACTCGTCCCGCGATGCCAGCATGTCGCCATGCCAGGCAACGCGACCGAGATCAACCAACTGCAGTTGCATATCGCGGGCGGCCGCCTCGAACCAGCTCCCGGCAAAATTGGAATCCGGCGGCAGGCCTTCAATCAATTCATCCATTTCCAACGCAACTCGCGGCGATCCCCTCAGGTGAACAATCATGCGAAGCGCAAGCGCATTTTGCAATTCCGGCTGTCCGCGATCCACAGTGGCCCTGATTTTAACATGGTAGATGTTGTCCCCTCCCAACCCCGACTGCAATACGGCATAGCTTTTGACGTGGCCAAAGGAAAGTGCAAAAATCCGATCGTAATCCAACACGTATTCCTTCACTTTAGTCGCGCCCAAAACATCAATCCCGGCGCCCTGCTGCACCGCTTCACGCAGGGCATCGGTCAATGCCTGCTCCCGCGCATCAGGCAGGTTGCCGGCGGCCCGGCCTTCAGCCTCCACCTGTACCGGTTCGGACCATGAAGTCATTGAAAAAACACAGAGGAGGGCGATTAACAGAACATATTTTACCCTCATCATCCGCATATATCCATCCTTTCGGAATTTACCGGCAGCCTGCCTTCAGTTCCGACCGGGTGGCGGCAACCACGTCCATGATTCGGCCGAACTCATGATTTTGATTTAGAATGATTAACGTCGCGTTGGTATCACTGTAGCCAGCGGATTTGTCCGCTTCGCTCTCCTTAAGCGGGGCTGCTGCAGCCCCGGCTGTCCCGGTTGGCGCAAGGTTATGTTCCGGAGACCGGCTTTCAGCTCTCGCCCGGACAAAATAGTCTGCCAAATTTTTCTCGCCGAACAGCACTGACACCTCACAAATAGCATCCCAGGCAGAATGCAACTCATCATCCAGGCGAATGCTACCCGTTGTGAGCCGGCGCCCGATCTCATTCGCGCCCACCAGTAATACCACCGCCACAATCCCGAAAAAAATCGTATTACCTATGAATTTTACCATGATCCCCCAGCCATTTGACAAACGCCGATTATAATCATCTCGTCATATATATCCTGTATTCGTCGGCACATTGGGATTCTTATGAATGAAAGAATAGTAATGCGCTAAAAGGCCTTTTACCCGCAATGATTTTGCATTTAATACCGGCAGGTGTTATTCGGTATATACTTGGTCAACCCATAAATGGGTCTTGCCGCGCAGCACAATTTTTACATAGTTGCCCGCGCCTGCGCGGAACGCCGAAGCCGGAATTGTGTAATCAGCCCAGCCAGCATGGATAAATTTATTATACCAGTAAATCTCGTCATTTACGTAGACGTCTATGTAGCAATAGGAAATTCCTGAAACAGTGGATCCCAGCGCATGAAAGTTGAAATTAAGCGGCCGCCTGAACATAAACGCAATATATCCATCAACCGCGGTAATCCGCCAATGCGGCGGGACCTTGTTAACAGCATCATAGGCGACGCTCCCCGAGCGTGAAAACCCCAGGTCGCCGACTACCGTCGGATATTGCGTATCCAGCAGCACGGTCCCGGTATCAATGGCCTGAGATTCGGGAGGAGTAAAACGCGTTGAAGAATTATCTTCTTTCGCGTCCGCCAGGTTGTCGGTATCCGAACCTACTTCCTCTTCCGCGGCGTCAGGCTCATCCTGCCCTGACACTTCAATCATTGTCGGGTCCTTTTCACATCCGGCCACAAGGACCAGCAGGCCCAGACAAAGTGAAAACACCATTGAGCCGGGCCAATGAAGCGGATGTCGGGCAGAATCACGGTCTGATTCGATATGCCTCGTAAAAAGTCGCATAATATATTTTCCGCTGATCATTTTATCATGACTCCTTATCCGTTAAGTTACTGTTGGTTCCTTTAAAAAGACACTCCGAGTGCAATATCGGGAAGCAGCATGAATTCAACTTCGCTCTTATCATCTTCCCGGAAGATCCCTCCGCCAATGCCGAGGACCAGGGTTATATGCGAATACCACTGCAAACGGTAGCCGGCCACCAGGCCGACCATCCGCCCCTTGCCACGATCTTCAGTTTCATTTTTGTAAGCGCCGACAATGCCAAGGAATACGGAATCCGAATGAGGTTCGGCATACAGTTTCAGACCTCCGACAATCGGCTCGTTCGGCAGATACCCGGCGCAGAGCGCGAAGTTCTGCCACTGAAGTTCCCCCCCGGCAACGCCGGTGGCCGCCGAAAAGCCGCCGAGCACGGATATGCCCCAATCTGACGGCGGCGCCGGCGGTGATGTAATCCTGGCAGGCTCGACCGCTATCGGCTTCGCCGGATCGGCAACAGGCGGTTTGCGATGGAACACGGCCGTCACGTGTAAATCCGAATACATCGCAACCGACTGGGTGGCCCGCCAACCATCGAGACTCCCGGACCATCCCTCGAAGAGGTAATCGCGTGAGGGGCGGGCTGAAAATGTGACTTTTTCACCCTGGGCATACTCGCTCCTGGCAGGGGCAGCTTCCGCCATGCAGGCATCGTCGCCGCCAAAGGTGTTAAGCGAGATTTTAAATTTTTGCGGCTTCTGCAAGGCTGCTGCCGCCTTGGGTGCCGCATGGACAAATTCCCTTCTCAGGTAAAAGATATATGCTCCGCCGGACTGGTGGCCGGCATCGGCAAGTGCTCCCAGCAGCGGAAGCTGGGGTGGTGCCACGCCGCGCCGTATGGACAGGTAAAGAACCATTGGGTCCAGGTACGGTTCTGTATTGCGCTCCAGGGCGTCAACCAGGTGAAATGAAAAAGCGCTGCTGTCGGATACCGGCTGGCTATTGCCGCTGGTTAACACCTGGCGTGACCGGTACCGGAACGCGGTAAGGTAGTAGTTTTCCGTAAGTTCGGCCGGGGATTCGCGGGCTATATCCAGTATGTCCCCTGAAAAACACGAATCGGCGACAATCAGGACATGATTGGCCCGGATGGTCTTCATGTACCCGCGGATTTCGGCATTGGGAATCCAATGCCCCTTGTCAATCCGGTCGCTGCTGCCGTCGTGCGGCACCCAGTAACCCGTCGCAGAAAACGGGTCCGTAAATCCGTGTCCGGCATAATAAATCAGGAGCGAGTCTTTGGCCGTAACTTTTTCGTTCAGCCACTGCAGGCACTTGATGATTGCGGACTTTGTTGCCTGGCCGTCATACAGACGGATCGTGTGCTCTTCATCAAACAAGTAACGCCTGGTCAGGACGCTTTGCAGGGCCTGGGCGTCTTTGACCGGACCCCTTAGGTTGGGCCAATCCATGTACTGGTCAACCGCGATCAGCACGAGCCAGTTGATGCCCTGGGCGGGCTTGCCGTCAGGGGCCTGCACCACGCGTAGGCCGCGTATTTCCTGCTGACCGGAACAGACCGTTGCCATCATCAGGCCCGCCACTATTATCTGTAATATCGGCGCGCGCCAAGAATCATTGAAAAGAATGTTCATAATTTTTAATCCTCCGGAGCAACTCGCTTTAATTAGGCCTTCACAACTGTAGCTGGCTTTGTTGAAGCCGGCCTGCCCGCCGAAGCGGCTTCAGCGCAGGCGGGTCCGGGGTCAGCGCCCCCGGTTACAACATTGTCCGCCTTGGCGGATCCGCATTCCGCCTTAAGCGGATCTATTTCAGATAGAAAGGTGGAAAATTCCTTAACTTTGAATTATTTACCTTCGCGCAGCCTATGTTAACGCCCTTATTATTAATCCGGCAATTAAATATATTACAATATTTTAGTGACAACAGGCGCATCTTGATGTAGTCTTTGGGCATGAAAAAACGAGATGCACGCAGGTTGGCACCGGGCGTTCAAAGCGAAA